>DATJWB010000116.1:0-6328 GCA_035501495.1 Bryobacteraceae bacterium | reverse complement strand
ATCAACCTCCGGCGCGACGAGTTTCATGGCGAGTGGAACTATGAAATCCTGCCGCGACGGTGAAACTGTTATTTCTTAACACTGCCTTAGCTTACGGCCGCGGCTCGGTTTGCCTGCGACGTTACCTGGACAACTCGGCCGGACAGCCTAGACTGCGGATGGCGCCCCGCGAGACGTTCGCCGCCGCATCGGGATCGCGCATCTGCTGGTACATTTGCACGACATTGTGCGCGGCGGCGCAGATGCGGGTGTGGACTTCGGGGCAGTCGAGATTGAGCGAATCATTCACCAGCGCGCAGGTCTGCGAGGGCGTCTCGCGATAAAAATCGACGATCCGGGAGGCAGTCCCCGACTGACTATTGTCGGCGACGACGCCTTCGAAGAGAGTGGTGACTTCGCGGTCCGGCTGGCCGAGGGCGTGGTAGGCCTGGGCGATCCACTCGAAGAAGTCAGGCTCGGGGTGGATGAGGCGGCCGGCGAGCAGAGCTTCGATGGCCTTGTCGGGTTGGCCGAGGCTGAGGTAGACGCGGCCGAGGTCCAAATAGAGGCGGGGCGTTCCCACGGCGCTGACGGACTTGCCGTCCAGGCGGTTGCGTTCCTGGAAAGCCTGGTTCCAGGCTTCATCGACTCTGCGGCCGCGGAGGAGGACGGCGAGGGCTTTCGGCAAATCGCCGGAAAGGCGGTAGCACTTGCCGGCGTTGGCATAGATGGAGGAGACGCTAAGGTTATCGGGCAGGTTGTCCACAATGCCGAGCGCCTGTTCGACTTCGCGCGTGGCGGCGGGGAAATCGGGATGAGGGTCATTGAGGAGAAGGCCGGCGAGGTTGCTGTGGGCCTTTTGGCTGGCGGGAGCGGCTTGGACGGCGGCGGTCCAGAGACTGCGCTCGTCCTGCCAGTCGAAGTTGCGGGCGTAGGTTCGCGCGGCGAGGCCCAGGCAGACGACAGCGAACGCGACGGCGATCGCGCCGGGCGTGGGTTTCCAGCGGCGGATGGCGGCCTGCGCGATCCAGACTGCGCATCCGGCGAGTCCGATCGCAGGCAGGTAGAGGAAACGTTCGGCCATGATGCTGCCGATGCGCAGGAAGAGGTTCGAAGTGGGGGCCAGCGTGCCGAGAAAGAAAGCGAGGCAGAAGAAGACAGGCCGCGCGCGCCGGAAGGCACGGATGGCGCAGGCGGCGATCGCGATCCAGAGGAGCACCGCGAGGACGGCCTCGAGGTCCTCCGGGGCAGTGAGCTTCCAACCGAAGAGCGGGACCTGGTTATAGGAGTAGTCGGCCGAGAGCCGGGCCGGCCAAAGAAAGAGCCAGAGATATTTGGCCAGGACCTTGATGGCGGTGATGCGGGCGGTCCAGAAATCGGCGCCGAGCAGAGGGTTGTCGCAGAAGGAAATCACCATCGAGGAGACCTGGGCCAGGACGCGGGCGCGCATCGCCAGGAAAATGGCGATGGGCGCGGCGGCGGCGAAGTAGGCGAGAGTGCGCGACGGCCAAGGGGTTTTCCGCGGAAAGGCGACGTCGTAGAGGAGCATGACGGCCGGGAGCACGGCGCCGCTCTCTTTCGAGAAGACGGCGATGGCGGCAGAGGCTGCCAATCCGGCGAGCCACGCGCGGCCGCGGACGTAGCAGAGCAGACCCGCGAGAACGCCGAACGCGCCGAGGAGGTCGGGGCGGCCGGCGATGTTGGTGACGGATTCGGTGAGGACAGGATGGAGCGACCAGATGGCCGCAAAGGCGAAGGCGGGGGCCCAATCCTGGAACAGAAGCAGGCCGAGCCAGTAGACCAGCGCGATGTTGGCGGCGTGAATGGCGAAGTTCACCCAGTGGTAGCCAGAGGGCTGCGGGCCGTCGCCGAGGATGGCGTAGTTGAAGAGATAGGTGAGGGTGGAGAACGGGCGATAGAGGGCGCTCGATCCGGTACCGGCCCAGTAGTCCTCATTCCAGATCTCGTGAAGGTTCTGCGGGGTGGCGGCCTGGATGCGCGTGTCGGCCAGGATGGCGCGCTGGCTGTCGAAGACCAGCTCCGCGCGAAAGGAATTGGAATAGGCTGCGAGCGCCGCGACCCACAGGACGGCGATCGGCAGAACCTGCCGACGCCAGCCCGGCCAGGCGGAGGGCGCCGGCGTTTTCTCCCTGGGTTTCGACCTCAACATGTTCAGTTTACCCGGTAGTACCATGGAGTCACTCATGATCACTCGCCGAGCGTTTCTGGCCACGGCGGCCGCCGCGCCGCTGGTTGGGGCCGACGACGGCTGGGTCCCGTTGTTCGACGGGCGCAGCCTGGATGGGTGGCAGCCCAGCGAACACAAAGACTCGTGGAAGATTGTGGAAGGCCAGATCGCGGCGGATGGCGGGCGGTCGCACCTTTTCTATAACGGCCCCGTGCGGGGCGCCGATTTCAAGAACTTCGAACTCGAAGTGGAGTTGATGGCACGTCCCGGATGCAATTCGGGCGTCTACTTCCACACGCGGTATCAGGATACCGGCTTCCCGATCAAAGGCTTCGAGGTGCAGGTCAACAATACGTACGTGGGCGAAGGGACGTATCGCGAACGCAAGAAGACGGCGTCGCTGTACGGCATTCGCAACGTCTACAAGCAGTTCATCCCGGACGATCAGTGGTTCCGGATGCGGGTGGCGGTGCGCGGCAAAAACGTGCAGATCCGGCTCAACGACATGCTGATGGTGGACTACATCGAGCCGACGCCGCCGTTCATTCCGGCCGCCGAAGAGAAGGAAAGATTCCTGGACCACGGGACATTCGCGCTGCAGTGCCACAATCAGGGTTCGCGGGCCTTCTTCCGCAGGGTGCGGGTGCGGCCGCTGCCGGACGACGTGCCGACGGGTGGCGGACCCGCGCCGGCGGCGGACGACACGTTCCGCCAACTGATCACGCTGGGCCGCAACAACTACCCGGTGGTCGATTACCACGTACATCTGAAGAGCGGACTGACCCTCGAGCAGGCGCTGGCGAAATCGCGCCGCGACGGCGTCGCGTACGGGATCGCGGTCAATTGCGGCAAAGGATTCCCGATCGACAGCGATGCGGGGGTGATCGCGTTCCACGAAAGCATGAAGGGGCAGCCCTGCTTCATCGCGATGCAGGGCGAGGGGCGCGAATGGACGCAGGTGATCACGCAGAAGGCGGCGCGCCTGTTCGACTACATCTTCACCGACTCAATGACCTGGACCGACGATCGCGGCAAGCGCATGCGGCTGTGGATCCCGGAGGAGGTCGGGACCATCCCGGACGCGCAGGCGTTTATGGAAATGCTGGTGGCGCGGACCGTGGGAATCCTGGAGCACGAACCGATCGACATCTACGTGAATCCTACGTTCGTGCCGGATGCGATCTCGAAGGACTACGATTCGCTCTGGACTGAAGAGCGGGCGCGGAAGGTTTTCGAGGCGGCGGCGCGGAATCAGGTAGCGATCGAAATTAACAATCGCTACAAGCTGCCGAGCGCCGCGCTGATCAAGATCGCGAAGGCTGCCGGGTGCAAGTTCACCTTCGGATCGAATAACACGGGGCCGGAAGATCTGCGGCGTTGCGAGTACGGATTGCAGATGGTCCAGGAGTGCGGATTGCGCTGGCAGGATTTCTGGGTGCCCGGGCAGTGGTGGCCGAAAGCGGTGGAACGGAAAGGCAGCGCGCTCAAGGCGTGACCTAGTACACTCGTTCTTATGCTGGGCAAAACGATCTCGCACTACGAAGTGGTCGAGAAGCTTGGTGCGGGGGGCATGGGTGATATTTACAAGGCCCAGGACCGGCGTCTCAACCGCTTCGTGGCGATCAAGGTGCTTTCGGCCTCGAGCGCCGGGGATCCGGAGCGACGCCGCCGTTTTATCCAGGAAGCGCAGGCAGCATCGGGCCTGAACCATCCCAACATCATCACCATTTACGACATCGTTTCCGAGGAGAACACGGAATACATGGTGATGGAATACGTTTCGGGCCGGACCCTGGACGACCTGATCCCGAGAACAGGCCTGCCCACAGGACAAGTGTTGAAGATCGCGGTCCAGATGGCGAGCGCGCTCGAAGCGGCACACGCCGCCGGCATCGTGCATCGCGATCTGAAGCCGGCCAACGTGATGGTGACGAATTCGGGGCTGGTGAAGATCCTGGACTTCGGCCTGGCCAAAATGACGGGCGTCGACACGAGCCTGACCGACGATACGCAGACTATCGGCGCGGCGCCGCTGACGGTGGAGGGGTCGATCATCGGGACGGTGAGCTACATGTCGCCGGAACAGGCCCAGGGAAAGCGGGTGGACCCGCGATCGGATGTTTTCTCGTTCGGCCTGGTGATTTACGAGATGATCGCCGGGAGGAAGGCTTTCACTGCGGATTCGGCGCTTTCGACGTTGTCGGCAATTTTGCGCGACGACCCGAAGCCGCTGCATGAAATCGTGCCCGATGTGCCATCGGAGTTGGAACAGGTGGTCTACCAGGCGATCAAGAAGGACCCGGCCGACCGCTGGCAGAAAGTGGATTACATGCACCTGGCGCTGGCCGAAGTGAAGCAGCGCTTCGACTCCGGGGTGACCATGCCTTCGGCGATCACGACGCCATCACGGATCGTGACGCCTTCGGGAATACGGATGCCTTCCGCGATAGTTCCGCCGCCGCCGGCGCAGCAGGCGCCTCCGCGGGCGGCGCCGGATCCGGAGAAGCGGAGGCGTGCGCGAAAGATCGCGGTCGTCGTCGTGGTTCTGATCGCGGCGCGCTATCTGATCGTGCGGGGCCGGAGCGACAAGGAGAAGGACGCGGCGGCGCTGGCGGACCGGATCACGAAATCCGTGCAGCGGGCGGTACCGCAAGCGGCCGCTCCGCCGTCGGAGCCTGACGCCACGCCGCCGCCTTCAGCAACGGCGACTGCCGTGCCAGGGAAAGAGTCGTCCGCGCGGGAAGACATTCTCACGAATCGATCGGTGATCGAGATGGTGAAAGCGAAGGTGCCGCCTTCGATCATCGTGAGCCAGATTCACGCGTCCAAGACGAACTTCAGTTTCTCGACGGCTGACTTGATCAAGATGGGCAAGGCAGGCGTCCCGGAGCAGGTGCTGGAGGCAATGCGCAATCCCAGCGCGCCCGCCAAACGGGAGGTCGCCTCGGCATCGCCGGCGCCCACAGCGCCGAACGCGCCCATCGCGCCCATACCGCCGAACATCGGCCATCCAGGCACAGTCTGGGTGATTGGCGGAGTGCCGCTGTCGATGGCGCTGACGGAGGACGTGCCGGTCGATCCCGAGCCTGGCACGGTGCTGCATTTCCAGGTAAGCCGCGATTTCACGGTTAGCGGCACAGTGGCGGTGGCCAAGGGGACGCCGGTGACCGGCGAAGTGGTCGAAGGCGGCAAGAAGGGCATTCTGGGGACGGGTATTCGCGGCGGCAAGCCGACGTTTCGGGTGACGCAGGTGGATGCCACCGATGGCAGCAAGCTGAAGATCACGGCCAGACCGGGCCGCCACAGCGACGGCAAGACCGACCGCGCCATCGAACCGCCGGGGCATCGCCGCAAAGACGTGCTCGCGCCCGCAGGCACGGAGTACCTGGTCTATTTCGACGGCGATCAGTACGTCAAGAAGCAGTAAGGTCTAAGCTGACTCAGACGATTTCGGGCTGCCGCGCACGAGGCCGCGGGCCCAGGAGATCCTGGCGGGCCTGGGACCGGTAACGATAGCGCGCCGCCAGCGCTACCATCCCCGCACCCAGCAGCAGGAACGTCACCGGTTCCGGAATCTCGTTGAAATTCGCGTCGCTGAAACCTTCCACCAGCACATCGACGGGTGAATTCAATCCGGTTCCGGTGTTGGTCGTCTCGTCTAAAACCACCAAAGCCGTTCCAAATCCCGTGGACGAATTGGCGGCCGTCTGATCGATCACCTGAAAGAAACGCGGGCTGGTTCCGAAAAAGTTACCGCTGCCGCCCGCATCGCCCAGCCAGTTGACATCCAGGCCGCGGTTCGCCGCCAGCGGGTCCGGAGTGTACGAGGTGTCGTATGCCGAGGCCAATATGTTGGCATTGTTGCTGTCGATCGTGATCTGTAGATAGCTCAGCCAGTTCGGCACCAATACCGAGATGGTCTCGTAATGGTAGGAAGTCGTTAGATTGAGAACGCCCGGAAATGGCTCTTGCCCCGACCAATCTTGAGGAATGCCATTGCGGCTGAGCCGCCCCAACTGGGTGGGGTCGGTGCTAATCAGGCTGATCGTGCCGGTGTACAACACGGCGGCTTGTGCCAACCCACTGGACAACGCCAAGGTACCCAGCAAAGTCAGCGCGCGGTTGGGCATTCGTTTCACGAGCATTCTCACGATCCTCCAA
>DATJWB010000115.1:0-21946 GCA_035501495.1 Bryobacteraceae bacterium | reverse complement strand
GGCGATCGGTAAGCAAGTTGCGGCCAGCATCTCCGAAGCGCGCCTCTGGGTAGTGGGCATCCTGCTGGCGACGTTTGCCAGTGGAGGGGCATTTGCCTTTTTTCTGGTGCGAAGCCTCAACCGTGCCTTGCGCCACACCGTGGAGAAGGTCTCGACCGAAGCCGTAGAGGTGATGGATGCCGCCAACCTGATTGCCGCTGCCAGCCAGGCGCTCGCCGAGGCCGCCTCGCGGCAGGCGGCAGCCCTCGAGCAGACTACCTCTTCCGGCGTCGCCATCAGTTCCACTGCCAGTCGGACTGCCGTGAATACAAACTCCGCCGCCGCCCTGGTGGAGCAGTCTCAGGAGCGCTCTTCGGAAGCCAGCCGGAATCTCAAGCAAATGACCAACGCCATCCGGGAGATCGATGTGTCCAGCAACAGGATCTCCGAGATCATGCGCGACATTGACGAGGTTTCCTTTCAGACCAACATCCTGGCCCTCAACGCGGCAGTGGAAGCGGCTCGCGCCGGTGAAGCAGGCACAGGATTCGCGGTCGTAGCGGACGAGGTCCGGAGCCTGGCCAGGCGGTCGGCCGCGGCTGCGAGTAAGACGGCGTCGCTGATTGAGGAGACGATCTCGAAGTCTGGAGACGGGCGCGAAATCATGCAGCGGGTCACCCAGTCGATCGGCGCGATGGCCGAGGTGTCCCGGCAGGTGCGGGAACTCGTACTGCAAGTCAAGCACGACAGCGGTGATCAAGCTCAATGCATCGAACAGTTGGCGCAGGCCATGGTGCAAGTGAAAGAACTTACTCAGACGACCGCTGCCAGCGCGCAGCAGGGCGCCGTAACGGCCGGGCAACTGAAGGAGAGGGCAGGTGCCCTGCACCGTCATGTCGCGCTTCTGGCTGCTATCTCGGGCGACTCGAAAAGTCGGTCCGGATGAGGGGCAGTCTACTTCTTCGACGCGCCGAAGTACGGCGGAGGCTCGGGGACCGCCGCCCCGTCCTTGCGCGGATCAGATGCTCCGTAGTTCACGCCTTTTCCGGAATCGTGCACCACCACCTGGCCTCCCCCCATGAGGCTCGAAAAATCGCCCAATACCTTGAGCTGGTGTCCTTTGGCCGTCAGCGCGTCGCGAATCTCCGCCGGAATGCGGCTTTCGATCGAGAAGTCGCAGCCTCCAAACGTGATCTTGGTAAAACGCGGTGCTTCCAGGGCCGATTGTATGCTCATGCCGTGATCCACGAGGTTGGACACAAACTGGGCATGCGCCTGTGCCTGGTTCAGACCGCCCATGATGCCGAACCCGATGTGCACGTTACCCCGCTCCATGAAGGCTGGAATGATGGTGTGGAAGGGCCGCTTGCGGGGTGCCAGCGCATTGGGATGCGCCGGATCCATCTCGAACAGCCCACCGCGGTTCTGCAGCGCAAACCCGAAATCGTCGGTCACCACCTTCGATCCGAAGTGCTGGTAGAGGCTCTGTATCAGCGAGACGATGTTGCCGTCGCGGTCCACCACAGAGAGGTAGACGGTGTCCCCGTGGACCGTCCAGGGATCTCCGGGATCTACGTCGCAACGGGCCCGGTCGGGATCGATCCGTTTGGCGCGCTCGCGGGCGTACTCCATCGAAATCATTCCCTCCACGGGCACTTTGCTGAATCGCATGTCGGCCACATAGCGGTGCAGGTCCGCGTACGCCAGCTTCTGCGCCTCCATCTGGGTGTGCAGTTCGAGCACGCCGCGCGGCTGGTAAGCGCCGAGTGGGAAGACCGAGAGGATGTTCAGCATCTCGATAGCGGCGATGCCCTGTCCGCTGGGCGGCAATTCGTAGATCTTCCAGCCGCGGTAGTCGGTGGAGATGGGCTCGACCCATTCAGACTCGAAGTCCGACAGGTCGGCCAGGTTCATTTTGCCGCCCAGCCGGTCGCTGGTCTTGAGGATCGCTTTGGCGATCGCGCCCCGGTAAACGGCAGCCTCGCCTTCGCTGGCGATCAGTTTGAGCGCCGCCGCCATCTGGGGATTCCGGAACATCTGCCCCAGTTCCGGAGCGGCGCCATTGATCAGGAAGACGGTTCTCGCGTTCTGGTCTTTGGCGAGCTTGTCCTCTTCCCCTTTCCAGGCCTCGCGGATCAGTTCCGTAACGGGGTAGCCGTGGTCAGCGTAGTAAATCGCGGGTTGAAACAGGTCCTTCCAGGGGAGTTTGCCGAAACGCTTATGTAGTTTGGCCCAGCCATCGACGCATCCCGGTACGGTAACGGATTGGATTCCCTCCTGCGGCATGGTGGTATTGCCAAGGGATTTCAGCACATCGATGGTGAGCGCCTCAGGGGCCCAGCCGCTGGCGTTGATGGCGGTCAGTTTACCGGTCTTGGCGTCCCAGTAGATTGCAAACAGGTCGCCGCCGATGCCGCAGCTTTCCGGTTCCACCACCCCCAGGGTGGCGTTGGCCGCGATGGCGGCATCCATTGCCGACCCGCCGCGTGCCAGCACCTGTGCTCCGGCTTGAGAGGCCAGCGTTTGGCTGGTGGCGACGATCCCGCCGTCGGAAATGACCATGGAGCGTGCCTGGGAGCGGTCTTGCGCGCGGATCGGTGACATCGGCAACATGACAGAAAGTATGGCAAATAGAAAACGCATGAATCCGAAATGATATCAGGATCCGGCTGCCGCCGTGCTCAATGCCATCCGGCCAGGTCGCGCACAATCAATAAAGGTTCTACAACTATCTGCCGATGAGTCAGTTATGCGGGAACGCAGAACCGAAGTTCGCATGCTGTGCGCAGACATGGTGCAAGTCTCCTGGAGGGACGCCTTGGGAAAGAACCGTCGGGCCATGGGGCTCCTGGAGGACATTTCTCCCTCCGGAGCGTGCCTGCAACTGGAGACTGCGGTGCCCCTGGGGTCGGAGATTCGATGGCGCTGCCCGAGGAAGGAGTTCGCCGGGCATGTGCAGTACTGCGTCTATCGCGAAATCGGCTACTTCATCGGGGTGGAATTCAATGGACAATCGAGGTGGTCGAAGACCGCCTACCGTCCCCAGCACCTGTTGGATTTGAAGCGGCTACTGGGGATGGGGGGATCGAAGAAGTAGATCAAGGCCTCATGCTCCCGCGACAGGCTTCAGCACCGCAGTGAGGGCCGCCTCGGAGAAATTGGGCGGCTGTCTATCATCGCCTCCCGTTATGCTGCAAACGAAGCTGCCTCGCGAGTTCCGAGCCGACGAGCGGTTGGCCCTAGCCCAGCCCTAGCTTAGCTATTAACTTAAACCTTTGCAATGAGTTAGAGGTTTCGCGACAGAAACTAGATAGGCGATGTACGGCTTTCAGGCCGCTCCGACGAAAGTCGCCTAGGGCGGTTCCCGTCCTCTCCGGAAGTTAAGGGACGTCCGCGGGCGCCCGATCCGATCCTTTAGGGGAAATCAAGGCGGATAGCAAGCGCGGTGCGGTGCCACGCGCCAAGGGCTAACGGCTGTTACCGGGGTCTCCGCTGTGGATCAGGAAATTGCGGATACCCACGGTCAACCCCAGTTCTCGCTCACCTGGGGTAGGGCCGCGCTTTGGACCTTATTTGGACCCTACGCATTGGGCCGCTGCGGACCGATTTGACCCCGCTTAACTTCGCCCACATGGCGTTAGATCAGCGGAAGCTTGACTGATTCGAGACTCCGATTGAGAAGGTCGCGATCAAGATAGACGCCGCGCTTTAACAATAGCTCGTACACATGTCGAAGATCAGCGAGAGAGCCTTTGCGGTAGCACGCTTCCAAAACGGCAACAGTGCCCTGCACGCGGAATCCCTGCTTTTGACCGAGCTTGCGCGCAGCAAGATCGTCCAGGATGACCAGATCGGCACCCACAGGACAAATTCTCTTCGCGGAACAATTCCAACGCGCCGAAGGAATCTCCGCCGCGCGGATTCGGTTTGGGGCGGCACACCTCACTGCCGCCCCATATGGCGGCTCACCCGTCCCGATGCACGGTCCCGGGCGAAAACGCTGGCAGACAGATCGCGAGGTACTCCGCCCCAACCTCGCTCGGCGTGGAATACCGTACCCACTCACCCTTGGGCGCGAGGATGGCTTGTCCCGCGCGAACCTCCATCCCCAGCGTTCGTGTCTCGACGCGCAGGATGCCGCGCAGTACGACTGTGTACTCGTCGGATTCCGGCGTTTGCCCGAACTCCTCCCATCCGCCCGGACTGATCATATGAGCGATGCTGAGTCCGGCGCCGCCAGTATTTCGACGGCCAACATACTCGGTGACCATTTTCGATGGAGTCCCCGCCGCTTTGATCACACTCGGAGCTTCAATTAGTTGCATCGCTTCCTCCCTGCGATTCGCTTCTTACCGCGACCACCTGAAGATACTCCGCACCGACCCTGGTAGTTCCGTCAGTGGCCCGATTGTAACGGGACCACAGCTCAGTCAGCTCACCCCGAAGCTGCTGTTGCGCCGGTTCTCCGATCGATGCAAAAGCACGCGTCATGGGCCCATAATTCGCGCGGAAAAACTCGACTACAGCTCCCGGCGAAAATGGATAACTGAACTCGTACAGGTGGCGCGAGCATTCGAGACTCGCGACCCCGCTCCGCAGCCGTTTGCGAACGGTCGGCTCATCACCCCACAGCACTGGCGACGGCATACCGGAAGGGGCGATGTGTCTGGCGATGGTCTTGAACATCTGCCCAACGAATCCAGGGCCCGTCCAGTTGGCCATTGCGATGATCCCTCCGGGCCGGCAGACCCGAATCAGCTCGGCGGCGACCAATTCCGGGCGAGGCGCGAACATCGCGCCGATCAGGCTGACCACCGCATCGAAGGTGGCGCTTTCGTACGGCAGTGCTTCCGCATCGCCTTCTTCGAAGATTACTGTCAGCCCCTCCGCGGCCGCGCTTCGACGCGCTTGGAGCAGCCAGTTGGTCGCGATGTCGCACCCTGTCACACGCGCTCCCGCTCTCGCCGCAATCAAAGACAACTGGCCCGCGCCGCAGCCCACATCGAGCAACTGCGCGCGCGGCTGGATGGGCAGGCGCCGGTAGAACGCCTCGGCGTCGCGTTCCATATAGCGGCTGAACCGCCCATAATCGCCGGTCATCCAGGTACTGCGTAAACGGGTCTTTAATTCGTCTACGCCGGTCTGTTTCTCTAAAACACTCATGGATGTTCCCTCCTTTTTCTGGCTCTACTGCGTTAACGCTGGTTCGAGTTAGGTCCTTCTGAGCCGAGCCGGCCGAAAGATCTCCCTCATGACGCGCCCCATTTCGCTGGCCATTCGCTATACGCCGGACGTCAATGCCGCTTCGATGGGACCGCGGGTCAATGCCGTAACCTCCGGCATGACTTCGAACTGCTTCATCGAAATGTTCCGTATGGATGGGAGCCCCCTTAGCTGCGCCACCAATGGACCGTTCAGGTGGGAATTCAGTGACGCCTGGCTATCGAAGAGATAGATACCGCCAGCCTCCTGGGCAGCCGGGTTGAGCAGCCAGATCTTCCACCTTAATCCAGGCACATCGCGGAAGGCATGCCCGACCGAATCAGCCATCTTCTGATATTCCGACACAGGCACATTGAGATTGAAATTGATCTGTAGAATCATGTGAAACTCGTCTCCTTTGTAGTTCCCTCTGTAAACACGAAGTATCCAATTGTGAGTTGCATTCCTGATCCCCTCGCGGGACACCTTACAGCCGCTGGAGCGACTGGTCGTTGTGCCGTGGCCGGGATCCGCTGAATCGCGGGCGCCGCGATCGCTGACGCTGCTTGCGAACGGCGCCAATGGCCACGATCCCGATCGCCCCGCTTAGCAGCGCAATGCTCGACGGCTCGGGAACCGCCGATGTCGAGTCGGCAATGGCGAAATTGGCCGTCGAAAAGCTGGAAAGCGAATCAATCCCACTTTGACCGGACAGGCTGATCAGTCGGGCGAGAACTCTCAGGTCCGCCTGGTTACTGGCCAGATCGTCCGAGTAGATCAGTTCCGGCAACGACAGGTCCTCGTCGAAAAAGATGAACACCCCCGGCCCGTGGTCCGTAATTCTACTGGCTATCAGATCCGCCGCATTGAATGCTCCAAACGGCGTGAGGGGATTGTTGTCATTGTCGAGCGTCTGCAGCACCACGACGTTGGCAACGGAAGGCAGAGCGTTGACCGGACTGGCGGCTAGGCTGATCTGGGTATCCCCGCCGAAGAGGATCGGGCCGAAGGCGAAGGTATCATTGGCCAGGTTGAACGGGATGAATAGTTCGCCGCCGATCAACAGCCTTTGAGGAACCTCTCGAGCGATCGTCCCCGCGAGCGGATCGGTGGCGAATGTGAATGTGTTGCCAACGGCAACGCCGTTTAGGACCAGCAGCACAATACCGGCCCTCAGCATGCGCGAACGCGTCGCGTCGCGCAGGCCCGGCGCAGAAGTATGGGGTATCCTCATTTCGTCTTACCTTTCCCGTCTGGAACGGACGCCGTCCAGGATGGAACAATCAGGACGGCCAGAGCTCAAAGCGTGGGGTTGCGCACGCGCCGCTTTTGGACGCGTTTCGGTCCCATTTTTGTCGCCCCCAGTGGGGTGGACAAAGATGCCGCCAACCGCTGGACTGTGATGGTTTTTCCGAAATCATCCCCTCCGATGATCGGCTGGCGCCGTTTAACAGTCTCAGATTCTCACCAGGGCCGTTTTCAAAGCGTTCTGTCAAGGCACAACTTCGCGTTAATCGGCTGCGAGACGAGCGTTAGGCAGCCGGGCGAAAAGAACGCCGAACAGAGCTAGCCGAAAGATCTGCCGGCTTCGTTGTGCCTCCGCGAGCGTCGCGTTCTCAGGCGGGCGTAGACTTAGGGTAAGAGCACTCATGAGGATCAACCTGTTCGGGGACCTCCGAATTACCATCGCGGGGCGGCCGGTTACCTCTGTAAATGTGAACCGTATGCAATCGTTGATTGCCTACCTGGTCCTGCACGGGGAGACGCCACAACCGCGGGAACGGCTGGCCTTTGTGCTGTGGCCGGGATCCACCGAGTCGCAGGCCCGTACGAATCTGCGGCAGCTGCTCCACCATCTCAAACGCGCCCTGCCGCCCGAGTGCAAATCGCTCGTCACCGATCATCAGTCCGTTCAATGGCGGCGGGCCTCGTGCGAGATCGACGTCGTCGATTTCCAGGGCGCGATCGCGGACGCTGCTTCCGCGCGAACGGAAAACGACCGCGCCCGAGAGATCCGATCGCTTACCGCCGCCGCGCAACTCTGTGAAGACGACCTCCTGCCGGGACTTTACGACGACTGGCTTACGCCAATCCGCGAAGAGTACCGGCAGCGTGTCTGCGAGGTATTGCGGCGGCTCGCCGCGCTGTTCGAGGAGCAAATGGAATTCACGGCGGCGATCCCATTTGCCGAACGGCTGGTCGCGCTCGATCCGATCGGCGAGGCGCACCATCAGTTGCTGATGCGGCTGCACGCGGCGAACCACGACCGGGCAAGCGCGCTGCGCGCGTACCACCAGTGCATGCGGGTATTGCGGCGGGAAATGGGAGTGGAGCCCGGCCCGGCAACCGTGCAGCTGTTTGAACGAATTCTAAAGGCGGAAGCGGCAGCTCCCCACGAGAGAACTTCGGCGCCTCCCGCAAAGAGCGTTGCGGCACCACAAGGCGCCCGTGTGCTGATCGGCCGCGCGCGGGAATGGCGGCAGCTGACGGCGGTATGGGAAGCTGCCGCGGCGATCGGGCCGCGAGTGGTCGTGATCTCGGGGGAACCGGGGATCGGGAAGACCAGACTCGCGGACGAGTTCTTTCAATCGTGTGTGAGCCAGGGACACGCGGCGGCACGCAGCCGGTGCTACGCCGGGCAGGGCCAGGTGGCATACGCGCCCGTGGCCGAGTGGCTGCGCTCCGACGTGGTCCGCCCGGGATGGTCAAGCCTGACGCTCGAGCAGGCGGCGGAACTGGCCCGGCTCGCGCCGGAGATTCGCGACCACTTCGCCAAAATCGAACGGCGTGCGTCCGGTGAGCCGCTCTCGCTCGCCGAGAGCTGGCAGCGCCTTCGGTTTTACGAATCGATCAACGCCGCCGTGGGAAAAAGCCGCAAACCGCTTCTCCTCTACCTGGACGATATGCAATGGTGCGACCCCGCTTCGCTCGAGTGGCTCAACTCCCTGTTGACCGCGCCGGCCGCGGGCGGCGTCCTGGTGCTGGGAACCGTACGGGCGGAAGAAACCGGCCGCGAACATCCGTTTACCCGGTTCGTGGCTGGGCTGCGGCAAGCCGGGATTGCGGAAGAGATTCCGCTGGAACCGTTGGGCGCCGAAGAGACAGCGGAGTTGGCCCGGCTCGAATCCGTCCAACCACTGGACAGCGGCAAGCTCGCCGAAATCGTCAGCTCCACTCGCGGCAATCCGCTGTTTGTGGTGGAGAGCGTCCGGGGCGGACTGCAGAGCACCCGAGTGCACTCCGTGATCGCGGCCCGGTTGGCGCAACTCTCCGCGGCCTCCTACGAACTCGCCGGCATCGCCAGCGTGATCGGCCGACCCTTTACGGTCGAGCTGCTCGAGAAGGCGACGGATTGGGACGAACTCAGCGTGTCCGAAGCGCTCGATGAGCTCTGGCGGCGGCGTATCATCGAAAGCCGAGGGGTTGCCGAATACGACTTCACGCATGACCGCCTGCGGGAAGTGGCCTGCTCGGAACTCACTCCGGTGCGCCTGCGCTACTTCCATCGGCGCGTGGCGCGCGCGCTGGCCGAAGTCTATGGAGCGGATATCGAAATCTGGAGCGGTCAGATTGCGTCGCATTTCGAACAGGCCGGAATGGCGGAGGACGCGATCGAGCATTTCCGGCGCGCCGCCGGGTATGCGCGCCAGCGATACGCAAATACCGAGGCGGCCGACCTCCTGCGGCGGGCACTGTCTCTCTGCCGCGGATTCCCCCAGTCCGACGGGCGTTTGAAACAGGAACTCGATCTGCTTGCTACTCTTGGCCCCGCGCTGGTGGCTACCGAAGGTTATTCCGCAGCGGAAGTCGGCGAGACCTACCATCGAGCCCTGGAGATCTCACAGCGCTTCGATGATCGAAGTATATACGCCATTCTGAGCGGCGCCTGGGCGTTTCATGCAGTCCGAGGCGATCTGAACGTGGCAGAGCAGTTCAGCCTGGACTTTCTGAAAGCGGCGGAGCGGGAAGGGGCGGCCGGGTTGTTGCGGGCCGGAAATTTCCTGATGGGAAGCAGCCTCTTTCATCTGGGGCGGCTCGAGGAGTCGCTGCGGCACATGCGGGCCGCTATGGGTAGGCACGACCGGTCCGAGGAGTCGGTGTTGGCGCTGTTCGCCGGGCCGGACCTGGGGGTCTTTTGCGATTCCTATCTGGCCCATCTGAATTGCCTCCGGGAAGAGGAAGACGCCGATCCTTTCGCCGCCGGAGCGATCGCGGCGGCGAACCGGATACGCGATCCGTTCAGCCAGGCGATCGCACTCGCCTATGCCGCACTACTGCATGCCTTCCGGGCCGAAAGCGCCGCCGCCCTGGAACGCGGGAGTGAGGCCGTGCAAGTGTGCACCCGCCACGGCGTTTCGTACTATCAGGCGGTGGGAAACATCGTGGCTGGGTGGGCCACAGCGGCCGAGGGTGAAGTGGCAAACGGCTTGGCGCAACTTCAGCAGGGACTGGACGCCTTCCGTACGTTGGGCGCCGAGCTTCGCCTGCCGTACTATTTGTCCTTGCTGGCGGACACATTCGGGCGTGCCGGCAGAATGAGCGAGGCGCTCGCCACGATCTCCACCGGGTTCGCATTCGCGAGTAAGAACGGGGAGGAGTGGGCGGCCGCAGAGTTGCACCGGACGCAGGGAGAACTGCTGCTTCGTGAGGGAAAGGCCGATGCGGCCCGCGCCAGTTTCCATAGTGGTATCGAGGCCGCGCGGCGGTCAGGTTCGCTCGCGTTCGAGCGTAAGTTGTCCCGTCTGCTGCGTGGAACGGCCGCGACCGCTTCTTAAGAACGCTTCTGGAACGGCAATTCAGGTAAAGTGGGCTTATCGGGCGGGGAGAACCAACACGACGCCCAAAAGAGGGATGGAAAAATGTCTTTACAAGAAGCGATCCGGGAATTCCGCGGCCATTTCCACGGAACGGTCCACGAACCGGGAACTGCCAGCTATGAAGAGGCGCGAAAAGTCTACAATGCCATGATCGATCGCAAACCGCGGCTGATCGCGCAGTGTACGGACGTCGCGGACGTGATGGCCGCGGTCCGATTTGCCAGGGCCAACGATCTGCGTGTGTCGGTTCGCGGCGGCGGCCACAACGCCGCCGGACTGGGTGTTTGCGACGACGGCCTGGTAATCGATGTCGCGCCCATCCGTTACGTGAGGGTGGATCCTGCCTCGCGCACGGTGCTGGTAGGGGCGGGGTGCAGGTGGCGCGACGTGGATCATGCCACCCATGCCTTCGGGCTGGCCGTTCCATCGGGCATTATCTCGAGCACGGGCGTTGCGGGACTCACGCTGGGCGGTGGACTGGGCCACCTGACCCGGAAATACGGGCTGACGATCGACAACCTTCTCTCGGTCGACATGGTGCTGGCGGACGGCACTTTCGTCGTGGCGAGCGCCGAGGAGAATCCGGACCTGTTTTGGGCGATCCGGGGAGGAGGAGGTAACTTTGGCATCGTGACCTCGTTTTTGTTCGAGGGCCAACCGGTACATACGGTTTGCGCCGGTCCGATGCTGTGGAACCTGGAAGATGCCGCGGACGTGATGAAGTGGTACCGCGATTTCATCACTCAGGCGCCCGAAGAAATGAATGGCTTCATCGCCATGATGACGGTACCTCCGGGACCGCCGTTCCCCGAAGAACTGCACCTCAGGAAGATGTGCGCCATCGTGTGGTGCTACCAGGGGCCCATGGAGGAGGCGAATAACATCCTGGGGCCGATTCGCGGCTACCGTCCGCCGGCTTTCGAATTCTTCGTGCCCATGCCGTTTCCGATGCTGCAAGGCATGTTCGACCCGATCTTACCTCCGGGCCTGCAGTGGTACTGGAAGGCCGATTTCTTCAAGGAGCTCAGCGACGGGGCGATTGAGAAGCATATCGAACATGCGTCCTTGCTGCCCACCTGGCAATCGACCATGCATCTCTATCCGGTGGACGGGAAAGTGCACCGGGTGCGCGAAACCGACACCGCTTTTGCTCACCGGGATGCCGTGTGGAGCGGAGTGATTGTCGGGGTGGATCCGGATCCGGGCAATCGCGAGCGAATTACCGATTGGGCCAGAAGTTATTACGAAGCCCTGCATCCGTACGGCGCCGGCGGCGCATACATGAACTTCATGATGGAAGAAGGGGAGGAGCGGATTCGAGCCACGTACCGCGCGAATTACGATCGGCTCGCCGCGGTCAAAGCGAAATACGATCCTGACAACTTTTTCCGCATCAACCAGAACATCCGGCCGGCGGCAAGCCGGGATGCTTCCACCGCCGGGTAGCCAGTCAACATTCCGCGAGAACCGCTGGCGTGCCGCTCGCCTACGGGAGGGGTCTGCGTGCGTTCCGGCCTGTCGAAGTTACACCTGCCAGAAGGAGAAGCGAGATGGAACTGGAACAGGAGAGACTGATCAACGAGCTGCTTTGGCTCAGCCGGGGCGGAACGTCCTCTCCGTGGGGACCTTGGCCGGCGGAAATCGCCACGCTGAAGTCACGGCTAAGAAGCATCTGGAACGCTGGAGATTACGACCGCGTTTCGCGCCACATGCACATCGAGGCCGAAGGTTTTTATCGCCGGCTGGCGGTTCCACCCGGATCCGAACTCCTCGACGTGGGGTGCGGCTCCGGCGAATTGGCGCTCATCGCGGCCCGCCATGGCGTGCACGCTACAGGCATCGACATAGCCGAAAATCTGATCGCGCGCGCACGGGAACGGGCACGGGTCGAAGGGCTGAGCACGAGCTTCTACGAAGCGGACGCTGAAGACCTGCCGTTTGATGATTCGGCTTTCGATGTCGTCACGAGCATAGGCGGGGCGATGTTCGCGCCGCGTCCGGAGGTGGCCGCCAGGGAACTCCTCCGTGTATGCCGCCCGGGCGGCACCATCGCGATGGCCAACTGGACGCCACAGGGCTTCATCGGCAAAATGTTCAGACTCATTTCAGATTTCGTCGCTCCTTCCGGAATGCGCGAACCCGTGCTTTGGGGGGATGAAGCCGAGGTGCGCGCGTTATTCGGCTCGGGCGTATCCAGTCTGAAGTTTGCCCGGCGTAACGCGGCGTTGAACTTTCCTTTCCCGCCCAGTGAAGTGGTGCGTTTCTTCCGCATGTACCATGGACCGGCAAACCGCGCTTTCGCGTCACTCAACCGGGCAGGAAGGATGAGTCTCCAGGCGGAAATGGAAGAGCTGTGGTCCACTCACAATGCGGCAAAGGGCGGATTCACCAAAGTCGATGCCGAATGGCTTGAAATGGTGGCCAAAACGCGCGCTGGCGGCCAGGACCACGGGCGGCGAGCCTTCCGGCGGCGCAAATCGATCAATCACACAAAGGAGAGATGAAATGGTGCTGTCTACAAACGATGTTCTGGATCGTCATCTGGGTTGCTTTGCCGAGCGCGATATCGAGGGCGTATTAGCCGACTATTCATCCGACGCAGTGTTCTTCTTGCCTGGCGGACCGTTAAAAGGGCCCGACGCCATCAAACCATTCTTTCAAACCCTCGTTTCGGAGTTTGCGAAGCCGGGGTCCTCGTTCACGATGTTGCAGCGCCACATTGAGGGCGATCACGCGTTCCTCATCTGGACGGCGGAAACGGCGGACAATTTGTACGAATTCGCGACCGATACATTTGTTGTCCGAGACGGAAAGATCGTAGCGCAATCCTTTGCTGCCAAGACCAGGTCAAAGATCCGTTCCTAGCGGCAGCGTGTCAATTGACGTTTCGCTACCTCTGTTCGCAAGCCTGGCTTCTGATGGTTGCTAAATGATCGCTATCTTGCCATGGCGGCCAATGGACTTCCGTGGGCGTTGCCGGAACGCATTGTCAAGCGCTTCGCCGGACCGGGCGCGCAGAGCTCCATCTAATGTGAAGACTTTTGCGCTTCAACGCCTCCGTTAATGTCGAGTCCAGTGTATCCGTGGCCCAATCATCTCTACTGCGGCGCGGGTCCGGTGGAGTCGCGCAACACGAACTCCGGATCGATCACCAGTTCGTGGTCCGCGTCCGACGCCTTGCCGCTCCTCGCCAGAAGCGTGCTGCAGATGATGTGCCCGATGCGGTCGCGCGGAATGTGAACCGTGGTCAACGCGGGATAACAGAACTCCGAAAGCTTCACGTTGTCAAAGCCCGTCACCGAAATATCCTGCGGAACCCGCAGCCCGCGCTCCCGCAGTTCGCGCAGAACTCCGACCGCGGTGATGTCGTTGACGCAGATGATCGCGGTCGGTTCGTAGCCCGTGGCCAGCAAGGTGCGAGCCGCCTGCCGCCCGCCCTCGAGCGTATCGGCGTCCGCCGCGGTGCGCACTTCCAGCGAGGGGATGCGCGCCATGGCGTCCATCACCGCCTTCATCCGTTCATTGATCGGCCCAAGCACCGCGTGATGACCCACGAAGCCCAGCCTCCGGTGCCCGAGGCTGTGCAGGTAATCGATCACCTTGTCGATGCCGCGCCGGTAATCCACCCGGATGTTGGTGATGTTGGGCCGCGGCATTCCTACGTCGTAAAACACCACCGGAATACGGCTCGCGTTCAGCTCATCGATCAATTCCGGCGCCATTTCCGAAACGACGGCTGCCAGCCCCGCCACCCGCCGGCCGATCATCAGCCGGATGCTGGTGACCAGTTGTTCGCTTCGGTAGTCTGTATTGGCCACCACCACTTCATACCCGTTGGCATGTGCCTCCGATTCGATGGCCTTGTAGATATCGAAGAAGAACGGGTTCTCCATATTGGAGGCGATGACGCCGAAGGTGCGGCTCTTGCCGCCCGCCAGGCTCCGCGCATGGAGATTGGGGTAGTACTTCAGCTCGTTGATGGCCTTCATCACCCGTGCGCGGGTGGAGCTTTTGACCACGCTTGCATTGTTCAGCACTCGGGAAACGGTCGCGGTAGAGACCTTGGCGCGGCGAGCCACCTGTTCGAGGTTCATGTGTTTTCTATTGTAGCCGTGTTAAATCCACCCTGGAGGTCCTGTTAACCGGATTTAACTGTTGACGCAGTACTTGTGAGCGCTTACACTAGCACCCAACCTCTACACTTCGGACGAGTGGGAGTGCTTTGCGCGAGCGAGGTTGACCGCCAAAAGTGGGCAATGAGCATGAGCTGGAAGTCCGCCAGGTTTCTCATGACCACGGTTCTGGGAATCGGTTTGATGGAGTTCGGCCCAGGGGCATTCTCCGCTTGGGCTCAGAATACCAACGGATCGGTAGCTATTACCGTTTTGGACGCGACCGGGGCATCCGTGCCCGGGGCCCTCTTGGAAATCCAGGACATCGCGACGAACGATACTCATTGGGGTGGACCCCAAGGGTGAGACAACCAGTTAACCCACTCCTTGCAGTTCGATGATAATTCCTTCCAGCCCGGTGCGGCAGTGGATGATACGGGGCAAGCTATGGCCCCCAAGGAGGAGAAGGTAAAGCAGGTACACGTGTGGCGGCCGCGGCGGAGCCGATGCGGGGAGTTGGTGCAGTGGGACACCAGTGAGCACGACTGGCTGGGCGGAAAAGCGGAAACGGGACGAAGGGGGAGTGGAGAAGGACCCGAAGAAACTGCCTCCGACGCAGATTGGACGCGCCTTACAAGAACTGGGGATCGTGTGGATCGCAGCACATTCTCCGCAGGCCAAGGGGCGAGTGGCGCGGAATTTCGGGACGGCCCAAGATCGGCTGGTGAAAGGGATGCGGTGGCCGGAGTGAAGACCATCGAGGAGGCCAACACATACCTGACCAACGATTACCTGGTGTGGTGGGAGTCGGGAGATGACCTTCCGCACCACTTGACGCATGGCGGAATCTATCTGGTCCGATGGGGTTTCGAAACACAAAACCAAATCCTGGGCCAGGACCGAGCCGCCTCCCGTCGGTCGGCCCCGAGACCAGGCAAAGGAACGCGTCGGGAGGACCACGCTCCTTCTCATCGTCCGCAGATGAGTTCCGACCGGCTATTTCTTGATCGGGTTGCTCGCCAGCAGAGCCCGTCTCTGCTTCACCGGCACCCGCAGATTAACATGCACTTCCCAGAGCCCTGGGGAAAAGGGGACACTTCTACTTTGCCTTGACACGTTTTCAGGATCGCTTGCGCTCGCCGGGTCCGATTGACATAATGACGCCGGAGTTCCGGGCTCGTTTTGAGTAGTGCCAGTTAGCCGAAACCACCAGGGAGGTATCGATGTCGTCTGATCGCCGAGTATATCTAGCCGCCGGAATCGCCGGGCTGCTCCTTTCGGCCGGTTACGGCGCCAATCCGTCGTTCCTGCCGGACACGGTATTCAAGGGGTCTGCACTCACCGGATGGCATGTCCTTGGCCCCGCCGAGTGGCAGGCGCAGAATGGCGAAATCACGGGCACGGCCAAGTCTGGTGGAGGGTGGCTGGTACTCGACCGCTCCTACCAGGATATCGGCGTGTATGCGTCCTTCCGCTGCGCTGGACCGTGCAAACCGGGCGTGCTTCTGCGCGCCGAAAAGACTGTTGGAGGCATGAAAGGCGTCCTCGTGTCGCTCGCCGATGACGACGTGGCGTCATATCGCGTGACCATCGATGCGCAGGGGAAAGAGACCTCGCGCGATCGCCTGCGCTACGCGGGCGGACAGAATCGCATCGCTCCGCCACCCGATCCCAATGCGGGCGCGGGACGCGGGGGGGCTGGAGCCGCCGCCGGACGAGGACGCGCTGCCCTGCCCGCCAACCTGCCCATCAGCCCGCCCACTCCGGGAGTCCGCGCGAGTGAGTGGAATACCGCCGAGATCCTGCTCGACGCCAATATCGTGCGCGCCTTTTTGAACGATTCCGCGGAAGCTGCGGGCGGCGTAGCGGATGATGACGCCGGCCGCTACGGCCCCATCGCGCTCTACATCGGCGCGGGCGAGGTGCACTTCAAAGAGGTCAGCTACAAGGATCTGGGGCTTAAATCATTGCCTGCGGAGACGGTTTCTTCCCGCTTCCGCATGCAACGACTCAACGACCACTTCTATGGCTGGTCGCAGGCCGCCGCCGATGTCAACCGCGATGGCATCCTCGACGTGATCGCGGGGCCTTACTACTACCTCGGCCCGGACTACACGACTTACCGCGAAATCTACGCGGCTCGCACCATCAACCCGTCGAACCAATACCCGAACGACTGCTGGGTGCAGCTTGCCGCCGACTTCAACGGCGATGGCTGGCCGGACGTGCTCACTACCAGCCACTCCGGCGGCGCCGGCGCAATCCTCTACGTCAATCCCAAAGGGGAGCTCCGCCGCTGGGACAGCTACAAAGTCATCCCGACGATTCAAACCGAAATCACCCTGCTTCGCGACGTCGATGGCGATGGCAAGCCCGAGCTCGTCTACGGCGCGGAGGGACAGGTGCGCTACGCCAAGCCCGACCCGGCCAATCCAACCGGCCCGTGGATCGTCAAATCCGTTTCCGAGCGCGGCATGGTTACGGCGCACGGACTGGGCGTTGGCGATATCAACGGCGATGGCCGCATGGACATTCTCAACGGTTACGGCTGGTGGGAACAGCCCGCGCCCGGCAGCAACCAGGAGTTGTGGACGTATCACCCGCAGGCATTCGGACGCTGGAGCCGTTCCCAGCCCGGCGGCAGCGTCATGGCCGTCTACGACGTGAACGGCGACGGACTCAACGACGTCGTGACCAGCCTGCAAGCGCACGGGCGCGGTCTCGCGTGGTTCGAGCAGAAGCGCGAGAACGGCCGGATCACTTTCGTGGAGCATGTCATCATGGACGATTACTCCACGAAGAACGCGGGCAACGTAACCTTCTCCCAGTTGCACGGATCGACGTTCGGTGACGTGGACGGCGACGGCATCCCCGACTTCATTGTCGGCAAGCGCTACTGGTCGCACCTGGACGACTACTACGATCCCGACCCGTACGGCGCTCCGGTGCTCTACTGGTACCGCACCGTGCGCAATCCAAAGGCGCCCGGTGGCGCCGAGTTCGTTCCCGAGCTGATCCACAACCGCTCGGGCGCAGGGTCAGATGTCCTGGCGATCGACCTCAACAACGACGGGGCGCTGGACATCGTTACCTCGACGAATCGCGGCACGTTCATTTTCTGGGGAAAACCGAAGAAATAGAATCGCGATGCGCAAACACCTTCAAATATGATGAGCGCTTCTCAGCGGCGCGTGGGAGCAGCGGTTGTCTTGCCGGAGCGTTCCGCCCGCGAAACGCTGATCCAATCGGGCACCACGCGGTTGTCTTCCTGGCACGAGTACTCGAGCAGTTTGTAGTCCTGCTCGAGCTTGAGCGGAAAGCGCGCGGTCCACGAGTGCGTCAGGACCACCGGGTCCTCGGTCTTGATCTCGTAGATCAGATATTCGCTGTTGATCCGTTTGAACCTCTCGGTGATCTTCATTTGATCACTTGTGGGAAACCGGTTGCCGGGAGGGGAGGCGATCACGGCGGTATTGGTCGCGGACGCCCCAGCCTTGAAGTTGGTGGTCTCCACCACCAGGGTGTTGCCTTCCCAATGCCCGCGCGAGATGCCCATCCACTGTTTGATTTCGGGAGAAACCGGCGTGTTGTCATTCAGCGGCACGATGCGTGCGTCGTGGATCATCTCCAGTAAGATCACCACCTGCCCGGGAGCCTGCACGATCTGGATTCCGTTGTTATAACGGAACGGAAACATCGAAACCGGCATGCCACGCGTGATGCAGCGGTCCCACAAGTCGAAATCATGATACGTCTCGAAGACGAGGTTCTCGCCGGGCAAAGGCCATGTGCTCTTCATCGCCGCCGCCATGCGCCTCCCTTCCGGAGTCATTTCGGGAAGCTTGCCATCCGGCGGGTCGAAGATCAGAGATGTCTGTCGCAGAGGTGTCATGTCGTCCACGATGCCGGTAACAAAGGCGCGGCCGGCCTCGCCTTCCTTGACGGCGGCGGCATACCGGTCAGGCATTTTGGGGGCATTCTTCAGCTTGTTGAACTCCTCTTCGGTCAGAAATTCCTTATGCGGATCGCACGCCGCGACTTTCTCCGGGTCCGCGCCGGGAAAGCGCTGGCGTGCGAAGCAACGCTGCAAGGGCGTGATTCCGGCGTTGTTCAGCGGCCAGATTCCCTGCAGATCGGGATCGCCCCACGGCGTTTTCGGATGCACCCAACCGGCCGGCGTGCCGATGAAGAAATTGGCTTCGCTGGGCGGTATTGCCTGCCGCGATTGCCCCCATGAGATGGAGGTAAGCACGGCAAGCGAAGCGGCGCAGATTCCTATGCGATACGTGGCCTGCATGGAATGACTCCTCTCTTCACTCCCTGGCTTCAATTCCTTACTGCTTCTTCGTCTCCTCGGGCGGGCCCTCCGTGCCCGTCGATCCGACGAACAGCTTCTTTCCATCCGGCAATGTAATGTCCCTGCCGTTCGCGCGATTCGATCCGTCTTTGGCCTGAAAGCCTTCGAAAATGACATCTGTCCCCTTGGGCAGCGAGGTCTTCGTAAAGCCGCGCCGGATGAGCACATTCGGAGAGCCCGCCTCGAGCATCCATTGCGTCGTGGTCCCATCCTCGTTTTTCACATCGATATAAATCCAGGAATGGGGATTAACCATCTCCACCCTGGCGACGATGCCTCGCAGCTTTACCGGCTTCTTGACGTCGAATTCGGCCGTGAATGCATGATGCGCCGGTAATTGGAAAGCCGAAATCAGGACTGCGCCTGCCGCGGCCACGAGACCAAGTGTTCCTTTCATAACTTCTCCTCGATCGGTATCTAGCGCATTGGTCACAGAGTAGCGCATCAGCGCTTCTGGCCAGTCGGTCCGGCTGGTAGGTCCCCTGGTTTCCTGGTGTCGGTGTACACCAGATCCTCCACAAACTCGACGCACTTGAGTTCGAGCAGGCGCGCGTTCTTTTCCCGGTGCCGGTACAGCGGAAAGCTGATATTCCACGGTCTGGTGAAGACGGCCGGATCTTCGATGGTCGCCTCGTAATTCAGCGTGTTCGCGTCAAGCATCGAGTACCGCTCCACAACATGCAGGCTGTCGGTTGCAAAGTTACCGGAGCGGTCGAGCCATGCCCTTCCGTTGAATCCCGTGACATCGACAACCAGCGTGTCGCCTTCCCATTTGCCATTGGAAGTGCCCATCCACGTGTCCAGATCGGCGTCGTGGTGCTTGCCGGTATAAACGATGCGGGTCGCTGAATCGTAGGTATACGCGATCAGAATATCGTTCTGCGACTGGACGATCTGAAACGGGTAAGGCATGTACGTGGCACGGGGAACGCCAGGCAGGTAGCACTTGACTTCGGGATCCAGCTTCAGCCGCTTGGCCAGATTCTCCTTTTTCTTCGCAAACGCCTCGGGCTTATATGGAATCGCACCTCCCTCGACGACACTGCGCCCGGCGGGAATCACACCGATCGCGCCAAGTTCCAGCACAGGCCCGGGTTGTGCCGAATGGTCCTCCAGGTCCCAGTATGCCGTGTTCATCGCCTGCCATAAGCCGTTGAGGCTCGGTTTTCCATTCGGCATTCGGGGAATGCCCGGAACAGCGCCTTGCCGCGGGGCGCCCTGTCCGAAGATCGGCCGTGTCAACGTTACGATGATGACAACTGTGATAGAGCAGATCCGCTGAGACACCCCAAGAATCTATCACAGTTTTGTGACCGCGGCGGGGTGAGAGTAAAATGACCAGCGACACTGATCGAAGAGGATCCAGCCATGTTTTTCATATTGAGAATCCTGCTGGTTAGCGGGACTGCGCTTTCCCTGTTTCCTCAAGCAGTCCTGCCCCGCGGCGATGGCGCGGACTGGCCCATGTACAACCATGATCTGGCGGGAACGCGCTTTTCGCCCCTGTCCCAGATCGACACTCGCAACGTCGGCAAACTCGTCCAGGCGTGGTCGTATCGTCCGGCCGACAGTGGCGGAAGGCCCTCCGCCCAGGTGACACCTCTGGTCGTCAATGACCGGATGTATCTGACTGCCGGCAATCGCGTGGTGGCACTCGAGCCGGAGACGGGCAAGGAACTCTGGAGACACGAAGTGGCAGGCGACCTGCCTTCGGCGCGGGGCGTGGCATTCTGGCCCGGCGATCGACAGAACCCGCCTCGAGTCATCTTTACGGCCGGGCGGCGCCTGATTGCGCTCAACGCGAATACCGGGAACCTCGATCCAGGTTTTGGCAAGGAAGGCGAGGTGGACATGGTCGTAGGCTATCGAGGAGTGCCGACCATTTACCAGAACCTCGTCATGGTGGGCGCGGCCACTCCGGAGTACACTCCCGTGGCGGCGCCTGGCGATTCCCGCGCCTTTGATGCACGCACCGGCGCTAAGCTTTGGGATTTCCATTCCGTGCCGAGACCCGGAGAGAAAGGCCACGAGACCTGGGAAGACGACAGTTGGAAGGGCCGCTCGGGCACAAACATGTGGGGATTTCAGATGACCGTGGATGAGCGCCGCGGGATCGTCTACATGATTTTCGGCGAGCCGACGTCCAACTATTTCGGGGGAGATCGCAAGGGCGACAACCTCTTCGGAAATGCCGTGGTTGCCGTGGACGCGCACACCGGGCAATACAAGTGGCATTTTCAAACTGTCCACCACGACATTTGGGACTTTGATCTTCCGGCTGCCCCGGGGCTCATCGATATCGTGCGCGGAGGCAAACGGGTGCCCGCCCTCGCGTTGATTGGGAAAACCGCGCTCATGTATATTCTGGACCGCACAACCGGGGAACCGGTCTTTGGCGTGGAAGAGCGGCCGATGCCCGCCAGCGAAGTGCCCGGCGAGCACCTCTCGCGGACGCAGCCCTTCCCCGTAAAACCACCCCCTCTGGCACGAATCGGTTTTCAACCAGACGATATCGTCACGGAGAATGACACCACGGCGGAACACGCCAAGGCATGCCGCGCGCTCTACGACCGCAGCGGCGGATTGTACAATGCGGGCCTGTTCACGCCGTGGCTTTACCATGCGGAAGGCGCGCCCAACCGGAGCGCAATCGTGTTCCCCGGAGCCACCGGCGGCACCAACTGGGGTGGAACAGCTTCTGACCCTCGCAGCGGTTACGTCTACGCATTCACCCAGAACGACGGATCGATCGGCTGGATGCAGAAGATGCCGGAAGGATACCGCGACGCATTGACGCGCGAGGCCATCGTGCTCCCGTTCGATCGCGGCAGCGAAGCCGGCCCCGGCCCGTATCAACGCTTCGATGTCGGAATGAAGGGTGGGCGCTGGCCGTGCCAGAAGCCGCCATGGGGTCTGCTCACTGCGGTGAACGCCAACACGGGCGAAATCGCCTGGCAGGTGACTCTGGGAGTCACCGATGAGCTGCCCGAGACAAAACGGAACACGGGCCGGCTGGGACTGGCCGGGCCGATCGTCACTGCAGGCGGCCTGGTGTTCATCGGGTCGACCGATGATGCACGATTTCGCGCACTGGATGCCAAGACTGGCAGGCAGTTATGGGAGACCCGCCTGGAATACGTGGCCCACGCCGTGCCGATCACGTATCGCGGGAAGAACGGGAAACAATATGTGGCCGTAATGTCTGGAGGAGCGCCGGCATCCGGCGCGTCGCCGAATCACCAGGCATTGCTGGTGTTCGCGCTGCCCTGACTGCCGCGAGCCTCCCTGGAACCCGCTCTTCCGCGACTTCCCGGCCAGATGCGCCACGTCTCTGTTCTTGTTAAAGCCCAGGCACTTTGTGTAGAACGAACCAGCCCTGTTGATTGGGCACAGACTGAAACATCTCCAGGCACAGGACTGGTGTTCGATCAAATCCGGATGCTCACAAATGTCTCCTCAAAATCCTCAAAATGGGCCAC
>DATJWB010000114.1:0-13296 GCA_035501495.1 Bryobacteraceae bacterium | reverse complement strand
CGGCCGTCAGTTCCCTTGCGAGATCTGGTACCCGGCGGCCAAGCCGGAAACGGGCGGCGCCGAATTGCGCGATGCCGACGCCCTGCCCGGTACTCATCCGCTGGTGGTGTTTTCCCACGCCAGCGGCCATCACCGGCGCGGCGCCACGTTCCTCTGCACGCACCTGAGCAGTCACGGATATGTGGTCGCAGCCATGAACCATTCCGAGGTCGTGGCGCCCGAACTGGCCCCTCCTCCTAATGAAACCGCCGAGCAGAAGGCGGCGCGCAGACAAGGCGTGATGGACAGCCGCGTTCCCGACGTCCGCTTCCTCCTCGATCATCTGCTTCGCGCGGGCTTGCCGGACCCGGGCATCTTCGTCGATCGCGCCCGAATCGGAATCGTGGGACACAGCTTCGGAGGTTGGACCGCCCTTGCGATACCCGAAGCCGAGCCGGCCATTCGCGCGGTGGTGGCGCTCGCGCCCGGCGGCGCCTCCCATCCGAAGCCGGGCATCCTTCCGCTGCAGCTCGATTTCCGCTGGGGCCGCGACGTTCCGACCCTCTACCTGGTCGCGGAAAACGATGTCACCCTCCCGCTCGCCGGCATGTACGAGCTGTTCCAAAGGACCCCCGCCACCAAACAGATGTTCATCCTGTGCCGAGCCGATCATTGCCACTTCATGGACAATGCCGAGCAGCAGCATGAAGGCATGCGCACCACGTCGTGGCCGGAAGAGCTGTCCTGGATTTCGCGCGAGATGCGCCCCATCGCGGAGCTCTGCCCGGGCGAGCAGGCCCACCTCTTCACCCGCGCGCTCACGCTCTGTCATTTCGATGCAGTCCTCGGCGGCCGCGGGGAAGCGCGGCGGCTCCTGGATGGCAATCTCGAGGCGGAACTCGCCGCGCGAGGCGTGGCGGCGATCGCGTACAATCCATAGGCCTTTTTCAGACTTCGCGGGCAGGATCTACAGGTGGGCAACCAGGCGAATAAAGCCCGGCGTTCCCAAGGCGGCCTTGAGATTTTCGCACCGCTTCTCGTCGGAGAAGCGAAATCCTGCGCGTTCATAAACCGCGATGTCGGCGTCGTTTCCGATATATGTGCTCACCTGCGCCGTTTGCAGCCGCGCCGCCGCGCTTCCGCCAGCGTCTCCCGGAGCAAGGAGTCGATCACGCCCATGCCGCGGAACTCCGGCATTACCGCAACATTTTCGATGCTCCAGCCAGCGCCAATATCAGCAAGAAAGCAGAACCAGATCGGAGCAGTCCGCTGGCGCGATGCGGCGAGGTCCTGCTCAGTCCACCTTAGCCCACCTTAGCCCAACCTTAGCTTCCTGTTGAACGCGCGACAAGGCTTGGCTGACCTTTGCCCAACGGTCCGCTTCGAGAAGAAAGCCGCCCAGGGCGGCGGGAGTTCCTTCTACCTCAGCCACATGAAAAGTCTCATAGTGATACAGCGATCGCGGCTCCACCAGGACGAGCTGGCGGAGGTACGCCAGGCACGCCGCATCGGTACCGCCGATGATCAGGTCCCCGACCCTCCCACTGCGGATATTCACGTGTCTTGCTTTCCTCTATCTTAGTACTATACACTAAGATTTTATGCGTGTAATATTGTAACCATTCGCGGCCTGAGCACGTCCATCGTGTTGAAAACCCAAAAATCGCGCGAACCACCACGCTGCCGGCGCGGTTGCCTCGAGTGGCGATCAGATTGTTGTCCTGAGGCTTGGTCCGCGAGGCCGGCCGGAGAGGAGGAGGAGAGAAATGGATATCAACCGGTTCACCGAAAAACTGCAGGATGCGATTCGGGCGTCTCAAAGCAAGGCCGTTCACTACAGCCACCAGCAGATCGACGTCGAGCACCTGCTCGCCAGCCTGCTGGAGCAGGAGGGAGGTCTGGCGGCCTCGATTTTGAATCGGGCCGGAGTCAACGTGGCGGGTGTTTTGGCCCGGCTGCAGCAGGAGTTGGACCGCAAGCCCAAAGTAACCGGGCCGTCCGGGCCACCGGACCAGATCTATGTGACGTCGCGGCTGAATCGCCTGCTCGCCGCGGCCGAGGACGAGGCCAAGAAGCTCAAGGACGAGTACGTCTCGGTGGAGCACATTCTGCTGGCGGCGGTCGATGAGGGTGGGCCGGTCGCGCGCCTGCTGAAGGAACTCGGAGTGTCGCGCGAAGGGCTGATGCGGACCCTGCGGGAAGTGCGAGGCAGCCAGCGGGTGACATCGCCGAACCCGGAGGCGACTTACGAGGCGTTGGACCGGTATGGCCGCGACCTGACCAAATTGGCGGAGCAAGGCAAGCTCGACCCGGTGATCGGGCGGGACGAGGAGATCCGGCGGACCATCCAGGTGCTTTCGCGCCGCACCAAAAACAATCCCGTGCTGATCGGGGAGCCGGGCGTGGGAAAGACAGCCATCGTGGAAGGCCTGGCGCAGCGGATCGTGCGCGGCGACGTCCCCGAAGGACTGAAGAACAAGCGCGTGGTGTCGCTGGACATGGGCGCTTTGATTGCAGGGGCCAAGTACCGCGGCGAATTCGAGGAGCGGTTGAAGGCTGTACTGAAAGAGGTGCAGGACTCGGCGGGCGAAACCATCCTGTTCATCGACGAACTCCACACGGTGGTGGGCGCCGGAAAAGCGGAAGGCGCCATGGATGCGGGCAATCTGCTGAAGCCCATGCTGGCGCGGGGCGAACTGCACTGCATCGGGGCCACGACGCTCGACGAATACCGGAAACACATCGAGAAGGACGCCGCGCTGGAGCGGCGTTTTCAGCCGGTGCTGGTGGATCAGCCGTCGGTGGAAGATACCATCTCGATCCTGCGCGGCCTGCGGGAACGCTATGAAGTGCATCATGGCGTGCGCATCAAAGACACGGCCCTGGTGGCGGCGGCGGTGCTCTCGAACCGGTACATCGCGGACCGTTTTCTCCCGGACAAGGCCATCGACCTGGTGGATGAGGCGGCGGCGCGGCTGCGCACCGAGATCGACTCCATGCCTTCGGAGCTGGACGAGATCCAGCGCCGGGTGATGCAACTGGAAATCGAGCGCGAGGCGCTGCGGAAAGAGAAGGATGCGGCATCGAAGGACCGGCTGGCGAAGCTGGAGAAGGAACTGGCCGACCTGCGGGCCGAGGGGGATGCCCTGCACGCGCGGTGGCAGACGGAGAAGCAGGGCGTGCAGCGGCTGGGCGCGCTGCGGGAGCAGATCGAGCAGACCAAGATCGCGATCGAGCAGGCGGAGCGGCAATACGACCTGAATCGCGCCGCGGAGCTGAAATACGGCAAGCTCAGCGAACTCGAGCGCCAGCTTAAAACCGAAACGGAGAAAGCCGAGAAGTCCGGCAAGTCGCGGCTCATCAAAGAAGAAGTGGATGAGGAGGACATTGCCGCGATTGTCAGCCGCTGGACGGGTGTTCCCGTTTCGAAGCTGCTCGAGGGAGAGGTGCAAAAGCTGCTGCACCTGGAAGACGAACTGCATAAGCGGGTGGTTGGCCAGGACGAGGCGGTGCTGGCGGTGTCCGAAGCCGTGATCCGTGCCCGTTCGGGATTGAAGGACCCGAACCGGCCGATTGGCAGTTTCATCTTCCTGGGGCCCACCGGCGTCGGCAAAACCGAACTGGCGCGCGCGCTGGCGAAATTCCTGTTCGACGACGAGCGCGCCATGATCCGCATCGACATGTCGGAGTACCAGGAAAAGCACACGGTGGCGCGGCTGATCGGCGCTCCTCCGGGTTACGTGGGCTTCGAGGAAGGCGGGCAACTCACCGAAGCCGTACGGCGCCGGCCTTACGCGGTGGTGCTGTTCGACGAAATCGAGAAGGCTTATCACGATGTGTTCAACGTTCTGCTGCAGGTGCTGGACGATGGACGGCTCACCGACGGTCAGGGCCGCACGGTCGATTTCAAGAACACGATCGTGATCATGACCTCGAATATCGGCAGCCACCGGATGCTGGATTCCGGCCGGCGCCGCGATGAGCAATCCTCCGAACGGATGAAGGAGGCGGTGCTGGAGGAGATGCGCCAGCATTTCCGCCCGGAGTTTCTGAATCGGGTGGATGAGATCATCGTCTTCCACAAGCTTTCCGAAGAGCACCTGATGCAGATTGTGGACATTCAGCTCGAGCGTCTGCAGGGCAGGTTGGGAGAGCGGAACATCCGATTGAAGTTGACGGACGCGGCCCGCAGGCACCTGGTGCACACCGGTGCGGACCCGAACTATGGCGCGCGTCCGCTGAAGCGGGCGATCCAGAAGGAGATTGAGACACCGGTCGGACGGCTGTTGTTGAAGGGAGCGATCCAGGATGGACAGACGGTGCTGGTGGACGAGGCTCCGTCGCGTCAGGGATTGACGTTCATACCGGAATCGACAGCCGAGAAGGCCGTGATGGTCTAAGGGAGCCAGCGCCACATCGCGGTTCCCGGTGTAAGATAAGAACCGGCCGATATGGTGCTTCGAATTCTGCCGCTCCTGATGGCCGCGGTGTTCGCGGCTTCCGGTCAAAAGTACAACGGTCCCGTTCCGCCCAAACCTGATCTGCCATACCTGAAACACGCCGAGAACCTGATTCCCACCGAGGCCGCAGAGGCCAAGGAGGAGAAGAAGAAGGACGAGACCCTTTACGTGATCGAAGGAGCCAGCTCTCCGGTCAAAACACCCCTGGCGGCGCCGATCTTCCTGCTCCAGGCCGACAAACTGGTGCCCGACCGGCTGGGGCTGTACAAACTCGAGAGCAAGAGCGGACATCGCGAGGTCCTGACGTCGACGAAACACCCCCTGAAGGGAATCCGAACGGTGGTGACGCGGCTGGGAGGAAACCTCTACCGCATCGAAGTGGACGAAAGCCTGGAGCCCGGAGAATATGCTCTGAGCCCCGAGGGTCCGAACACGGTCTTCTGCTTTCAGGTGTTCTGAGGGCTGGGCGCGAGCGCGCAGGGTTGACAGCGGCGAGCGATTCCCGCTATCATCCCATCGGTAGACGATGGGAGCGTCGAAACGCACATCCGAGCTGCTTCCAGGCACTCTCGATCTTCTGATTTTGCGAAGCCTGGTTTCCGGGCCAAAGCACGGTTACGCAATCGCCTCGCGTTTGAAGCAGGTCTCGGACGAGGTTCTGCAGGTGGGAGAAAGCTCGCTCTACCCGGCGCTGCAGAGGCTGCTTCTCAACGGTTGGGTGAAGGCCGAATGGGGCGCGTCCGAGAACAACCGGCGGGCGCGGTATTACTCGTTGACTGCTTCCGGCAAGAAGCAACTGGTGCTGGAGCGCGATGAATTCGCGCGGATGGTGGAGGCGATCCAGAAGGTCTTGAGCATGGCATGAAGGGATCGCTGCGCACCAGGCTGACCCGGATGGGCCGGCGAGCGATGGCTTACTGGCGGCGCGATCAACTCCATCGCGAACTCGAGGAAGAGCTCGCCTTTCATCTGGAGCAGATCGAAGCCGGCGAGGGCGGCTCCGGACTGGCGCAGTTCGGAAACGCCACCCTGGCGCGCGAAGAATGCCGTGAGATGTGGAGTTATATGAGCCTGGAACGGATTCTGCAGGACTTGCGGTATGCGGTTCGCATGTATCGCCGGACGCCCGCCTTTACCGCTGTCTCGATACTTTCGCTGGCTCTCGGAATCGGCGGCACCGCAGCCATGCTGAGCCTGGTGAACAGCCTGCTGCTCCGCCCGTTGCCATACAGCCATCCCGAGCGCCTGCTGCGCATTACGGGGATCTTTCCGCGTGCCGGGGTGCGCTATTTTCAAGAGCAGTCACGGACCATGGAGGTTGCGGCGGTCAGTGCCGGTTCGGATTTCAACCTCACCGGCAGTGGTTCGGCCGTCCGGATTACCGGCAGCCGAGCTTCACCAAATTTCCTTTCTGTCCTGGGGACTTCGGTGGCGATGGGAAGAAGCTTCCGGCCGGGAGAAGAGACGCCGGGACGGGACAGCGTGGTGATCATCAGTCACGATCTGTGGAGAGACCGGTTCGCGAGCGATCCAACGGTGCTGGGCCGCGTCATCCAGATCGACGGCGTAGGGCGCGAGGTGGTCGGCATCATGCCGGCGGGCTTCGCCTATCCGTCGGCTCAGGGGCGGATCTGGATCCCCATGCGGCTTGACCCGTCGAACTTCGTGGAATATTGGGGAACCGAATTCGTGCCGTTGATCGGACGGCTCCGCGACGGCGCCACGCCCGGCGAAGCGCGGCAGGAGGTGCCTCCCCTGGTGGCGCAATTCCGGGGCACCTTTCCGTACCCCATGGCCCGCGATTGGAACGCCGATTCGACCGCCATTCCGCTGCAGCAGGACATCCTGGGCGACTCGCGGGGCAAACTCATCATCCTGCTCTCCTCGGTGGCGCTGGTCCTGCTCATCGCCTGCGCGAATGTGGCGAGCCTGCTGCTTTCCCGCGCCACCACGCGGCGCCGGGAGATCGCGCTGCGGGCCGCGCTGGGCGCCGGGCAGATGCGCATTGTACGCCAATTGCTCACCGAAAGCGTTGGGCTCGCGCTGGCGGGCGCCGTGTTCGGCATCCTGCTGGGAACCGCGGCTCTGGCGATCTTCAAGTCGCTGCTGCCGCGCTCGCTGCCGGGACTCGAGCCGATTGCGATCGACTGGCAGATCGTGGCGGCTGCCGGCGTGCTGGCGCTCCTCACGGGGGTGATTTCGGGGCTGGCGCCCGCACTCAGCGCGGCGCAGGTGGATCTCGCCAGAACCATCAAGACGGGGAGCCAGAAGGCCTCTTCGGGATTCTGGACTCGGGTGAGAGGGTTGCTGGTGGCCGGCGAAGTTGCGCTCACCATCGTGCTGCTGGTAAGCGCGGGGCTGCTGCTGAGAAGCCTCTATCAGCTCTCGCAGGTGGACCTGGGATTCGATCCGGCGCATGTGCTGACGGTGCAGGTCAGCCCGAATCCGTCATACTGCACACAGCGCGACCGGTGCATCGCGCTGTACGATCGCCTGGTCGAGCGTGCCGCGGGAATTGCGGGTGTCCGCGCGGCCGCGGCGGCGAATGCCGTGCCGCTGGACGGACAACTCCCGTTAATCCCCGTGAACGTGGAGGATTATCCCAAAACGGTCGATCATCCGGCGCCCATGCTCTGGTTTGGCGCCGTGAGCCCGGAGTACTTCGGCGTCTTGCGGATCCCGCTGCTTGCAGGCCGCTACCTGACGCGGGCGGATAACGCCCGTGCTTCCGCGGTGGCGGTTGTCTCGGCGGCTGCGGCGAAGCATTTCTGGCCCAACCAGAATGCCGTCGGCAAGCATATCAAGGCAAGCAGCGGGCAAGACTGGCGGACCGTGGTGGGGGTGGTCGGCGATGTTCGACAGTACTCGCTGAGCCAGGGGTTGCCCAGCTTTGTCGGGGGTGCCCTCTACGTGCCGTATTCGCAGGCCGCCGGCGAGGATGGCCGGATGCCCGCGGCCATGACGCTGCTTGCCGGGGTCGGTTCCGAAGATCTCCGGGTGGCAAATGCTTTTCGGCAACTGGCCGTGGAGCAGGACCCCAACGTGCCGGTCGGGCGCGCACAAGCCCTGGAGGAAATGGTGACCGGTTCCATCGGGGATTTCCGCTCCACCATGCGGGTGTTCCTGGGATTTGCGGCTTCGGCGATCCTGCTGGCGGCGGTGGGCATCTACGGCCTGATGTCGTATTGGGTGAGCCAGAGGCTGTACGAGATCGCCTTGCGGGTGGCGATGGGAGCTTCGCGCCGGCGGATCCTGTCGCTGATTCTGGGGCAGGGGCTTCAGGTGACGGCGCTTGGTATGCTTGCGGGCATCCTGGCGGCGCTGGCGCTCACGCGATTTCTGGCCGCGCTGCTGTACCAGGTGGCGGCCACGGATTTTCTGACGTACGCGATGGTGGTCGGGGTGGTGAGTGGAGTGGCCGTTCTCGCCACCGCGTTTCCGGCCTGGAGGGCGGCCAGAGTCGACCCGCTGAAGTCGTTGCGCGCGGAGTGAGCGCCGCGCGCCTCAGTACCGCAGGGCGTTCTGGGGATCCACCCGCGTTGCGCGGAGCGAGGGCACATAAGTGGCCAGCAGCGCGACGGCGCCGAGCACCAGCGCAACGCCCGCGAACACCGTGGGGTCGGAGGTGCGAATGCCGAAAATCATGCTGACCATCACCCGGGTGAGGGCCAGCGCGGCCGGGATGCCGAGCAAGATACCCAGGAGCGCCAGCCGCATGCCTTCGAAGACCACCAGGTTGCGCACCTCCGCAGGCTCGGCTCCCAGCGCCATGCGGATGCCGATTTCCTGGGTGCGCTGCTGCACGGAATAGGCCAGCAGGCCGTACAGGCCCACGGCCGCCAGCAGCAGCGCCATGGCGGCGAAGACCGTGAGCAGCATCATGTAGAATTGCGTGCGCGCCGACGACACCGCCACCACCTCGTGCATGCTGCGGACGCGTCCCAGCGGCAGGCCTCCAGCGGCGTCATGCAACGCCTGCTGGATGGCGCCGGAGGACAGGGCAGCGGGGTCCGAGGCGCGAACCATCCAGGTGAGCGGCAGCAGCCGATTGTGGGGTGAGTTCATCCCGTCGGGCACTTGCGCCACCGGAATGAACATCATCGGCTCCATCTGCAGGCCGGCATCGCGCACGTCCGCCACCACACCGACGATCTGGCGCGGGGGTTCCTCGATGCCCGCGCCCATGCCGATGCCGATGGTGATGAAGTCGCCGATGGGGTTGGCGTCCACGTCTTGCCAGAATCGCCGCAGCATGGCCTGATTGATGATCACGGCTCCGGCGGCCTGCTCGTCATCGGCATCGGTGAAGGTGCGGCCGCGCAGCAGGCGGATGCGCAAGGCGTCGAAGAAGCCGGGCGAGATGCTGCGCCACGTGGCCGCGCCATGGTAACGGCCGACCAGGGTCTGGTCGCGGCCGTGAACCGTAAAGGGCATCGTCAGGCTGGGCTCGAGCGGCAGCGCGCAGGTGACGGCTACCGCGGAAACGCCCGGCACCGTGCGAATCTCGCGCTCCATGGACCGCACCAACTCGGCCACCTGCGAGGTGCGTTCGAACTGCGGGCCGAGAGGCACCTCGACGGTCAGGACGTTGCTCTCGTCGAAGCCGCGGTCGGCCGTGCGCATGGCGACGAAGGTGCGGATCAGCAGTCCGGCGCCGGCCAGCAGGATCAGCGCCAGGGCCATTTCGACGATGCACAGCGTGGAGCGGCCGCGATTGCCGCGGAATCCCATGCCGGATTGCGAAGGGCTGTCCTTCACCACCGAGCTGACATCCGCGCGCGAGGCGTCGAGCGCCGGAATCAGGCCGAACAGGATGCCGGTGAAGACCGAGACGACGAACGCGAACAGGAAGATTCTCCAACTCAATGCAATCGCCGAGCCGTTCGCGCCCATGCGCGGGATATCGGCGGGGCTGATTGCCGGCAGGACGCGCACTCCCAGGTAACCCAGCGCCAGGCCGAACCCGCCGCCGGCCAGCGAGAGCACCACGCTCTCGGTCAGGAGGTGGCGGACAATCTGGGTCCTTTGCGCCCCGAGGGCGGCGCGGATGGCGATCTCGCGAACTCTTCGCGCAGCGCGTGCGAGTTGCAGGCTGGCGACATTGGAGCAGGAGATCAGCAGCACGAAACCCACCGCGCCGGCCATCAGGAAGAGAGCAGGACGAACATTGCCGACAACGGCATCGCGCAGCGGGATGGCGGTGAAGCGCTCCTGGAACAACATGGGCGCCTTGGGGTAGGGATACTCCCGGAAAAATGGCCCGATGGTGGCGTCCACATCGGCATCGGCGTCTTTGACGGTCATCCCGGGTTTCAGACGCGCAGTTACCCGGACGCGGCTGAGGTGGCTGGAAGCGGAGGGGTCCGCCTGCAATGGCAGCCACACATCGGCGGAGGGTGAGAAGGCAAAGCCCGGCGCCAGTACGCCGATGACCTTGTAGGATTGATAGTCGAGCGCAATCTCGCGGCCTACCAGCATCGGATCGGCACGAAACCGGCCGCGCCACAGGCGCGTACTGATCACCACGACGCGCGGACCCGACGGCTGATCGTCCTTTTCCGAGAAACTTCGTCCGATGGCGATCTGCCCGCCAAAGAGGCTGAAGTACTCGGCCGAGACGCGCGCCGCGGCGAGTGATTCGGGGAACGCGCCTTCGGTGAGGCTGATGCCGGGTCCGCCGATCTCGTAGGCGGCCATACGTTCGAACACCGTGGTGTGGTCGTGCCAGGTGGTGTATTTCGGAATGGAGACTACCGGCTCGTGGCCCAACGGGGAGGTGGTCATCAACTGTACCAGGCGGTCGGGATCCGGATAGGGCAGCGGCTCGAGGAGCACTTGGTTGACGACCGAGAAAATGGCGGTGGTCGCCCCGATTCCCATGGCGAGAGCCGCGATCGCCGTCACGGTGAAGCCCGGACTGCGGCGCAGAGAGCGCGCGGCGTAGCGGAGATCGGCGACCATAGGCTCCTTTTTCCGGAGGCTCGCCTCGAGAACCTGCATGTTAGAGCAGGTATGGCGCCGTTGGCGGAAGGGCGTTCGTGCCGGGAAACCAGATCTTGCCGCGGCGCGGCATGTCCGTTTCCGATATGGCGTGTTCGGATGTGGACAGTACGCGTCCACGCAGATCGCGCGCCGGGCGGCCCGAGTGCTGCCAGAATCGGGCTACAGGCGATACCGGCCCGTTGGGCGTGTCCCGCCTACTCGGGCCACTGCCAGTCGCGGATTTCGGGCATGTCGTCGCCGTACCTGGTGATGTAGAGCTTGTGCTCGATGAGCTTGTCGCGCAGGAATTGCTTCTGGTGGGCCGCCACGATCTGGAGTCTGGGCACGCGGTCGATCACGTCCATCGCCAGGTGGAAGCGGTCGAGGTCGTTCAGCACGGTCATGTCGAACGGCGTGGTGGTGGTGCCTTCCTCCTTATAGCCGCGCACGTGGATGTTCGGGTGATTGGTGCGGCGGTAGGTGAGGCGGTGAATCAGCCAGGGATACCCGTGGAACGCGAACACCACCGGCTTGTCGGTGGTGAAGATGGAGTCGAATTCCCGGTCGGACAAACCGTGCGGGTGTTCGCTGGAAGGCTGGAGCGTCATCAGGTCCACCACGTTCACCACCCGGATCTTCAGGTCGGGAACGGCGCCGCGCAGGTAGTCCACCGCGGCGAGAGTTTCGAGCGTAGGGATGTCGCCGCAGCACGCCATGACCACGTCGGGCGCGACTCCGCGATCGTTGCTGGCCCATTCCCAGATGCCGATTCCGAAGCTGCAATGCTTGATGGCCGCGTCCATGCTGAGGTATTGCAGCGCGGGCTGCTTGCCGGCCACGATCACGTTGACATAATTGCGGCTGCGCAGGCAGTGGTCGGCCACGGAGAGGAGCGTGTTGGCGTCGGGCGGCAGGTAGACGCGGACCACGTCGGCCTTCTTGTTCACGACGTGGTCGATGAAGCCGGGGTCCTGGTGGCTGAAGCCGTTGTGGTCCTGGCGCCAGACGTGCGAGGTGAGCAGATAGTTCAAGGAGGCGATGGGCCTGCGCCACGGGATTCTTCGGGTGACCTTCAACCACTTGGCGTGCTGGTTGAACATGGAATCGATGATGTGGATGAAGCCTTCGTAGCAGGAGAAGAAGCCGTGGCGGCCGGTGAGCAGGTAGCCCTCGAGCCACCCCTGGCACATGTGCTCGCTGAGGATTTCCATGACGCGGCCGTCGCGCGAGACGTGGTCGTCGGTGGGGAGGATCTGGGCCTCGGAGCAGCGATCGGTCACTTCCAGAACGGCGCCCAGGCGGTTGGAGGCGGTTTCGTCCGGGCCCATGACGCGGAAGTTGGAGCAGGCCAGGTTGGCCTTCATCACATCGCGGAGAAGATTGCCCATGACGCGAGTAGCTTCGGCGCGGACGGTGCCGGGCTTGGGCACATCCACCGCATAGTCGCGAAAGTCCGGCATCTGGAGGTCCTTCAGCAGGATTCCGCCGTTGGTGTGGGGATTGGCTCCCATGCGGCGTTCTTTAACCGGCGCGAGTTCCGCAAGTTCCGGAATCAGCCGGCCGTTGTGTCCGAACAACTCCTCCGGGCGGTAACTGCGCATCCAATCCTCGAGGATCTGAATGTGCGCGGGCTTTGACTTGAAATCGTCTACCGGCACCTGATGCGAACGGAACGAACCCTCCACCTGTTTACCATCGACCACCTTGGGACCGGTCCAGCCTTTGGGCGTGCGCAGGACGATCATCGGCCAGGCGGGCCGCTCGGTGTTGCCCTCTTTGCGGGCGGAGTGCTGAATGCGGCGGATGGAATCCAGCACGGTCTCGAGCGTCGCGGCCATCAGCGGGTGCATCTTCGCGGGATCGTCGCCTTCGACGAAGTAAGGCTGGTAACCGTAGCCCGCGAAGAGATCCGCCAGTTCGTCTTTGGCGATCCGGGCAAGGACGGTCGGGCCGGCGATCTTATAGCCATTCAGGTGCAGGATGGGAATCACCGCGCCATCCCGCGCCGGATTCAGGAACTTGTTGGAATGCCAGCTCGTGGCGAGAGCGCCGGTCTCCGCTTCGCCATCGCCCACCACGCAGCATGCCAGCAGATCGGGATTGTCGAACACCGCGCCGTAGGCGTGCAGCAGGGCATAGCCGAGCTCGCCGCCTTCGTGAATGGAGCCGGGCGTTTCGGGCGCGGCGTGGCTGGGAATTCCGCCGGGATATGAGAACTGCGTGAAGAGCCGCTTCATTCCCTCGGTGGTTTGCGAGATGTTCGGGTAGATTTCGCTGTAGGTTCCTTCGAGGTACGTGTTCGCGACCATTCCCGGCCCACCGTGGCCGGGTCCGGCGATGTAGAGCATGTTCAGGTCGTACTTTTTGATCACGCGGTTGCAGTGGACATAGATGAAGTTCAGTCCGGGAGTGGTGCCCCAATGGCCGAGCAAGCGGGCCTTGATGTGCTCCAGCTTCAAGGGTTCGGCCAGGAGAGGATTGTCGCGCAGGTAGATCTGTCCGACCGACAGGTAATTGGCCGCCCGCCAGTAGGCGTCCAACTTGCGGGTTTCGTCCTGCGACAACGGCTCGGACGAGAGTGGCTGCGACACGGTTTCGAGCTGTTCCATTCGCATTCTCCTTCCCTCCAGGATGGCACGGCGGCGACGAGCCCCGCCGCCGCTCTTGGGTATATACTGTTGCAATTCAGGAGAATTCCGATGAAATGTTATCCAGCGCACGGGACTACCGGCGGCTCCACGTCTGTCGTCGATACTATTCACACAATTGTCATCTGCGCCTCTGCAATCCTCCTGTTGGTGCTGTCTGCCTGCGGTGGGTCACGGCACGAGGCGACCGAGAAATACTACATGGTGTCCGCAATTGTCCAAAACGG
>DATJWB010000113.1:0-20792 GCA_035501495.1 Bryobacteraceae bacterium | reverse complement strand
CCACCGGCGCCAATTCCACCTGCGGCAATTCCGCCGGCTTGGCTTCCTCGATGGGCAGTCTGAGTACAAATGAGGTTCCTTTGCCTGGCTCCGTCTCAAAGTCGATGGTGCCGTTGTGGCGGCCCGCGACAATCGTACGGGCGTCTGCCAACCCTTGCCCCCTCCCCGGTCTTCGATGCCCGGTGAAGGATGGATCAAAGACTCTGGGCCGGTCCTCTTCCGCGATGCCGTTACCCGAGTCCCGAACACAAACCTCAACGGACCGCCCGTCCCGCCGGGAACTGATCCAGATCTTCCCCTTGGTGTTGTCAGACCCGGCGAGCGACTCGGAAACCGCATCAGCCGCATTGAGAATCAGGTTCAGAATCACATCGCTAAGTTCGCCCGCCATGCAGTTCACCGGAGGGAGTTCCTCCAGGTTGAGATGGATCTCTGCCAGGTCTGTCCAGCGGCTTCGGGAGATCAGCAGGGCAACCTCGATAAGGTGATTGAGATCGTTCGAGGTCCGCGCGGAGCTCGAGTATCCGGAGAATTCTTCCAACGCTGCCGCGATCTCGCCGGCCCTCTGCACTCCCTCGAGCGCGTCGGCAATCGTGACCGGGGTCTCCTGCCGAAGGCGCTGGAAATTCGAAGTCCTGGTCAGGAGGTCGATCTCGCTCATGACCGGCGCCGGGGAATCTCCGTTTTCACAGGCTTCGTACAGGCGCCGGTACGAATCCATCAACCGGTGCATCGCGGTCTGGCTTTGCGCCACGAAACGCATGTTGTCGGCGGCGGCCAAGATGGCCGTACGGAGTTCGCGCGCGATACCCGCCGCCAGTTGGCCAACGGCTTCCAGCTTTCTGCGGAACTCCTGCGGCGCCGCCTCCAGCTGCCGCGCTGTAACGTCGCGAATCACCGCTGTCGTGACGCGTTTCGGGTACCGGTCCATCGATTCCGAAACGGACACTTCCAGGACCAGCTCCCGGCCGGTTCGATGCCGGCCCCCGACTTCGAAAGGTGCCCACGATCTGGCCTGGCTGAGCCTTTCGTCGCTGCCATTTTCCTTCGCAGAAGCATCCAGTTGATCCCGGAATCCCGGGATCAGCGTTCCAAAGTCCATGCCTTCCAGCTCGCAGCGCTCGTATCCGAAGATCGCGCCCGCGCCCGGGTTGGCGTAACACAGCCGGCCGTCGTGCTCGAAAGTCACGATGCCGTCGGAAGCAGTTTCCGCGATCACGCGGTTCCGCTCCTCCCATTCGAATACCCGGTCCCCCGCGCGCAAGCGCATTCTCAGTTCATTCAGGTCGTCGGGCTTCTTCACCAGGTAGTCGTCAGCGCCGGCTTCCAGACCCGCATTGACGTCGGCAGGCTCCTGCCTGGCGGAGAGCAAGATGATGTAGACATAGTGATCCGGCCTGGCGGCGCGCACCTGACGGCACACTTCGGGGCCATGAAGTTTGGGCATCATCCAGTCGAGAATCGCCAGCTTCGGGCCATCGGGCGTGAGCAGCGCGCGCAAAGCACTGTCGCCGTCGGAAACGGTCACTGCGTCGTAGCCCCACAGTTTCAGTCCGGACCTCAAGACGCACTGATACAACGGATCGTCGTCCGCGATCAGGACCTTCCGCCTTGCGCCAGTAGAGACGCGTTTGGGGGCCTGCGGGCGGCGCGCACCGGCAGGGTTACTGCGCCGATTTACCAGGTTGTCGTCCATCTCAACTCCATTCGGATGAAGGTTTCGCACCACCGGTCGGGTGGCACGTGCGTTGCAGCGCGGCGTACAGTTGCATGGCTTGTGAGGCGTAGGCGAACGAGCGGTCCAGCGCATCGATGCACTCCTGGACAGTCTCGCCGACGCGGCGGGAAGCCGCCGCCTCCGCCAGGCGGCACAGCGTGGGCATATTGCCGGCGCCCATCAGACTGGAACTGCCAATGATGCTGTGCGCTTCGCGCGAGACGCGGGCGAAATCGTCATCCTGGAAGGCGATTCGCAGCCGCCGAAGCCTCTCGGCTGTGTCGGCGACGAAGGTCTCAATCAGCTCATCAACGACCATGGGATCGGCCGCGGCCAGCCTCTGGAGATGTTCGGGCATCACCCAGTCGGGTCGAACGGCGGTGGACTCGGTCAGCGTGGTTTGATTATCAATTGTCATATCTACTCTCTTCCGTAGTTCAGGCGACGGGCTGGATCGGCGGGTGTGAATCGCTGTCCAGTATCAAACAACCGACGCCTGCATGCGCCGCGGCGTCCGGCTTGGCTCCTTGCTGGCCATCGCTCGCGCCCTGCGGCGTTTTGACTGCATGTGGTTTGTGGGGATTCCAACGGTTTAACAATTCACCTAGCGCATCGGGGCGCAGCGGCTTGCTGATGTAGTCGTTCATTCCGGTTCCCAGGCAGGTCTCCCGATCCTCCGTCGTGGCCGACGCCGTGAGTGCCACTATGGGAATGGCCGAGCACGGATGCGGGAGAGTGCGAATGCGTTGAGTCGCTTCCAGCCCGTCGATCCCGGGCATCTGCACGTCCATCAGCACCAGGTCATATTGGTGAGACTGCACCTGTTGGATGGCCGCCTCGCCATCGTCCACCAGGTCGGCCTGATGTCCCATGTTCTTGAGCATGTGGAGCGCCACCACCTGATTGACCTTGTTATCTTCCGCGACCAGGATGCGCATTCCGGCGGCAGTGGGCAGTCCTGCCGCGCGCGCCGGAGCGAGGCTTTCGGCGACGGACAGAAGCACCGTGAATTCGAACGTGGTGGCAACGCCCGGAGCGCTCTCCACGCGAATGTCGCCGCCCATCATCTCCACGAGCCGCTTGGAGATGGCGAGTCCCAGGCCGGTGCCGCCGTATCGCCGGTTGGTGGAAGGGTCTACCTGCGTGAACGAATGGAACAGCCGGTCGAGGCGATCGGGCGGGATGCCGATCCCGGTATCCGTGACCGCCACCCGAATGCGGCATGCCCCGCCGGGCTCGGCGCCGCCGCCGGCCAGCTCCGCCTTCACCCGGATCGAACCGGACGGAGTGAATTTTACGGCATTGCTGATCAGGTTCGCGACCACCTGTTTCATGCGTGTGGAGTCGCCGAGAAGCAGCTTGGGGATCCGCCGGTCGTAGTCGAACTGCATGCGGATGTTCTTTTCCAGGGCGATCTTCTGGTACAGTCCGATGCTCCACTCCAGGCACTCCTCGAGCGAGAACGGCGCCCATTCGAGTTCCAGGCGGCCGGAGTCGATCTTGCTGAAATCCAGGACGTCGTCAATGACTCTTCCGAGCATCTCCCCCGACTGCCGGATCAGCCGGACCATAGAATGCACGTTCTGCGGAATGTCCTGTGAATCGAGCAGCGAGCTCAATCCCAGGACGCCGCTCAAAGGCGTTCGGATTTCGTGGCTCATATTCGCCAGGAACACGCTCTTGGCTTTGGCGGCCGCTTCGGCGGCCTCCCGGGCGCGCTGCAGCTCCTCTTCCATCTGTTTCCGTTCCGAGATGTCGAGCAGGAACCCCAACAGGTGAGGCACATGGCCGATGGCAACCGTGCGGGCCCACAGCAGCCCCGTCCGCGTGCCGCCCGACCGCGGAGAGTACTTCACTTCCTTGCCGCTGATCGCGCCGAACTCGGTGATCTCGTTGCGCAGCGCATCGAGGGTGACCTGATCCAGGAACCCCGACTCCACCACGTCGCTGCCCACGATCTCGCACCGGGTCACCTGGTATTGCGCCTCGAAGGCCCGGTTCACGTCGAGATAGCGCCCGTTCATATCCATGAGCGTGATCCCGATCGGGCTGGCTTGAAAGACCACCCGAAACGCCTCTTCCGCTTCCGCCTTCTCCTGGAGTTTCTTCTGGATGAGTTCATTGGCGGCCTGCAGCTCGGCTGTCCGTTTCGCCACCATCAGATCCAGATCCACCATGCGCGCTTCGGCCTGTCGGCTGAGGAGCCATTTCCGGCTGAGCGCGTGCGCCAGTTGAATCACTTCGATGTTGTCGAAGGGCTTCTTCAGAATCAGCAGGCTGTCGGCGTGACCGAGCCGGCGTTGTATGTCGTTCCAGGAGTAATCGGAATATGCCGTGCAAATCACGGTCTGAAGATCGGGATCCACTTTGCGAAACTGCGTAATGGTTTCCACCCCGTCCCACCCCGGGGGCATTCGGACATCCACAAACGCCAGCGCATACGGCCTCCCCGCGCTTACCGCTTCGCGCAGCTTCTCGAGCCCCTCCTCACCCTGATAGGCCGAATCGATTTCGAAATTGGTCACCGGTACGGGCTGCGCGTCAAACAGGATGCTCTCATCGGTTTGCAGATCGAGGTCGTGGCTCCCGTCGGAGGCCAGAATTTTTCGCAGGTCGTCGTGAATGGCGCGATTGTCGTCAACCACCAGAATGCGGTGGTTCGGCTCGATCAAGCCTCTGGGTTTCATGCTACGCTCCTTTTCGCTGCGCGTTCGGCGAAGTTGAAGGGAAGTTTGAGTATGAAGGTAGACCCCGCGCCCGGGCCGTCGCTTTCGGCCCATAGGGATCCGCCAAGATCTTTTGCGGCAAGCGCGCTCGAGTGCAGGCCGAAGCCATGCCCGTCGGCACGCGTGGTAAATCCATGCGCGAAGATGCGCCTCAGGTTTTCGCGGGGGAGGCCGATTCCGGTGTCGCTGACTTCGATTCGAACCGAGTCCGGACCATCGGCACGGACCGCTACGCGGATCACCCGGCGCACGCTCTTGCTCTCCTTGATCGCCTGCTTGGCATTCCGAAACAGGTTGAGCAGGATTTGGACGATCTTGTGCTTGTCGGAGGGGATTCGCGGTACTTCCTCGAAGGCTTTTTCAATCCGGATGCCGTGCCGCTCGATTCCGGCCTCCACGATCCGCAGCGCATCGTTGACCAGTGCCGCAAGCGAAAGCTCTTCGATCACGCCGGACACCTTGGCGTAGTTCTGCTGGGTCGCCACGATCTCCTTGACATGGGCCACGTGGTCGCGCATTAACTCGATTTCGCGCAGCACGGCGCTGCGCTCCCACTGGAGATGTTCCCCCAGCTTCGTCAGGTAGGGAAGCACCCGCGTACCTTTGGAGTCGGCCGCGAGGTACTCGATCAGGTCGCTCCGATGGTCCTGGAGCATCTCGAGGACCGCGGCCAGCCGATCCACGCGAAGCCCCGCGACTTTCTCGGCGACAATGCTGGCCGAAACATTGATGCTGTTGAGCACGTTGCCGACGTTATGAAGAACGCCGGTGGCGATCTCGGCCATGCCCGACTGGCGGGAGAGTTCGATCAGGTGTTGCTGCGCGTCGGCGAGTTCGGCGCGAGCCCGTTCTTTGGCGTCCACCTGGTCGTGCAGTTCCCGTGTATGGGTCTCCACACGCTCGCGGTATTCCCTCTGCCGCTGCACCATCCGGTTGAAAGCTGCGGCCAGTTCGCCGATCTCATCGTCGCGCTCGATGTGCGCCAGAGGCTCCAGGTCGTCACTCTCCAACCGTTTGGTGAAGAGCACTAATCTCTGAAGGGGCCGCAGGAAGCGCCGCAAGTGCAGAAACTGGAGCAGCGCCACGAGCAGCAGCACGCCCCCGATCACCGCCATGGCGTCGCGAGTGGCGCCCGCCCGGAGCGCGTCAGAGTCCGCTGTGGAAACTCCCACCTGGACCGTACCGGATGATTTCTCCGATCCATTGGCGCCGGGTACCGGTCGCAAGGCCTCGATCACAGGGAATGCTCCGCCCGCCGGACGGAACACGCGAATTGCCTTGTGTTCGGCGGAATCCGCGTCGATAGCCGGAATGCTGGTGAGAGGCATGCCGTCGCGCGCCACTTCCGCCGCCGTTCCGTTCCGGTCCGTCACCCGAACGTAGACAACATCTCTCGCCGCAATCGCGTTCCGCGCCAGCCGGGCCAACTCCTCGCGGTCGCCGTTCCAAAGCGCCGACTCGCTTTGGGCGCTGAAGAATTCCGACAAATTCGAGGCCCGCAATTCCATCTCACGCTCGAAGGGCCTCTGGAGGATCATCACCAATAGCACGGTGAGGCCCGCCAGGGCTCCGGCAATGATGATGCTGTTGGCGATCAAAGAGCGACGCAAAAGAGTCCGTCCGAAAAGGGTATGGGTCAGAGGAACTCCCGGCCTGTCTCCGAGGTTTTGATTCGTTTTGCGGCCTAATACCCCCATGCGTCTAGGGAATATCACGGGCCAACGGCGGCAATCTACTGCACTTTTGCGTTAGCAGCTTACTGCCAATCGTTAATCGGGGCTATTCCGTATGAAATTTGAAAGTTTAAATTGAAATTTCAGATGAATTCCCTGCCGGAATTCTGCCCGACCTTTGGGGATTTCGTAGGACTCGGGGCAAACCGATGGTACCGGATGCGAGGCCCTCACGGCGCGTTGGAGTCCCGCAAGAGCCGGCCCACGTCGTGGAACGTACGCTCGCCGCCATGGCCCCTGTCCCGCGCCGATTTGTAAGAACTCCACCAATTGCGTCTGTTAAAGATTACCGATCGCACATCCGAATCCGCCCCCCAATCAGTAGTTGAGTGAGGGGGAATCAATGGCCGACGGCACACATACACCGCGCGCAAAAGTCGCGACGAAAGCGGCCGGCGCCGGCCCGGGGTTCGGCGACGTCCTTGCGGGCATCATTCGGGAGGCTGGGCGCGTCAAAGAGACGACGTTTCCAACCATCACCATCTATGTACAGGAAGATATCGGAGTCGGCGGCCTTCTCGCGAAGGAAATGAATCCGGCTGACAGCCCTTTCGGCCAGATCACAGGCGTCTATATTCCACCGAGCGTGAAACCCGACGACTCCTTGAATGTGATTCTGTACATGCACGGCGACAAGGTCCGAATCTGGGACAAAACCGGCACCGTTCGCGACTACTGGAACCTGCCGCAGTTGCCGCTGCGTCAAGGTCTGAAGGCCAGTGGAAAGCCCTTCATCCTGGTCGCGCCGACTCTGGGGAAAAAAGCCGGCAGGGAGTTCGGCAACCTGGGAACGAATATCGACGAGCACCTGGACCACATCATGGCAGCGCTCCGGGTCTTCGGAGCTCCCGAGTTTCCGCTGTCGAAACAGCCCGGCGTCGGCCAGTTGATCATCGCCGGCCACTCCGGAGCGTACGGACCCATCTCGTCGATCCTCAAGAGCATCAGGAAATACAAAGACAACATCACGGAGATCTGGGCCTTCGACACCATGTACATCGACATGTCGTCGCTTTTGCGATCGTTCCCCGTGCCTGTTTACGCTTACTTCGTGCAGGGCAGCGATACCGAGGACAATTCGCTCAGCCTGGCAGGCGCGAAGAGGCCGAAGACGTTCGTGATGGAGAACGTCGACTTCGACCTGGTGAAGGGCAAGGTGAAGAGGCGCCCGATTAAACACGACCTGTTGATGCAGCGGTTCTGGCTCGACCGATGCAATCGCATCGGGACCGACGGGAGCGATCCCGACGATAAGAAGCGCATGGTGCACGCGTAGACCGGTGGCCGGCTAAATCATTTCGGTCAGCAACTCGGGGCGCGGGTGGGGAATCACCACCTTGTTCACCAGCATGCCCTTCTGCCCGACGATTTGCGCCCCCGCATCCACCGCGGTCTGCACCGCTGCCACGTTCCCGGTCATCGTCACGAAAGCCTTTCCGCCAAGTGCCATTGCCAGGCGGATTTCGATCAGTTGGATGTTGGCGGACTTCACCGCGGCGTCGGCGCCTTCGACGAGCGAGGCCACCGAGAACGATTCCAGAATTCCCAAGGCCTCCATAGTTTCCACCTTGGAGGCTCCGCTGATCGCCGGGAAGATGGATTCGTGCAGGTTGGGGATAACGAAAGAATCGATCACCGAAAAATGGCCCGCGCTGGTGCCCGCGGAAACGGCAGCCTGCACCGCCGCTACATCGCCCCGTACCATCACCATGTACTTTCCCGAGCAGATGGAGCGCGCCAGTACCAGGCCTACGTTCGCCGCCTTCAGCATCGCATCGCAGGCCTGGAACCCCGCGGCGATGCTGGTCAGTTCGATCAATCCAAGTGAGTTGTCAGCCATTGTTTATGCCACGATCTCCACGAACTCGGGGGTCACCGCGCGCACCTTTCCCGAAATGCTGGCGTGCACGTCGGCGCCCAGTTTGCTTGCCTCCACGCGTCCGATGGCCTGCCCCTTCTTCACCTTCTGGCCCTGCTCTACGGCCGGCGTGGCGGCCTGTCCGGCATGCTGGCGCATCTTGATCCGCACCATCCCGGGCAGGTACTGCAAGTCCCGGAACGGGGTTTCGCGCTCGTATTCCTCCACCTGTAAACGGCGCCGCAGTTGGCTAAGCGGCACACGCCGGTACTCCTTCATGGGGTGCACCTCGACCGGCCTCTGTTGGACGAACTTCAATCCTGCGCCGTGGCGGTCCCGCTTTCCCTGGTCGCAGGCCTCCTTGGGGTACAAATCCTCGGGACAGGCGTAGAGGGTGCAAAGGCCGCAGGCGCAGCACAGCTCCGCCCACTGGTTCCAGATCTCCGCGCCGGTTGTGGTGAAACCCAGGCTGCGCATCACCTTGTGGGGCTGCACTTCGTATCCCAGGAGGTAGCGCGGGCAGAATTCCGTACAGTAGCTGCACTGGTCGCAGGCCGACTTTCCGATGTGGTTCATCTCCTGCTGCGAGCGGGTTCGCCGGGTCATCAGGTAATGGTCGCGCGGCAGCACGATCAGGCCTCCCGTGGTTTTGGTGAGCACCTCATCCAGGTCGAACGTAAGCGTTCCCATCATGATGCCGCTCACGAAGATGCCGAAGTCCGCCACCGTAGCGCCGCCCGCCAGCGCCAGCAGATCACGGAACGAAGTTCCGACCGGGGCCCAGAACGATTTCGGCTCCTTCACCGCGCCGCACACCGATAGGAATTTGGTGGTGACCGGCGCGCCCTGCTCGGCGAGATGAACGTTGTAAAGCGTCTCCACGTTGTTCACCACGCATCCCACCTGCAGCGGAATTCCGGCCGGCGGGATGAGTCGGCCGGTCGCGGTGTAGACCAGTTCGTACTCATCGCCGGAAGGATAGAAGTCGCCCAGCATCACGAACTCGATACGGTCGTTTTGAAGACTGTGCCGGAGCGCCTCGAGCGATTCGGCGTTCTTGGTCTTGATGCCGAACTTGCCGCTCCTGGCGCCGGTCGCCACCATCATCGACGACATCCCGGCCAGGATTTCAGACGGAAAATGCTTCATCAGCTCGGCGTCTTTGTGGATGAGCGGCTCGCACTCGGCCCCGTTGGCAATCATAAACTCCACCTGCGACTGCGCTTTGACGTACGTCGGGAAGCCGGCCCCGCCCGCGCCCACCACACCCGCATCGCGCAATTTCTGGCTGAGCATAAATTAGAGGATAACGTACCGCGCACCGGCGGTTCAGCGCCTGAACTTCGCGCCCGTTCCGGCGCGGTCTCGATGTGGGCGTTGGGCAAGGCTGCCAGCAGCCTGGAACGGAGGCTCCCCTTTGACGGGCCAAAATCCCGATAAACGGCGATTCAAGAGCACGTAAGATCCCGTCGAAGTCCCGGTTTTCACAGGAGCTTAAAGGTTCGTCAAACAGCCGTAGGCAAGCAGTCGGAAATAATCTCGGTGGGGAACTTTGCTGCCGCCCATGCCCGCAGGAGAATATCCATACATCGGCCGGCGTCACGGCGGGTATGGATCTTGCCCTCGCCTGGTGGAAGAGGATTTGGGATCTTCGGCCGCGCTTCAAATGGCCCGCATGATGGTGGTCTTCCTGCGGCGCCCGGGCGGCCGATCGCAATTCCGTGCAACGCTCGCGGCGCAGGCGTGCGATCGCCAGCCGCACCGTAGATCGCTCCGCCACAGATGGCGGGAATCGCGGGTTTCTGTCCGGGAACGCTCTTTTGGAATCGACTTTGTACGCTTAGACTGAATGAGGGTGGGTACAGCACGCGGCCGTCGGCAACGGCACCGCCCTCTCCAAACAGGACCGCTCCAAATGACCCATCTCGGTAGCGGGACAACTTGGGAATCTACATGAAAACTTTCGATTCAATCTTGCAACGAAACAAGGACTTTGCTGCGCAACAATCTGCGGCTGGCACGCTGATGCCTTCGCTTCCACGCGTACTCCCAAACGTAAAGGCAATCATCATCGGTTGCGCGGATATGCGCGTGGACCCTGCTCATGTCTTGGGAATCAAGCCGGGCGAGGCTGTCGTGATACGGAACATCGGTGGGCGAGTCACCCCGGGCTTGCTGGAGCAATTGGGTTTACTCGGACGAATCGGTCAGGTTGCCGCAGAAACTCCGGGTGGCGGCGGAGAGTTTCACCTGATCGTGCTTCAGCACACGGACTGTGGCATCACGCGCCTCGCCGGCGATCCGGCACTGCTGACGAGCTATTTTCAGATCCAGGAAGGTGAACTCGTGGCCAAATCGGTCGCCGACCCCCGCAGAGCGGTTGTAGTGGACGTCGCGACGCTTCGGGCCCTTCCGGGATTGCCGGCGAACTGGCTCATTTCCGGCCTCGTCTTCGACGTGGCGACCGGGCTGGTTGACATCGTGATACCGCCTGCGCCGATTCGCGCTACATAAATCACACGCGCCGGAAGCAGGTTAGTCTTTCCGGCGTTTCGCTCAATGGCCACGCGCCTGCGGACTCGGATATTGGAGAACATCATGAGCCCCGATCAGAGCAACTCGGAGGAAGAGCCGGTGCCGTCGAAGCGCTTGAGAATCGGCTGTTTCGTGTTTCCCAGGCAAGTCCTGACGCCGGAGATGAGCAGCGCTCATGCCCCTCCGCTGGCGCTTTACTCTGGGTGCTGCCGGTGTCCTGAAAGGCCGCCGGGCGACCACGCACTGCGCCGCCTGGGACCTTCTTGATTACTACGGGGCCTTCCCGACCAGGACGCGTGTTGTCGTAGACGGGAACTTCACCAGTACGGCTGGCGTCACTGCGGGTCTTGACGGGTCGCTCAAGATCGCTTCCAGCTTCGGGACGCTGTGGCCGCCCAGGAAATTCGTTGGATGCGGAAGCCATGCGCTTCGCGCCGAAAGCGCAGCGAAAGATTGGCGTGGGACGGAACCGCGGTAACGGTGAACTACGCCGGCAATGCAAGGCTGGCGGAGGCTCCATACCGGCCGACATCGTTGTCTTTGCAAGCGGCGCCATGTGATCCTTGATCAGGTCTTTGCAGGAGCCTTCTACCGGTCCGCTGGCAACGGCCCAGCCGTTGGCGAGGTATTCGTCATCACGCCTGCGGGTGCCGTTACGGTAGAAGTAATTGGCAATTGCGCTCGAGGTTTTGGGACCGGACAGGCCGTGTTTGATGCTCTGCCGAATGCCCTTGACGACGTGGCTAACGTCATCAACCAGAATCCGCGTGGCTCGGCCGGTGATTTCGAGGACGGATAGCGAGACCAACATCCCGGCTTCTGCCAGGTCCCTAGGCTAGCCGCTGTGGGCGCTCTTGAAAACGGACGTTTTTGAGACCGCTCGCCTGGCGCCTGCCGGATCACTGACCATCCAACCGCAACCTTCAACACCGCCCCTGGCTCGCTCGACTCCTCTCCGGTGATCCCTAATGCAAGCTGGTCAGGAACTGACGGATTCCGAGCAGGACGTCCGACTCGTCAGAGAGAAAGATGTAGTGATTCGCTCCGGTCAGTTCGACCACACGAGCGGCTGGCACGTCGCTTCTCAGGCGGTCGATCGACCTCCGCGCCCATTCGACGTCCGCGGCGAAGACTTGCTTCATAGCGGCGCGTTCCTCGGCCGTCCTGGGCTGGTATCGTTTGACTTGTTGCTCCAGCCGCGCTGGAAGCGTAAAGAACGCCAGCACAGACACCCGAATCCCCGAATAGTCCGGTTTTCGCATTCCCGCCGTAATGGCATCGCGGACGCTGCCCGGCGTCCGGTATTCGCCCATGCTCCCGTCGGGCTTCGTCGCGAAGTCGTTTCGTAATTCAGATTCGGGAAAAGCGATCGCCAGGCTGCGCATCTGTCGCTCCCGATATTCGGGAAAGGATCTGCGATCATCCGGAGAGGCCCTCGGGTAACCTGGGCCCATCGCAGGCGGCAACTTCTTTCGAAGTTCCATGTAAGGCCCCCACCGTGCGCCGTAACCCGAGTCCGGGTGGCGGGAAGCGCCATATCCCCTGCGCTTACAGCGTAAACATGACTGAAACGCGTCAGCTTCACGGCCAGGTCATCGAAAATGTGGGCCGTGTTGCCGGAGCCCGCCAGAAGAACGAGCGTACGGCCCGATCCTCCTCTGTCGAGCACTTCGAGTCGGACTCCATCGTCAACATGCACGAAGTGGATTCGGTGAGGCGAAGGACCTTTCCACTGCGGCGGCTGCGCGCACAGAAACGTGACGGCCAATACTACGACCGCGCCTGGTTAATCAGGATCTGACGCCATGCGCCTCCATTCTGCGACACTACGCCTCGGCGAGTCGGGGTGAATTTTGCTCCGGGGTCGCTCCTCGATGGATCGCAAGGGGTCGCGGCGGTCCATTTCTTCCGCCACTTCCCGGATCACTGCGGTCTCTTACCCTTGAGTAAGCTGGCCCACGCCCGCTTGTTCTCGGGACGCGGTGGAGGAATGGCCGTCTTCGGCGAAGACACCTCCTCCGTCGTCACGATTACACTCTGGAAATTTTCAGTCCGCGAGCACCCGATGCACGAGTTGCACCACCACGGACCCTTCTCCCACGGCTGACGCGACGCGCTTCACGCTTCCCGAGCGGATGTCGCCCACGGCGAATACGCGCGGGACACTGGTCTCGAACAGATGCGGACGCCGTTCGGGTTGCCAGCCTGCGCGGTCCAAATCGTTCGCATCGAGATCAGCCCCGGTCTTTATGAAACCGCTGCTGTCGAGCGCAACGCAGCCCTTGAGCCATGCCGTATTCGGGTTTGCGCCGGTCATCGAAAAGATGTGCCGGATGGGGCGCGTTTCGGTCTCTCCGGTGTCGCGATTTCTCCAAGTCGTCGATTCGAGGTCTCCAGCGCCTTGCAGTCCGACGATTTCTGTCCGTATCAGGAGCGTGATATCGCGGCACTCCTCGATCCGGCGGATGAGGTACTGCGACATGCTGTCGGCAAGGCTCGAAGCACGCACGAGCATGTAGACATGGTTCGCAATCGTCGAAAGAAACATCGCAGCCTGGCCTGCCGAATTCCCCCCGCCCACCACGATGACGTCTTCGCCTTTGCAGAGCTGCGCCTCCATCGTTGTCGCTCCGTAGTACACGCCGGCGCCTTCGAATTGCGGAAGGTTCGCGACCTGCAGCTTGCGGTACTCGGCGCCACAGGCGATCACGATAGCTTTTCCGCGGACGGGCCCATCGCCGTCGAATCCCACCCGGAACGGCTGGCTTTTGCATTCGATGGCCGTCGCCTGGCGGGCAACGGCTATTTGTGCGCCGAATTTCTCGGCTTGCACGAACGCGCGGCCCGCAAGCTCCTGGCCCGAAATTCCCAGTGGAAAACCCAGATAATTTTCGATTCGCGAACTGGAGCCCGCCTGCCCGCCCGGAGCAATCGCCTCCAGCACCAGCACGCTCAGCCCCTCAGAAGCTCCGTATACTGCTGCCGCCAAACCCGCAGGCCCCGCGCCAACCACGATCAGATCATATACCCGCTTGCCATCGATTTCTGCGTTCAACCCAAGACGCGCGGCCAGCTCCGCATTTGTCGGCTTGCACATCGGAGGCTGATCGCGGCCGATGAGCACCGGGATATCTTCCCGAGCAACATGAAGACGCTGCAGCAGTTGTTCGGCCGGCGCGTCCTGCCCCAGTTCGAAATATGTGAACGGATGCCCGTTGTGCGTGAGGAATTCCTTCAGGCGAAGGGTGTCGCCGGAAGACCTGGAGCCGATCAGGACCACGTCTCCCATGGCGCGCGAAATCATAGCGACGCGGCGGCGAATGAATATCCTGAGCAGGAACTCGCCTAGTTCCGGATCGGTCTGAACGAGGCGCCGCAGGCTGACCGCGTCGAGCTCCAGAACTTCGGTCGGATCGATGGTCCGGGCCCGCACCAGGCTGGGACGGCCCGAGAGCATGTCGAGTTCGCCCGTAAAGTCACCGGGCTGATGCAGGCGGATGTGAACGTCGCCCTCCGAGGACGGCAGGACAGCCTCGATAGCGCCTTGCAGGATCACGTAGAAACGGCGCCCGATGGTCCCCTGATCGAAAAGGGTTTCTCCCGCGGGAACGCTTCGGCGAGTGCCCACCCGCGAAAGCCGCGCAATCTGCTCGTTATTGAGCTTGGGATAAAGCTCGTCAGGTAGCTCGTCCGAGAATTTCGAGTTGTCCATCCAGACCGCCTGGTTCCGCCAAAACGGTGCGTCTCACAGCGGACGCAGCACCTCAATGAGATATACCGGGGTCTCCGAAGGGCCCCGCCGAAACAGCCATTCCCGTCCGCCGTGCCACGCAGGTCTCCGCACTCACTGCAGTCAGAAAGGCGCCTCCTCACCTTAGCGTAATACGCACGGATTCAAATACACAAAAAAGAAGCTGGAATCACAGCCGCTTGCATGTCGCGCACCCCCTGAGCCCGCAGGCCAGCAACGCGAGCCTGCCCTGTGTTGCACTATAGAGGATGGTCCGATTCGTTCTCTTCCTGACTCTGTTGTCTGGCGGCCGTCATGCCGCCTGGGCCGCCGTGCCCGCACTCATGCCCCTGCCGGTCAAAGTCGAACCTGGCAACGGACAACTCGCGATCGACGAGACTTTCCGCGCTGCGGCAACGGCCTGCCCCGATCCCCGCATGGAGGGCGCGCTCGTCAGGCTCACCATGCGGATTTCCCGCCAGACCGGCATCGTCATGGGGATCGCGAAGCCTGGCGGCGCAGCGCGGTCCACGCTGCTCGTGGAATGTGCCGCTTCGGGCCGCATGCTTCCAGCGCTCGGTGAAGACGAGTCCTATACGCTCGACGTCTCGGCCGATGGCGCGCGCGTGAATGCCGCGACGGGTGCCGGAGCGCTCCACGGCATCGAGACCTTCGTGCAGTTGATCGCACCCGGGCCCGAAGGCTTCCAGGTCCCGGCGATGCACATCGAGGACCGCCCTCGCTTCGCGTGGCGCGGACTGATGCTCGATGTCTCCCGCCACTGGATGCCCTTGCCGGTGGTGGAGCGCAATCTCGACGCCATGGCTGCCGTGAAGCTGAACGTCTTCCACTGGCACCTTTCCGACGACCAGGGCTTCCGCGTCGAGAGCAAGCTGTATCCGCACCTGCAGGAGCTGGGTTCCGACGGCCACTTCTACACCCAGCCGGAGGTCCGTGAGGTCATAGAATACGCCCGCAACCGCGGGATCCGCGTGGTCCCCGAGTTCGATATTCCCGGGCACACGCAGAGCTGGCTGGCGGCTTATCCCGACCTCGCCAGCGTGTCGGGCCCGTACGACGTCGGCCGCACGTGGGGCATCTACGATCCGGTGATGGACCCGACTCTCGAGTCCACCTACCATTTTCTGGAAGCCTTCATCGGCGAGATGGCGCAGCTCTTTCCAGACCCCTACTTCCACATCGGCGGCGATGAGGTGAATCCCAAGCAGTGGAATCAGTCCGCGCGCATCCGCGATTTCATCCGGCAGCACAAGCTGGATGGCCCGCACGGTCTGCAGGCCTATTTCAACCAGCGGATCCTGAAAATCCTGGAGAAGAACGGTAAAACCATGATCGGCTGGGACGAGATTCTTCACCCCGACCTTCCGTCCGCCGCGATCATTCAGTCCTGGCGGGGCCCGAAGTCGTTGGCCGACGCCGCGTCCAAGGGACACCGCGCCCTCCTGTCGTCTGGCTACTACCTGGACCACCTGAGCCCCGCGAGCCAGCATTATGGGGTGGACCCGCTGGGCGGGCCGGCCGCCAGCCTCACACCCGATCAGATGGCGCTGATCCTGGGCGGCGAGGCATGCATGTGGGCGGAGTATGTTAACTCCGAGACTGTCGATTCGCGCATCTGGCCGCGCATGGCGGCGATTGCGGAGCGGTTCTGGTCGCCCAAAGAGCTTACCGATGTCGATTCGATGTACACCCGCATGGAGTCGGTCAGCCGCCAGCTCGAGTTTACGGGCGTTCAGCATCGCGCCAACTACGGCCCGATGCTCGACCGGATGGCCGGCGGGCAGCCCGCCGAACCGGTGCGCATCCTGGCGGACGCCAGCAACGGGCTGGGGCTCGGCCCGCGCGCCCGCGCCCGGAAGTACACCAGCCTGATGCCGCTCAATCGTCTGGCCGATGCGGCGCGGCCGGAGAGCGAGAGTGTCCGTCGGCTGGAACTGGCCGCCGCGCGATTCGCCGCCAGCCACCAGGCTGCCGATGGCGCGTGGCTGCGCGAGCAGTTCAGCCGCTGGGCTGTCAATGACGCGCGTTTCCAGCCGCTGGCGGCGGACAATGCCTTGCTTGCGGAACTCAAACCGCTGTCCACGGACCTCTCCGAGCTCGGCGCGATGGGACTGAAGATTCTCGACTACATGGCCGGCAGCGATCCAGCTCCGCCCGCCTGGGTCGCGGAACAGAACCTGGAAATCGCGCGCATTCAGAAGTCCAACGCCGCTGAGGTCTCGCTGGCCGCGTTCCGTCCGGTGAAGGTGCTGTTGGACGAGTTGGCGCGCAGAGGCCGATGATCGCCTGCATCGGGGGCGCCCACCTGGACCGCCACGGCGTGCTGCGCGGTCCCCTGGTGATGGGGAGCTCGAATCCAGGCAGTGTGCATGTCGCGGCCGGCGGCGTGGCGCGCAATGTGGCGGAGAACCTGGCGCGGCTGGGTGAGTCAGTGACGCTGGTATCGCGAGTGGGAGATGACGCGGCTGGTTGCCATGTGCGCGAGCACGCGGCGGCAGCCGGCATCGATACCTCGCTGTTCACGGTCTCGTCCGGCAAGCCCACCGCGTCGTACACCGCGATCCTGGAAAACCATGGGGAACTGGTGATCGGTCTGGCGGACATGGATATTTACGACGAGATCACGCCAGCCATACTGGAGCCCGCGCTGCCGCGACTGCGGGAGCATTCCTACTGGTTCGTGGACGCAAATGTCCCCGGCGCCACCATCGAATGGCTGCTTACGATGGCGAGTGGGATACCAGTGGCTGTGGACGCCATTTCCGTGGCCAAGTCAACGCGCCTTTCGCCGTTGCTCGGAAGAATCTCGTGGCTGTTCTTGAATCGGGCACAGGCGGAAGCGATCCTGAAAGGCGCCGCGGCGAGTTTCGAGTCGGCCGCACAGACCCTGCATCAGCTTGGCGCACAAAGCGGAGTCGTGACGGCCGGAGCCTCTGGCATTGCGGTGTGGGATGGCGGCTCCTGTCACCGCCTGGCCGCCTTGCCGGCGAAGCCACGGGATGTCACCGGCGCCGGAGACGCTTTGGTGGCCGGAACCTTGTACGGCATCCTGCACGAAAAGACGCTGCTCGAGGCGGCGAGGCTCGGTCTGGCGGCGGCCGCGATCACGGTGGAATCTGCGCAGGCGGTTGCGGAGGAGTTGACTGCCGAAGCGCTTCGCCGACGGGTGAGTTAACCGTATGCGAATCCCCGCAGAGGTGAGAATCGCGCCTGAGGTCCAGGACGTGCTGGCCGCGGGCGGGCCGGTCGTGGCGCTCGAATCCACCATCGTGGCGCACGGTATGCCGTACCCCGAAAACGTGGCGACCGCCCGGTCGCTCGAGGACGAAATCCGCGGCCGGGGCGCCACGCCTGCCACCATCGCTGTGATCGATGGCACCATTCGCGTGGGGCTCTCGGGACCGGAACTGGATTGGCTCGGGACCGCCCCCGACGTCCTGAAACTGAGCCGCAACGACTTGGCCTACGCGATCACGGCCCGTAAGCACGGCGCTACCACGGTCGCCGCGACCATGATCTGCGCCCACCTTGCCGGCATTCGCGTTTTCGCAACGGGAGGGATCGGGGGCGTCCATCGCGGCGCCGAGTCCAGCTTCGATATTTCGGCGGACCTCGAGGAACTGGCGGCAACCCCTGTGGCGGTGGTGTGCGCCGGTGCCAAGGCGTTGCTGGATCTTCCGAAGACGCTGGAGTATCTGGAGACGCGCGGCGTCCCGGTGATCGGCTATCGGGCTGACGAGTTCCCGGCGTTCTGGAGCCGCTCCAGCGGCCTGCGTGTGCCCATCCGGGTCGATACGGCGGCGGAAATCGCGGATCTCCTGAAAGTGAAATGGGCACTGGGACTGCGCGGCGGCGCGGTGATCGCGAATCCGGTTCGGGTGGAAGACGAGATACCCTCACACGAGATGAAGGCCGTGATCGGGGCCGCCCTTGCCGACGCCGCCGATCACGGGGTTACCGGGAAATCGGTTACGCCCTACGTTCTGGCTCGGATCGTGGACCTGACGCGTGGAAGGAGTCTGCGGACCAACATCGCGCTTGTGCAGGCCAACGCGCGGCTGGCCGCCGAAATCGGCGTGGAGATGGCAAAGGAAGGATAGAAAAAAGGCTTACCGTCCAAGACCGACTTTTTGCCGGCGGGCGGCGTCCTATTGAAAAGGAAATGTTCCGATTTGCTTTACTCGCAGTTTTAGGAGCGGCCGCGTTCGCGCAGGATGCCAGCGAGGCCTTCAACAAGCCGCCCGCAAAGGTAGATCAAGCCCTTCGCGCCAGGGTCAACGAGTTCTTTCAGGATCACGTGAAGCAGGAATTCCATAAGGCGGAGGCCTTGGTGGCCGCCGACACCAAGGAATTCTTTTACAGCCACAACAAGCCCGCCTACCTGAGCTGTGAAACCGGAAAAATCGTCTACTCCGACGACTTCAAGCGCGCCAAAGTGACGGAAATCTGCGAGCAGTACGTGATGGTCCCAGGCTTTGCCGACAAGCCGCTCAAGGTGCCGTTCGGGAGTACATGGAAGGTCGAGAAGGGAAAGTGGTGCTGGTATGTGGACCCGGAAGAGCTCAAGCATACTCCCTTCGGCACGATGACACCCGGCCCGAGGGGTCCTGGCGGAGGGCTCCCCGCGGTGATTCCGGAGAATGCCGACTTCGTCATGCACCTCGTCCAGGCTGACAGGGGTGAGGTGAATCTGAAGCCCGGCCAGCCTGAAACGGTGAACATTCGGAATGGAGCAGCGGGGCTGATGGACATTCAGGTGGTGGGAAAGAGCCCCGGTGTGGAAGCGACGCTTGACCATACCAATCTGAAGGTGGGTGATCGAGCGGTGCTGACGATTCAAGCCAATGAAGGAGCCAGGTCCGGCAGAGTCGTCATCAAGGTCGAACCGACCGGACAGATCATTTCCATCAACGTCTCCGTGAAGTGATTGGCTTCCGGCAGACGATGTCTGCAGGTTAGACCATCTCCTCGGCGCCGGTCTGCAGCGAGTCCGAGATCGCGTTCTGGAGATCGAGCTGTGCCTGGCTCTGCGCGCATTGCGCCTGTTGGGCAGCCTGGATGGCGGCGTTCTGGTCGGTTTGCGACTTATAGTAGGCGTTGTTCGCCGCGTCCTGGAGCGCCTTGCACTGCGCCGGCACCGTGACGGTGGCGTTGGTCTTGGCTGCGGTCGTGGCCGCAGCGGCATCGCTCGCGGCCTTCTGCGCAGCGACATTGGCAGCCGCTGCCGCGAAGAATTTCTGTTGCGCGGCGGTAACCGCGTCTTGCTGTGCTTGGGTCATAGCTTCTGTCTCTTCTGTTCTTCGGCGCCTAGCTGACCTGCAGGTACCAGCCAGGACCGACCGGTGCGCCGAACTTCTCGTAGGTGTGGCCGTCGGGCTGAGGCGGCGTGGTCATCCCGGAAGGGAACGTGTCGCCCTTCAACGCCTGGTACCATTTAGGAGCACCAGGGATCGGCCCGCCGATCATGATCACGTTGGGTTGAGTGTTGGGCTGCGGGTTGTCGTAATTGCAGCCGACGGCCGCGCCCTGCGCGCAAACCGGCGTGTGGCCGATCTCGTAGAACACAAAACCATTCGGATCGGGCGGCGCGAGTTCCCACGCCATGGGAGGTACTGGCGGATTGCGGCGATCCGCGGGCACATTCTCGCCGCTTTGCATGTTGGTCACGTAATCGGCGTACGCCTGGTTGTACTTGGCGATCAGGTCCGCGTTCAGCTTTGAGACCATCATCTGGCTGTTCGCCAGGATGTTTGCCTGTGCGGCCGCAAGAGTGGTCTGATCGGCGCTTAGTGGTGTTACTGGACTCGTACTCATAAGTCTCCTGACTCCAGGTTATGTAACAGCACGTCCCAAGCCCGTCACGCCTTTTGGTAAGTCGCTGATTAGACGGAGTAAATATTTCGGCAGAATCTGTGACTGAAAAGGGTTTCTTCGGCTTGCGGCTCATGAAGGCCGGCGAAAACAAGGTGAGGTTCGAGACCGCAAGCTGAAGAAACCGTTCGGTGAACTAAACCGCAGGGTTAGGCCGGCCCGGGTGTGGCTCTCATGCTGGACAAATCTCCGAGAATCTGGTAGAACAAGCTGTCGAAGGGTACCCAAAACAGGAGGATCGATGGCGAAGATGGTGATTGAGGTACCGGAGCAGTTTGAGGAAGTCGGAAAGGCGATGGCTGAACATCTGGCGATGCTGCAGCGAACTGTGGGTCGGCTGGGTGGAGGAAAGGCAGTGGATTATGCGGTGGTGGAAGCGGAGATCGCCAAAGGGGCGTCCCAAACGGAGTTGGCGGCCCACCGCGCTATCTTGCAGAAGCTGGACGTGGATGTTCCCGCCGTGGTGATCGGAGGGGTGCGGTACACGCGAGTGGGACGCTGCGAGGGGGCATACCACAGGATGGCCGGTTCGGTATCGGTGGAGCGATCGTTATACCGGGAATCGGGAAAGCGTGGTGGGCAGCCGGGAGGCCGGGTAGTG
>DATJWB010000112.1:0-23627 GCA_035501495.1 Bryobacteraceae bacterium | reverse complement strand
CATGACTTTTGCTACGATGCGTGACTATGAAGCATGTTCGCATCGCGTTGTGGGTGTTGTTCCCCCTGCTGCTGGCCGCGCAGCAGCCGGACCTCCTCAAAGAACTGAAATTCCGTCTCATCGGGCCGTTCCGCGGAGGGCGAGTGGTGGCCGTGACCGGAGTCCCATCGCAGCCCAGCGTCTACTACTTCGGGGGCGTGGGAGGGGGCGTCTGGAAGACTACGGACGGCGGCGCCTCGTGGGCGCCGATCTCCGACGGCTTCTTCAAGACCAGTTCCGTAGGCGCGATCGCGGTGGCCGATTCGGACCCCAACGTCATCTACGTGGGGATGGGCGAATCCTGCGTTCGCGGCAACGCCTCCAACGGCGACGGCGTGTACAAGTCCGTGGATGGCGGCAAGACGTGGCGTAATGTTGGCTTGCAGGATACCTACCACATCGGCGCGGTCCGGATTCACCCCAAGAATCCCGATATCGTCTACGTGGCAGCGCTCGGGCACCTCTTCGGACCCAACGAGCAGCGTGGCGTCTACCGCACGACCGACGGCGGCGCGACATGGAAACAGGTGCTCACCCGGGGGCCCGATGCCGGCGCAGTCGATATCGCGCTCGACCCCTCCAACCCCCGCGTGCTCTATGCCGGCTTCTGGCAGGTGCGCCGGAATCCCTGGCACTTCGACAGCGGCGGGGCGGGCAGCGGTCTGTGGAAGTCCACCGATGGCGGCGACACCTGGACCGACCTCTCGCATGCGCCGGGAATGCCTCGCGGGCCGCTGGGACGCATTGGCGTCACCGTGTCGCCCGCTAATCCGGAGCGCGTGTGGTCCATCGTAGAAGCCACGGAAGGCGGTGTCTTCCGATCCGAGAACGCCGGCCGCACCTGGACCAAGGTGAACGACCAGAGCATCCTGCGACAGCGCGCGTGGTACTACTCGCACATCTTCGCCGACCCGCAGAGCCCCGACACGGTCTACGCGCTCAACGTGGGATTCCACAAATCCATCGACGGCGGCAGAACCTGGTCCGCCCTGCGTCCGCCGCACGGCGACAATCACGACATGTGGATCGCGCCCGACAATCCGCTGCGGATGATCGAGAGCAACGATGGCGGCGCCAACATTTCGAACGACGGCGGCCGTACCTGGTCCACCCTCATGAACCAGCCGACCGCGCAATTCTATCGCGTGGCGCTGGACAACGACTTCCCGTACAACGTTTACGGCGCGCAGCAGGACAACACCACCGTGCGCACCGCCAGCCGGACTGCGGGCGGCGGCATCACCGAGGCGGATTGGTACGACGTGGGCGGCGGCGAGAGCGGCTGGATCGCGCCCGACCCGCGCGATTCGCAGATCGTCTACGCCGGCTCCTACGACGGCCTGATCACCCGCCAGGACCACCACACGTCGCAGAGCCGCAACATCAACGCATGGCCGGACAACACCATGGGCTACGGCGTGGAGGCCATGAAATACCGCTTCCAGTGGAGCTACCCGATTGCCTTCTCGCCGCACGATCCCAAGACCCTATACATCGGCGCCAACGTGCTTCTTAAAACCACCAACGAGGGTCAAAGCTGGGACGTGATCAGCCCCGACCTCACGCGCAACGACAAGTCGAAGATGGGGACGTCCGGCGGACCGATCACGCAGGACAACACCAGCATCGAGTATTACTGCACCATTTTCACGTTCATGGAATCGCCGGTCGCCAAGGGTGTGATCTGGACGGGCTCGGACGACGGCCTCGTGCAGGTCACGCGCGATGCCGGCAAGAACTGGACGAACGTCACGCCCAAGGACATGCCGGAGTGGATCCAGATCAACTCCATCGACGCTTCGGCGCACGATGCCGGAACCGCGTACGTGGCGGCGACCATGTACAAGTCGGACGACTTCCGGCCCTACCTCTACAAGACCAGCGATTACGGCAAAACCTGGAAGAAAATCGTGAACGGGATCCCGGCCAATGCCTTCACCCGTGTGATTCGCGAAGATCCCAATCACAAAGGAATGCTCGTCGCCGGCACAGAGTTCGGCCTCTACATCTCCTATGATGACGGCGAAAACTGGAAGCCCTTCCAACTGAATCTGCCGATCACGCCGATCACCGATATCGCCTTCCAGAAGCGCGAGCAGGAGATGGTGGTGGCCACGCAGGGGCGTGCGTTCTACATTCTGGATGACGTGCCGCTGCTGTACCAACTCAAGGACGGCGTGCTCACTGAGGATGCCCACCTCTTCAAGCCCAAGGACACCTATCGCTTCGGCGGCGGCGGGCGCGGAGGCGGCGGTGGTGGACGGGGCGGCGCCGCTGTGGGCGAGAATCCTCCGGGTGGCGCGGCCATCTACTATTATCTGAAGGCCCGTCCGCAAGGCGAAGTCACCCTGGAATTCCTCGATTCCGCGGGAAAGCTGGTGAAGAAGTTCTCCAGCAAGGTGGTCGAGCCGCCACCCGCACCGGCCGGCGAGGACGACGACAATCCGTTCCGCGGCGGACCTCCGGCGCGGGTGGGCACGCAGGCGGGCATGAATCGTTTCGTCTGGAATCTGCGTCATGAAGATGCCACCAGCTTTCCGGGTCTCATCATGTGGGCCGGAAGTGTTACGGGACCGCGCGCGTCGCCCGGGACCTACCAGGTGCGCCTGACGGTGGACGGCAAGTCGCAGACGCAGAGCTTCGAGGTGAAGAAGGACCCGCGCCTCGCGACCACATCGGAGGAGTATGCCAGGCAGTTGACACTGGCGTTGCAGGTCCGCGACAAGCTTTCGGAGACCAACGAAGGAGTGATCAAGATCCGCGCCCTTCGCAGACAGCTGGACGACTACGCCAAGCGCAGCGACAAGAAAGTCGCGGACGCGGCCAAGGCCCTGAGCGCCAAGCTCACGGCGGTGGAGGAAGATCTGTACCAGACCAAGAATCGCGCGAGCGAAGATCCTCTGAACTATCCCATCAAGCTGAACAACAAGCTGGCGCACGTCCTAGGTGTCGTGGAAAGCTCCGACAATCAGCCGACCGCGCAATCCAACATGGTGTACGAGGATCTTGCGACGCGCGTGAACGCGGAACTGAGGACTCTGAACGGCCTGCTCACTACGGAGTTGGTCGCGTTCAACAAGCTGGTACGCGACGCCAACATACCAGCCGTGGAGGCGCCTTCGAAGTGACGTGGCGCGGACTCTCTCCCGTACCCATGGCCCTCGCCGGCCCACAAGAAATCGATGAAAGCCCGCGCGTCTTCGGGCGCGATGTGGCGGTTGCACTCGTGCCTGTACCCATGGGCCCCCGCCGGCGCACAGAACTCCATGAAAACCCTTGCGCCATCGACGTGGCGCAGGCACTCCGGCCTGCCGCGTCCCGACTCTTCGGGCCGCTTTTGGCCGCTTCCCGCGCCGGTGCCCGCGAAGGGGCTTTCGAGGCTGCCGCGTCTGCACTCTCATGGGGAGGCTTGCCGGGCGTGTACAGTGCAGACACGGCTGTGTGACCACGATCCCGGGGCATCCCTCGGCCGCTGCCCGTATCCTTTTCGCCTCCCGAGTGAATAGCATGTAGGGACAGGATGGAGAACGGCCAGGAGAACCGGCTCGTCCAACGGGCAGCGGAGGGGGAAATCGAAGCGTTCCGGGTGCTGTTTGAAACGCACCAGGACGCCGTGTTTCGCCTGGCGTGCCGCCTCACGGGGGCCCACGACTTGGCCGAAGACCTGACCCAGGAGTGCTTCCTCGGCCTGATCCGCTACCCCGGCCGTTTCGATGCCCGGCGCGGATCGCTTCGTCACTACCTCTACGGGACCATCCGCAACCTGGTGCGCCAACGCTGGCGGGCAAGCCGCCGGGAAATCCCGCTGGATGATGATGCGGAAGCCGATCTGCCCCACGTCTCTGCCCTCGAACCGGGAGTAGACGATGGCGATGTATCGAAGGCCGTGCACGCCGCTATCGCCGCGCTCCCGGTACTGCAGAGAGAGGCGCTGGTGCTTTTCGAGTTCGAGGAGTTGTCGCTCGAACAGATTGCCGGGATCTCGGGGTGCGACGCTGGAACGGTCAAGTCGCGTTTGCACCGCGCGCGTGTGCGGCTGCGGCGTGCTCTCGCCCCCTGCCGGGACGGCATGCGCGCTGCCGGCTCACCGCGAAAACCATGACGTGGCCAAGCAAAAGGAGCCGTGCGATGAATCCCCTGAATGACGATCAACTGGATGACCTGCTGGGGCAGGCTAAAGCAGAGCAGCCGCAGCCTTCTCCGGCGTTCTCCGAGCGAGTGATGCGCGCATACGAGGAACAGACCGGCCGTAGAGCCTCCCATCGATCGCACGGACCGGGGACGGGCGCGGATCCGGTTGCTCCATTCCGGCTGCGCAAGCTGTTGGCCGCCGCGGCGCTGATTTTGATCGGCGCTCTGGCGGACCGCACCCTCCAGGCCTCTCACCTGTTGGGCAACCCCCGCAGCGCCGATCCGGCAACGGTGGTGGAGCGAGTGGTTTACCAGGACTGCCCGGTTCCCTCTTCAGGTCCGGGATTGACTTTCAACGAGCTGCAACCCGTACGCGAAATCAAGCCGCGGGTGGTGAGGAGCATGCAAGATGATCAATAACGCAAAACTGGTCCCGGCCATAGCTGCGGCCGTCGCGACGGCGTTGGCTGCCACCCGGCCCGCGGCATTCAGCGAGGGCAGCATCATCGGGGGGAATGTCTGGAAGCTGAGCTACGCGGCGGTTGCCCAGCCCGCGCTCTCCGCCGGCCAGCACATTAAGATCCAGACCGACGCTACTCATACGGATGGCGCCGGACAACCGATTCTGTTTCACCGCTTCTTCACCGACCCGGTCAACAAGACGTATTTCGGCTACGACCTGGTTGTCGAGCCCGTCGGAAAGACCAATAGTGCGATCGTGAAGTTCCAGCCGCTCAGCGTGCGGAGCGATCAGCTCCCCAGAAAATATGCTTCCGGGGATTTCAAATCCGTCGGCATGCCGCGGTTCCCCGCGCAAACGTTCAAGAGCGGCCAGACAATCGCCGTGGACGTTCTCGAAAACCCCGGCAACGGGCAAAAAGTGGTGGACTATATTGAAGTTGCCTTCGTGCCGGCTAGCGATCCCAAAGCCGGGGCTTGGGGCGTGGCCGTCGCGGATGTGCAACGAGCCAAGTCGTTGGGAGATCCCGTCGCACCGGTTCGCCTCGAGCTCTACTCGGATTTCGAGTGCCCGGCATGCAAGGGATTTCATGAAGCCGTTCTGCCGTTGCTGGTGCGCGATTACGTGGCCGCCGGTAAGGTGTATCTGGTCAGCCGGGAGTTTCCATTGACCATGCATCCTTATTCGCGGGAAGCCGCAAATTACGCGACAGCGGCTGCCGAAGTCGGGAAATACCAGTCCGTTGGCGATGTATTGTTTCGCAACCAGGCGATTTGGGGGGCGAGCGGCAAAGTGTGGGAAACCATCGCCGAGGTCCTGACCCCGGCGGAACAGAAAACCGTCCGGGAATTGGCCCAGACTTCCGATGTGCTCGCGCTGGTGCAGCAGGACGTGGATTCCGGCATCCAGCAGAGGATCGACCGGACGCCCACCCTGATCGTCAGCCGGGGAGCAAGGCGCTATCCTTTCGCCGGACCCGGCCTGGAGAACTATCCGATCCTGCGATCCCTGATTGACGAGTTGCTAAAGTAGGCTCTTCCTCGGTCCATCCAGCTTTAAAGCGCCGATCGTGTGCGATCCCGCGATTATCGTCTCCTATCGCGCCGATAAATTATTTTGATTCGACTCTGATGCTATAAACTGTTAACCTCTTCGTAAACATTTTTCAAAACGCCCATGCCGGCGTAGAGTTTGCTCCGGGGATAGAGCGGGCTCGCACAGGTCCTGTGTTTGCGCACAGGCGATTTGTCTGTGCCATTCAGCAGACCGGCAAGCCAAAACCGTTTTTCCGCATATTCGGGCATCATTCCATTTAGAGAGGATCGTATGGACAGCTTTTTCACCGCTGAACAACAACGGGATTTGATCAGGCGCGGTTTCTCGCGCCGCACTTTCGGACGCCTTGCCGCGGTCATGACTGCCGGCGCTTCGCTGCCTTTTTACAACGAATCCGCCATGGCCCAACTCTCCGCCATTCGCGGGGCCATGCCGCCCGACGCGGTCAAGATCAATGCCAACGAAAACCCGCTGGGACCGTGCCCTGAGGCTGCCGAAGCCATCCACAACATTGTGCAGAAGGGCGGCCGCTATCTCTACGAGGAAACCTTCGGATTCCAGGAGCTCATGGCCGAACTCGAAGGCGTCAAGCCCGATTATGTGCAGCCCTTCGCCGGATCGAGCGCGCCCCTGCATCAGGCCGTGCTGGCGTTCACGTCGCCCGGCAAGCCGCTGGTGACCGCCAACCCCGGCTACGAGGCCCCCGAACGCGCCGCCAAATTCATCGGCGCCAAAGTCATCGCCGTTCCGCTCACCAGGAGCTATTCGCACGACGTGAAAGCCATGGCCGCGGCCGATTCCAACGCCGGCCTCATTTACGTCTGCAACCCCAATAACCCTACCGGCACGCTGACGCCGCGAGAGGACATTGAATGGCTCCTCGCCAACAAGCCGAAGGACAGCATCCTGCTGGTCGATGAAGCGTACATCCACATCGCCGGCGCGCCCATGTGTACCGACCTGGTAGCGAAAGACAAGGATCTGATTGTTCTCCGCACCTTCTCCAAGATCTACGGCATGGCGGGGCTTCGCGCCGGCGCGGCCATCGGCCGTCCCGACCTGCTGAAGAAGATCACTCCGTTCAGCAGCGGCGCCCTCCCGGTCACCGGCATGGCTGGCGCCACCGCGAGCCTGAAATCCAAAACGCTCGTGCCCGAGCGCCGCAAGATCATCGCCGGCGTTCGCACCGATGTCCTGGCGTTCCTCGATAAACACAACTTCAAATACGTGCCCTCGGTATCCAATAAGTTCATGGTCGACGTCCGCCGGCCGGGCCAGCAGGTCATCGAGGCCATGGCGAAGGAGAAAGTCTACATCGGGCGAGTCTGGCCGAGCTGGCCCACTTACGTCAGAGTGTCGGTTGGCACTCAGGAGGAGATGAATAAGTTCAAGACGGCGTTCCTCAAGGTGATGGCTTGATCCTGGGGCCGCGGTGGCGAGGTTCCGCTCGCGCCAGGTATGGCTGGCCGCAACTGGTGGGTGACTGTTCGGGCGGCGTGATCGCCGCCTTGATCGCGCTTCCCTATGGTTTGGCCATGGCCTCGATGATGGGCCTGCCGCCTGTCCTGGGGATCTTCACCTCTGTTCTCACGGCGCCGATAATCGCGCTGCTGGGCCGCAATCCCGTCCTCATTGGCGGCACGGCCAGCGCTACCGTCCCTTTCATCGCGGCAGCGGTACGGAGTCAGGGGGTCGGCGGCGCCGCCAAAGTTTCCATGGTCGCCTCGGTGATCATGATGGCGTTTTGCGTTATGCGGCTGGGACGCCACATTACCCGCGTTCCGCATGCCGTTGTTTCGGGGTTTTCCTGCGGGATCGGCGGCATGATGCTGATCTCGCAGCTCGACATTATCCTGGGGGTTCGTTCGCCGCTCACGCAGGCGGCGGGTTCGACTTTAGGACAGGCGGTGATGGTATTGGACCGCCTGGGCGACGCGCGGATCGGACCAATCGCGCTCGGGCTTACCGTGATCCTGGTTGCCACTGCGGCGGCCCGCTTTTCGCCACGCGCGCCGGCGCCGTTGGTCGGCGTCGCTCTGGCGATTCTGCTGGCGCGCCTGTTCGGTGTTCGCGAGCAGGAAGTGGGTGCGTTGCGCACCTCCCTGCCGCCGGTGGCCGGATTCTCCTGGAGTGCCCAGGATGTGTTTACGGTGCTCCCATCGGCGTTTGCGCTGGCGTTCGTGTCGTCGGTCAACATCCTGATCACGTCGCGCGTGGTCGAGCACTTCCAGGGCCGCCACAAGCGCATGAAGGCCTCGGATGCCGACACGGAATTGGGAGCTTACGGAATCGCCAACCTGGTGGCCGGCATGTTCGGCGTGCCTTTGAGCGTAGGCATTCCGGCTCGCAGTCTGGCGGTGGTTCGGTGCGGCGGCAGTTCACGGTTGGCGAACCTGCTGCACGCGGTCTTTTTGATGGGGATTCTGTATTTGGGAACGGGATTCGTGGCGCGGATCCCGCTACCGGCATTAGCCGGCGTAACTGCGTGGATGGGCCTGTGCCTCCTCGATTGGAGTGCCTGGCGCCGTCTGCCGAAAATGAGCCGTGTGGATGCCGCGGCCTTTCTGGCAACTGCGGGCTGCGTGTTGTGCGTGAATGCCGTGCTGGCCGTTGCGGTCGGCTGTTCGCTTTACGCAATTCAGGGCGCTTACGTCCGGTGGGTCCGGCCCGCGTCCCGCATCCCCGATCTGCAAGTGCCCTGATCGGGTGGGTGTTTGTGTGGCGCGGACACTCTTGTCTGCCGCGCCCCGACTCATCGGGGCGCTTTTTTGGGTCGCCGTCAAGCCGGGTGCCGACGTTGGCATTCCAGGCTCGAAGCGGCAGATTTTCGACGCTGCGGTTTGCTTCCGCGCCGGTACTCGCGCCGGTGCTTTCCAGGGGTCCGAAACAAAACACAACTTGTCGTAACGGAGATCTTGTAAATGAAGCTGCATTCGATTGCCAAGTTCACACCCATTCTCATCGCCCTTGCGGTCAGCGCCTTGTGGGGGCAAACCTATCAGGGCGGCATCCGCGGAGTCGTGCAGGATCCTGGCGGCGCCATCATCGCGGACGCCAAGGTCGCCCTCGTCAACCAGGGCACCAATGTCTCACGCTCCACCCTCAGCAACGCACAGGGAGAGTTCTCCTTCACGGCTGTTGATCCCGCCGCCTACATGCTCGTCGTCGAAGCTCCCGGCTTCAAAAAGTTCGAGCATAAGGACATCGTCATCGGCACTCAGGAGTTCCTCACCGTCGATACCAAGCTGGAAGTGGGTGCGGTCAGCGAAAGCATCCAGGTCAACGAGGAAGTTCCCCTCATCGAAGCTTCGAATGCCTCTCAAGGCCAGGTCATCGATTCCCAGAAGCTCACCGACCTGCCCAACCTGGGCCGCAATCCGTTCATGATGTCGAAGCTGGCGCAGAACGTCGTGCCGGTAGGCGACCCGCATTACAACCGCATGGAAGACCAGAGTGGCTCGTCGCAGATCACCATCGCCGGCGGCCCGGTGCGCGGCAACAACTACCTGCTCGACGGAATCCCGATTACTGACGCCGCCAACCGCGCCATCATCATCCCCACCCTCGAGGCGGTGCAGGAGGTCAAGATCCAGGCCAACACCTATGACGCCGAAATGGCGCGCACCGGCGGCGGCATGTTCAACACCTACCTCAAGTCCGGCAGCAACGATTTCCACGGCAGCCTCTTCGGCACCATGCGCAACACCGGATGGGCTGCTAACAACTTCTTCAATAACGCGGCCGGCATCCCGCTGCCTCCTCAACCTAACCGTACCTTCGGCGCCAGCTTCGGCGGCCGGGTAGTGATCCCCAAGCTCTATGACGGCCGCAATCGCACCTTCTTCTGGCTCGCGTGGGAAGGGTATGACGACACGCAGTCGAACTCCTCGCAGTTCAGCACCCCTACCGCGCTGGAGCGGATCGGCGACTTCTCCCAGAGCAAGGCGCAAGGCGGCGGCCTGAACATCGTCTACGACCCGTCCACCACTGTGTGCACGGGCGGCGTTTGCACGCGCCAGCCATTCCCAGGAAACGTGATTCCCACCAACCGGCTGAATCCCGTCGGTGTAAATATCGCCGCCACATACGTGCTGCCCCAGACCACGTCGGCTTACTACGGAGCGCCCAATCTGACGCAGGCCGCCATTCTGCCATGCCGTGCTTCGCAGGACACTGCCAAGCTCGATCACCAGGTGACCAGTTGGTGGCGTGCCAGCCTGAGCTACGCGCGCTACTTCTCGCTCGAGCCCGGCAATACCTGGTTCAATACGGTTTCGTCGCCCGACCAGTGGCGCCTGCAGCGCAAAGTGGATGCCACCGCGTTCAACAACGTGATTACCATTTCGCCTACTACCGTGCTCTCGGTGCGCTACGGGTTCAACCGCTTCCCGAACTACGGTTACCAGGTGAGCCAGGGCTTCAACCTCGCGACCCTCGGTTTCAATCCGGCTTACGTCGCGCAGATCCCCTCGCCGACCTTCCCCAACGTCACCATGACCTCGCAGTACAGCCTGGGTACCAACAACAACTTCTACTACACCCATTTCTCCAAGAATTTCTCGGCCAGCATCGCCAAGTACAAAGGCATTCACAATTTCAAGGCGGGGTTCGATTACCGCCGCATTCATGACGACGGCAACGACTTCGCCAACAGCGCCGGCGCTTTCACCTTCAACGGCGTCTTCACGCGCTCCACTCCGCTGACCGCCGTTTCCGGGACCGGCGCCGACATCGCCGACATGCTGCTCGGCGCGCCTTCCGCCGGCACCGGCTACATTCCCACCAAGCTCTACGAGTACGCCAACTACTACGGCGCGTATTTCCAGGATGACGTTCGCCTGACCAAAAAGCTCACCATCAACGCCGGCATCCGCTGGGAGCGCGAGTATGGCCTCCAGGAGAAGAACAATGACATGGTGGTCGGCTTCGACACTAAGGATGCCAATCCGCTGGGCGCCAAGGGCATCATCGAGTTCGCCGGGGTGAACGGCAACGGCATTCACGTCAGCAATCCCAACCTGAACAAGTTCGGCCCGCGCGTCGGCATCGCGTGGCAGTTGAACTCGAAGACCACCGTGCGCGCCGGCTACGGCCTCTTCTGGGCGCCGCAGTTCGCCATCGGCACTCCGTACAACCCGCCCGGCTATACCGCCACCACCACCTACATCGCCTCGAACGACGGCAATTCGACCCCGGCCAACAACCTGACCAACCCGTTCCCGGCAGGGCTGGCCGTGCCGACGGGCAACTCGCTCGGAGCGCTGACCGGCATCGGGCAGGCTCTCTCGATCATCGATCCCAACGCGCGCTCGCCGCGCGTCCATCAGTTCTCCATCGACATCCAGCGGCAATTGCCCTTCGGCATCGCGTCGGAGATCGCCTACGTGGGCTCACGCTCCTATCACCTCACGCAGGCCACCGCCAACATCAATATCAACGCGCTCGATCCGTCACTGCTTTCGCAGGGCTCGTCCCTGACCGCCACCGTTTCCAACCCGTATTACAACCACGGCGGATTGGGAGTGGTCGGAACCGCGACGGTCAGCCAGGTGCAGCTCCTGCTGCCCTATCCGACCTTCAGCACTATCAACTACCTGTACAACGACGGCAGCCATGCGCGCTACGATTCGCTGGTGGCCAAGGCGCAGAAGCGCATGAACATGGGGCTGACGCTGCTCTCCACCTTCACCTGGTCGCGGAATTACGACATCAGCTCCGGCGGCGCCGGCAACTTCCTCAACGGCGGCAACACCGGCCCGCAGAACCCCTACAACCTCGCGGCGGATTATGGCCTCGCCAACGTGGACGCTCCCATGCGCTGGTCCACGGCCATTACCTACGAACTGCCGTTCGGCAAGGGCAAGCCGTTCCTGTCGTCCGGGCGGGCACTAAACTACGTCGTGGGCGGATGGTCGGCGAACGCCATCAGCGTCTACCAGTCGGGCTTCCCGCTCCAGATCACCCAGAGCACCAACAACAACTCCGTGTTCGGCTACGCCAGCCAGCGGCCCAACGCCACCGGAGTCTCGCCCTACACCAGCGGCAGCCTGGAAGACCGCCTGAACAACTACATCAATGCCGCGGCATTCTCCACCGTCGCGCGAGGCTCCTTCGGCAACATCGCCCGCACGCTCGACATGCGCGGACCGGGCCAGGCAAACTGGGATCTCTCGATCTTCAAGACCTTCACGGTGGCCGAGCGGTTCAAGGGCCAGTTCCGCGCGGAAGCGCTGAATGCGTTCAACACTCCGATGTTCGCCGCTCCCAATACGTCACTGGGAAGCAGCAGCTTCGGGCGCATTACGTCGCAAGTGAACTTCGCGCGCATGCTGCAGCTCGGCATCCGTCTGTACTTCTGAGGTTGCTCTCCGACTCGGGAGTGGGCCGCTTCAACCGGCCCACTCCAACTTCAGGCACTCCCCTCCTCCTGGAATCTTCGGCCAGGTTCCGTTCCCGAATCGAAATCCGAGACATACTGGGGTTTGGCCGTTCGTCGGGGTGAGATGGATCGTGCGTGCAATCGCCGATCGATGTATGCGCGAGGGCATCCGCCTGGTCCTCGCCGACGTTGAGGAAGCCCGCCTCGATAAGGCGCAACCGAACTGAAAGACGCGGGCGGCGTTGTTCTGGCCCGCTGCTGATGAAGATCTCAAACGTTCGCGCGTGACCGCCGCACTCCTCCTGGCGCATGCCCATCACCATCGAGTCCGGATTTGCCGTGACGGCGAAACCACACCCCTCGTTCCCGTCCGTGAGATAGACTATTCTTCGAACCTTTGGGAGAGGTAGGCCATGAAGAAACTGCATTTCCGAGCGGCGCCCGCCGGCGCCGTTCTTTCCGCATTGCTTTCGATGCCACTGGCTTTCGCGCAGTCCGCGCCGCCCCCGGCGCCGGGCGGACAACCGGGCATGGGAAGGGCCGGGCGTGGGCCCGTAGTAACTTCGCCTGAAGTCCACCCTGACCGCAGCATCACGTTTCGTATCCTGGCGCCCAACGCGCAGAGCGTGCGTGTCACGGGAGGCGACATTCCCGCGCTCGCCATAGGGCGTGGTGGTGCCGCGCAAGGTGCGCCTCAGACCCCGCCCAGAGGACAGATGGCTAAGGGCGAGAACGGCATTTGGGAAGTCACCCTCGGCCCTGTGGAAGGCGGCGCATACCGCTACAACTTCAACGTGGACGGCGTCAGCGTGATCGATCCGCGCAACCCGGAGATCAGTGAGTCGAACAATAATGTCTGGAGCCTGGTGGTGGTGCCGGGCAACGAATGGATGGACACCAGAGAAGTGCCGCATGGCGCCGTGGCTTCGGTCACCTACTATTCCACGGCACTCAAGAAATTCCGCCGCATGCACGTCTACACCCCGCCGGGCTACGAGACCAGCACTGCCAAATACCCCGTCTTTTACCTGTTGCACGGGGCAGGCGACTGCGATGAGGCATGGACCTCCGTGGGCCGCGCCGGCTTCATCCTGGACAACCTGATTGCCGCCAAGAAAGCCAAGCCGATGGTGGTGGTGATGCCCGCCGGACACACCAGCACCGCCGGTTTCGGAGGCGGGGGCAGAGGAGCAGGCAGAGGAGCCGCGGCCACCAGTGGCACCGCCCCGCCGCCGCCGGATGAGTTCACCCAGGACTTCCTGACTGACATCATGCCGTACGCGGAATCGCACTACCGTGTGTTGACGGACCGGCCTCACCGGGCCATCGCCGGTCTCTCGATGGGCGGCAGCCAGACCCTCAACATTGCCATTCCCCACCTGGATAAGTTCGCCTACATTGGCGTCTATAGCTCCGGGTTGATCGGCAGCTTCGGCGGTGGCCGCGGGGGCCGAGGCGGTGAGACCGCAACGCCTCCCCCACCGGGTCCTCCGGCTTGGGAAACACAGCACATGGCCGAACTCGATAATGCCGGTGCCAGGAAGGGCGTGAAGCTCCTCTGGTTCAGCACGGGCGTGGACGACGGCCTGATTACCACCACCAAAGCCACCGTGGAACTGTTGCAGAAGCATGGCTTCTCGCCGGTCTTCAAGGAGAGCCCGGGCGCGCACACCTGGCTCAACTGGCGCAACTACCTGATCGAATTCGCGCCACAGTTGTTCCAGTAGCAGCGCGCCGGTCCGGGCTCGAATATTCCAAACGATCGCTCGGGGGGCCGCGTCTAACACGCGAGGCTCCCATGGATACTATCCTGCAAGATCTGCGCTACGCTGTCCGCACCCTCGCGCGGCAGCCGGGATTCACTGCCGTCGCCGTCTTCACCCTGGCGGTGGGAATCGGCGCGAATACCGCCATCTACAGTGTGGTGGATGCCACCCTCCTGCGGACCCTGCCTTACGACGACCCCGCCCGCATCATGCACGTCTCCATGACTGTGCCCGTTACGCCAGGCCGCAGCGCCCCCTATGGCGGTGACGATATGGTTTGGTCCTACCCTAAGTACGACCTGTTCCGCCGGATCCAGGAGGTCTACCAGGAAACTGCAGTCTACAAACCCAACACTTTCAATCTCACGGGCTCGGGTGAACCGGAGCGAGTGTACGGCGAGATTGTCGGCGCCGATTATTTTCGGGCGCTCGGCGTCCGGCCGATTCTGGGCCGCACGTTTCTGCCGGAGGAAGATGCCGCACCCGACAAGGACTTTGTGGCCGTCATCAGCCACAGCTTGTGGGAAAGCCGCTATGGGGCCGACCCACGGATCGCGGGTAAGTCCATCGCGCTCGACCTCAGGAACTACACCGTGGTCGGCGTCCTGCCGGCGGGGTTTCAGGGATTGAGCGGCCCATCGGACGTTTGGGTGCCGGTGCATGCGTTGGCCGCCGCCAACGGACTCGATGAAGCCTGGTCTCATCAGTGGTACCAGGTGGCGCGTCTGAAGCCCGGCGTCTCGGCGGCGCAGGCCATCAGTGCGGCGGACGTGGCGGGCCGACGGATCGATGAGGCGTTCGCGAATCCGTGGCGTGTCTCGGCGGGAAGATGGGGCGTGAAAGCGCGTTTGCTGGATGAAACGCGCATCGACCCCGTGATTCGAAAATCAGTGCTGGTGCTGATGGGAGCGGTCAGCTTCGTCCTGCTGATCGCCTGCGTCAACATCGCGAACCTCTTGTTGGCGCGCGGCAGTGCACGTTCGCGGGAGATCGCCATTCGGCTGGCCGTAGGCGCCGCGCGCGGCCGGCTGGTTCGTCAACTCATGACTGAAAGCGTTCTGCTCGCGATGCTCGGCGCGGCCGCCAGCCTCTTGGTGGCGTCACTGGGCGTGCGCGCTCTGGGATCCATCAATCCGATGGCCGGCAATACCTTTGGCCGTCGCATCTCCGGGCTCACCTTCCTGGGACTCAGCTCGATTCATCTCGACGCGAAGGCCCTTCTGTTCACGCTTGCGGTCGCACTCCTCACGGGGATTCTCTTCGGTCTGGCTCCGGCCTGGCAAGGCTCGAGAGCGGACGTGACAGATGCCCTGAAGAGTGCCGGTGCGCGCCCGTCCGGCTTTGGCGGGCTGCTGACCGGAAAGAGCATCCTGGTGGTGGCTGAAGTGGCGCTGGCGGTGGTGCTGCTGGCGGGCGCCGGGCTGATGATCAAGAGCTTCGGCCGGCTGATCGGTACGCGCTCCGGTATCGACCCGGACAATGTTCTCACCGTGCGGGTTATTCTGCCGCAGGCCACCCAGGACGCCAACACCATCTCGTTCTTCGACCAACTGGAGCAACGCGCGTCGGGACTCGCGGGGGTCGTCTCCGCAGGGCTCAGCACGTGTCACGCGCTTTCCGGCGGCTGCAGTGGCACGATCCTCTATCTCCGCGATCGTCCGCCGGTCCAACCTGGCACCGAACCCGGGATCGGCGTGCACCGCGTTTCCAGCGGCTACTTCAAAGCGATGAAGATTCCGCTGTTGCGCGGCCGCTGGTTTACGGATGCCGATCGGATGGGAGCGCCCAAAGTTGTGGTGGTCAGCGAGTCCGCGGCGCGCCGCTTCTGGCCGGGAGAGGACCCCATCGGCAAAGAGATCGGGCTGGGACAGAACGGCTTTTCCGAGCACGTGGAGGTGGTTGGGATCGCCGGCGATGTGCGTTACGGGGAGATGGCCGCACCAGCCAAGCCTGAGGCCTACCTGTCGTACCTGCAAGGACCGCGCAGCAGCATGATCCTCTCACTGCGAACGGCGGGAAATCCCGCGGCTCTTTCGCAGGCTGTGGAGGGTGAGGTGCACGCGCTCGACAAGGACCTGCCCGTGTTCGACGTCAAGACGATGAACGAACGCATCCGCGATGCCACGGCGCAGGCGCGCTTCAGCGCCCTCCTCCTTACGATCTTCGCGGCGATCGCGCTCGCTCTGGCCGCGGTCGGAATTTACGGTGTGATGTCGTACCTGGTGACCCAGCGGACCCACGAGATCGGCATCCGGATAGCGCTGGGAGCGCGCTCGGCCGACGTGCTGTCGCTGGTGGTGCGGCGTAGCGCGGCCCTCGCGCTGGCGGGCATCGCGACTGGTGTCGCCGGAGCGCTGGCCTCCACCCGCGTGCTGACGACCCTGCTGTATGAGGTGAAGCCGGGAGACCCCGCGACGTATCTCACCATCGCGGCAGTCCTGGCGGTGGTGGCGCTTTTGGCCAGCGTCATTCCCGCGCGGCGTGCCAGCGCGGTGGATCCTTCGAGCGCGCTGCGATCGTAGGTGGCACACTTCTGGCTGACCTGTCCTTTTTACGTTCGGCAAGATCGGTCACGAAAAGCGATGGCCTGTCCCACTTGTTTTTCATGAGGCTTTCAGGCACACTTCGGTAATGCAAGGCAATCCGAAAGTCGTCGCTGCGCTGAATGAGGCTCTCCGGGAGGAGCTGACCGCAATTAATCAGTACTTCCTTCATGCTGAGATGTGCGAGAACTGGCACTACAGGAAACTGGGCGACTACATCAAGAAGCAATCGATTGATGAGATGAGGCACGCCGAAGTTCTGATCGAGCGCATCTTGTTCCTGGACGGTACGCCCAATCTGACGGAGCTGATGAAACTCACCATCGGGCGCAATGTGAAAGAGCAGATCGAGAGCGATCTGAAGCTCGAAATCGAGGCCGTTGCCTTGTACAACCGCTCCATCCAAGTCGCTCGCGACGAGGGCGACAACGCCTCGCGGGAGTTGTTCGAGAGGCTGTTGAAGGACGAGGAAGCCCACGTAGACTGGCTGGAAGCGCAACTCCACCAGATCGGCGAGATAGGCTACGAGCGGTACCTGAGCCAACAGATCAAGGAAGAGAAGTAGACCGGTACATCTCTAATTGGTCATCGCCTGATAAACCATCACCCGCGCCTGGCGCCAGATCACGTTGAGGTTGGCTCGTGGCGTCTGGGCCATCAGCACCGCCACCAGCTTGGTCTGGGGATCGACCCAGAAAAGCGTGCCGGTAATTCCTCCCCAGGAGAAGTCCCCAACCGACCCCGGCAGCGGATTGCGGCCGGGATCGACGCGAACGGCGAATCCCAGGCCAAAGCTGGTGCCCATTTCCGGGACCGGACCGAAGGGCCCAAGCGACACCGCCACGGGCGTGTGGCGCTCGGCGTTGGGCGGCAGTTGGTCGGAGGTCATCAGCGCGATGGTCTTGGGCGAGAGAATACGCACTCCATCGAGTTCGCCGCCATTGAGCAGCATCTGGCAGAAGCGCGCGTAATCTCCAGCGCTCGATAACATCCCGCCGCCGCCCGAGAAGACGGCGGGTTTTTTCGTGGCATCCTCGAATGCCGCGTTTGGCTGGCCATCCGGTTTCGCCAGGCGCGAAGCCGCCTCGGGCTTCACCCAGAAGCCGGTGTCGCTCATCTTCAACGGGCCAGTGATGCGCTCTTTCTCAAAGCTGTCAAGGTCCATGCCGCTGGCCACTTCCACCACCCGGCCGAGGACATCGGTGGAAACGCTGTACTCCCAAAACTCGCCGGGCTGGTGGAGCAGCGGCATGGTGGCGATGGTCTTGACCATCTCGGCCAGAGACTTCGCGCCGAAGATGTTCGCCTGCCGGTACATCTGATCGACGGGGCTGTTTCCGAACAGCCCGTAGGTCAAGCCCGATGTGTGCCGCATCAGGTCTTGGACGGTCATCTGGCGCTTCGGCATAGCTCCCTCCGTTCCGACCCTCACCTCGCGGAACTCGGGAAGGTACTGCGAAACCGGCGCGGCCACGTCGAGCTTGTTCTCTTCCGCCAGGATCATCGCCGCCACGGTGGTGATGGGCTTCGACATCGAAGCGACGCGGAAGATCGAGTCCTTCTTCATCGGCGTTTTTTCGGCCTTGTCCTGGTACCCGAGTGCGTCGTAAAAGACGATGTGGCCGTTGCGCGCGATGAGCAATACCGCGCCCGGGAGTTTGGCGTTCTCGACATCGGCCTTGAATACGCCGCGCGCCGTTTCCAGGCGTTTGGACGAAAATCCATCCGCTTCGGGATTCTTCGCCATCGGCAGGGGTTGAGCAAAAGCAGCGGCGCAGCAGAGGACGGCTGCCGCGACGAGGGGCAGTCTCGGTTTCGAGCAGAGCATGGGTAAGAGTCTATCGCGATTCGGGCGGGAATTCTCGGAAGACGACCTCGGGCCGGCAAAGTCCTACACTGAGAGAAGCGCTCGAAATATGAAAAAGCTGATCAACGATCCGCAGGATGTGGTGCGGGAATCGCTGGCAGGGCTCGCCGCGGCCCACCCGGATCTCCTCGAGGTTTCGTTCGACCCGGTGTACGTGGTGAGGGCGGATGCTCCCACCACGGGCAAGGTTGGTGTGGTCTCGGGCGGCGGCAGCGGTCACGAGCCGATGCACGGCGGATTCGTCGGCAAAGGCATGCTCGACGCTGCCTGCCCAGGGCAGGTGTTCACTTCGCCTACCCCCGACCAGATCGAAGCGGCCACCCGCGCCGTCAACAGCGGCGCCGGCGTGCTCCACATCGTCAAGAACTACACCGGCGACATCCTGAATTTCGAAATGGCCGCGGAACTTTGCCAGGCTGCGGGTACCGAGGTGCAGGCGGTGATCATCAACGATGACGTCGCCGTGGAGGACAGCCTTTATACCGCGGGCCGGCGAGGCGTGGGTGCGACGGTACTGGCGGAAAAGATCTGCGGCGCGGCAGCAGCGCGCGGATATGACCTGGCTCGCGTGGCGGCGCTGGCGCGGCAGGTCAACGGGAACGGACGATCGATGGGGATGGCGCTGAGCCCTTGCACCGTGCCCGCCGCCGGCAAGCCTGGTTTCCTTTTGGGAGACGACGAGATCGAGATGGGTATTGGTATCCATGGCGAACCAGGCCGCGAGCGAATGCGCCTGCGCCCGGCGCGCGACCTGGTCTCCCACATGGCAGACGTAATCGTGAGCGACCTGCCATTTCGCGAGGGTGACCGCGTAGTCGCCCTGGTGAACGGCATGGGCGGGACACCGCTCCTGGAACTCTACCTGGTGTACGCGGAACTGGAGCGAATCCTTCGGGAGCGGCGCATCGCAATCGCGCGCCGCCTGGTGGGAAACTACATCACCAGCCTGGAAATGGCCGGCTGCTCGATCACTCTTCTGCGGTCGAACGAAGAGCTGTTGTCACTCTGGGACGATCCGGTTCTGACGCCCGCTCTTCGCTGGGGGATATGACGGGTGGCCATCACCAAAGACGATGTGCTGCGCTGGCTGGCGGCGCTGGTGCGGGTGTTCGCCGAGAATCGCGAACGGCTTACCGACCTCGACAGGGAAATCGGGGATGCCGATCACGGGACCAACATGGATCGCGGCTTCCGTGCGGTGGAGGCCGAGTTGGCCGCTCACCCTCCGCAGGACCTCCGCTCCGTTTTTCAAACCGCGGCTACCGCTCTGATCCGCAGTGTCGGCGGCGCTGCCGGACCCTTGTACGGCACTTTCTTCCTGCGGGCCGCCACATCCTGCGGGGCGAAGCCCGAGCTTGCGCCCGCCGATGTCGTCTTGCTGTTTCAAGCCGCGATCGAAGGCGTGCAACAACGGGGCAAAGCCATGCCTGGCGATAAAACGATGATGGATGCGTTGCTGCCCGCGCTGGACTCCATGCGGCACGCGCTGGAGGATGGGCGCGGCGTGCATGAGATCCTGAACCGCGGCATGGAAGCGGCGGAGGGAGGGATGCTGGCGACCGTTCCCATGCAGGCGCGCAAAGGCCGCGCCAGCTACCTGGGAGCACGCAGCATCGGTCACCAGGACCCCGGCGCGACGTCTTCGTACCTGCTGCTGAAGGCCGCCGCGGACACCTGGCGCTCATGATCGGCATGGTGATCGTTTCGCACAGCGCCCGCCTCGCAGAGGGCGTGTGCGAGCTGGCTGGGCAGGTTTCCCGCGGCGCCGTCCGGATCGCCGCCGCGGGTGGCACGGACGATCCCGCCAATCCGATCGGTACGGACGCCTTCAAAGTGGTGCGTGCTATCGAATCCGTTGATAGCGAGCACGGAGTCCTGGTCTTGATGGATCTGGGCAGCGCCGTATTGAGCGCCGAGACCGCAATCGAACTGCTATCGGAAGCGCAGCGCCAGCGAGTTCGATTGTGCCCGGCGCCTTTGGTGGAAGGAGCCGTGGCCGCGGCAGGACAGGCAGCCGCGGGCGCCGGTGTGGAGGAGATCCTCCGGGAAGCCGGCCGCGCGCTGGCTGCCAAGGAGGCGCACGGCGGCCGGGATGCGTCATCTGATGAGACTTGGGAGGAGGCGCTGGCGACCGTTCCGAATCGGCTGGGCTTGCATGCGCGGCCCGCGTCGAAAGTGGTCCGGATGGTGCGGGGGCATGCGGCCCGGGTCACGGTCGAAAACCTGACGCGGCATGCCGGTCCGGCCGATGCTGGCAGCATCAGCGAGATCCTGGGGCTGGGCGTGCGGCAAGGCCACCGGTTGCGGATCCGCGGCCGCGGCGCCGAAGCCCACGCGGCTTTGAGCGAATTGGCGGACTTCATCGGATCGGGATGCGGGGAAAGCGAGACGGCTGCGCCGGCAGACGACGAAATCAAGGCGCCGCGGCCGGCCCGTTCGTTCCCGGGTCAATGGAATGGTCTCCCGGCATCCGCCGGTATCGCGGTGGGCCCGCTCGCCAGGGTCCGGCCGCTGGTCGTGGACGCCAAACTCCGCGCGGTCGAGAATCCCGAGGCGGAGCGCCAACGATTGTTCGAGGCTCTTCGCGGCGCCCGTGAGGAGACCCGGGTGCTCTTCGAATGGCATCAGTCGCACGCGGGTCCGAACCAGGCGGGAATCTTCGATGCGCAGTTGCTGATGCTGGAAGATGCCGCATTGATCGATGAAGTGACGCGGACGATCATGGACAAATCGATCAATGCCGAGTACGCGTGGCAGGTGGGAGCGCACCGGTTGGCGGATCGCCTCGCCGTTCTGGACGACCCGTATCTCCGAGCTCGGGCGGCCGATGTGACCGATGTGGCGGGCCGGGTCCTCGGGCGTCTGGGCGGGGCCGGGCACTCCCTTCCGATCCTCCGCGAGCCGTCGATTCTGGCGGCGCACGATCTGACGCCTTCGGACGTGCAGCGGCTCCAGCCGGCACTGTGCGCCGGCATCGTTCTGGAGACCGGCAGCGCGCTTTCGCACAGTGTGATTCTGGCGCGCGCCATGGGGATTCCGGTGGTTGTAGGCCTGGGTCCGGAGATCGCGGCGGTGCCGGAAGGGACCGCCGTGGCCATGGACGGTGAACAAGGGACGGTTTGGATTTCTCCCGGCCAGGATGTGCTAACTGATTTGGAGAGCCGGCGCAGCCAATGGCTGGCGCACCGCAGCGCCGCGGAAACGGGGAGGCACAAACCCGCGGCGACGCGCGATGGCCGTCCGATTCGCGTGTTTGCCAACATCAGCGGCGTGGCCGAAGCGGCTGGAGCGGTGAACTGCGGTGCGGGCGGTGTGGGCGTGCTGCGCACCGAATTCCTCTTCCTGGGACGAATGGAGGCGCCTGGCGAAGCCGAGCAGCTCGCCGCATACCTTCAGATCGCGTCGGCGCTCGGAGGGCGGCCGCTGATCATCCGCACGCTCGATATCGGCGGCGACAAAAGCCTTCCTTACGTGGAAATCGGCGGGGAGGCCAACCCGTTTCTCGGCTGGCGCGGAATCCGGGTGACCTTGAGCCGCCGCGACCTGTTCCGGACGCAGCTTCGCGCCATTTTGCGTGCCGGTGCTGAGACGCTTTCCGGCGGCGATCCGTCTCCCGTCAGTATCCTGTTACCCATGATTACTTCCGTGGGCGAACTGCGCGAGGCCAAAGCGATACTGGCCGGCGTGAAGTCCGAGCTGGAATCCGAGAGGCTGGCATTTCAGCCGGGGACCAAGTTGGGGGTGATGATCGAGGCGCCGGCAGCCGTGGCGGTCGCGGACCAGCTCGCGCGCGAGGCCGATTTCCTGAGCATCGGCACCAACGATCTGACGCAGTACGTGATGGCCGCGGACCGTACCAATCCGCGCGTAGCGGCATTGGCGGATCCCTTGCAGCCCGCTGTCCTGCGGGGAATCCGTCAATCGATCGACGCCGCGCGCGATGCCGGAATCGATGTAGCCGTGTGCGGCGAACTGGCGGCCGATCCCCTGGCAACGCCGCTACTGCTCGGGCTGGGGCTCGAGGAGTTCAGCGTCAGCTCGCCGCTGATTCCCGATCTGAAGCAGTCCATTGCGCGATGGAGGATCCCGGAGGCCGAAGCGATTGCGCAAAAGGCCCTGAGACTGGACTCGTCCCAGGCTGTGAGGCGGATGCTGGCAGATGCGCTCGGCGCCCGTTTGTGATGGTGAGTTGGTGGGCCCTGAAGGATTTGAACCTTCGACCAACGGATTATGAGTGCCAACGCTGGCCGTCCATGGCGTCCACCAATACGACTATTCAAACACTTACGGGCGGCGGGCGTCCATTGATTCCACGGAATAGCGTCGGAATCCATCCCCATTGCCACCAGTTTTGCCACCAGATCGCGCCGCAGTCTGGCCACCGTGATGGTGTCCTTGGCTGACGGAACCAAACGCGATGGCGATTGCGGCCAAATACGACGACGGAGCCTTCAAGCCACTGGAGGATGTGAACCGCGCCGAGGGCACCCTGGTCCAAGTGTGGGTCGTTTCAGCGGCCGACGCCGAAGCCGCGCCAGTCTTTCCGAGACCTGCCGTTCTTCGGCATGTGGGCAGACCGCGAGGACATCCGCGACGGGGTCACGTACGTCAACCGTCGGCGCCAGCCACGCTACTGAAATCGCGATCTGATATCGACGACGCCCCCGGCTGCCCCATGCTGGTATCCTTGAATTGCGAGGGCGAACGCGATGACGATTGCCGCCAGATACGAGGGTGGCGCCTTCCGGCCTCTGGAGACCGTAGCCATCAAAGAGGGAACCATCGTCGAGGTGCGCGTGCCGTCTGAGGGCGAGCCACAAAGCAAGCGCCCATCGATCAAGGATCTCCCCTTCTACGGAATGTGGGCCGACCGTGACGACATCACCGACGGCGTGAGCTACGTGAACAAGCTCCGCGACAATCCGCGTGGCTGATGTTAAGAGAGCGGCTTCGTGTTCACCACCAGCATCGGCACTCCGATGGACGGCCCGACTGTGACGCACCGGTTCCAGGCACTGCTGAAGAACGTCGGCCTGCCGCGCATGCGCTTCCACGACCTACGTCACACACGCGCCACGTTGCTCCTGGCGCAGGGAGTGCATCCCCGCGTCGTGATGGAGATCTTGGGCCACAGCCAGATCAGCATCACGATGAACCTCTACATTCACGTGATCCCGGCCATGCAGCAGGAGGTGGCCGCGCGGCTGGATGCGATCCTCTCGCCGCCGCCCGCGCAAAACGGTTTTGCCACCAGTTTTGCAGCGCCGACCGACCCGGTGAACTAGCCCGTAAGTGTTTGAGAAATCTGGTGGGCCCTGAAGGATTTGAACCTTCGACCAACGGATTATGAGTCCGCTGCTCTAACCGCTGAGCTAAGGGCCCGAAG
>DATJWB010000111.1:0-5082 GCA_035501495.1 Bryobacteraceae bacterium | reverse complement strand
CGAAACGTCCGCCCTTTTGATCGTCGATCAGGGCCGCGAAAATGGTTGGAGAGTCGAAATCCGGGTAGCACAGGAAATCGAGCGAGCCGTTCGTTCCCACCAGCCCGATGGACTGCATGTTCCCGATCACACCGTAGTTCTCAATGGGTTCGAACGGCATAGGAAAATGATCGATCGATTGAGCGAAACAGCACCGTAATCATAAGGTCCCGCGCCTCATCGGATCCGGCCTTCGGCATCGTATCACTTCCCGGCCGCCTGACGCGCGGTACGGAACCGGCCCGGCCGCCGGTGATTGGTCTGTCGGCGAAGCGTTCTCGAACCCGCACCTCTAGCCGTTACGCTTGGAGAGTCTTCAGAAACGCGTATGCGCCAACTCGGGAAACTGTAGCCGCAAAGAGGCTGCACACCCCTGGCCAGGCAACTGCCGGGCTGCTCCGCTAGCGCCGTAAGCGCATGCTGACATCTGCCTGGTGCTGGCGTTGGTTCCTAGCGCGCGCGCGCCAGCATCAGGGTTAGGTCGTCGGCCTGCATTCCGCCGCTGAAATCCTGAACGCGGCGGAGGACGGCTGCAATCGCCGGCCCGACGGAAGCGTTGCGGCAGGCGTCCAGTTCTTCGATGAGCCGGCGCTCGCCAAACTCCTCCTCCCCCCGCGGTGCTTCGGTTATGCCGTCGCTGTAGATGGCCAACAGGTCGCCGGGTGCGAGACGCGCGCAGCCGGCCGATCCGTCCCAGCGCTCGAAAGCTCCGACCACGGTGGCCGTCGCCTCGAGCCGTTCCACGCCACCCGCGGCGTGCAACCAGAGTGGCGGATTGTGCCCACAATTGACGTAAAGCAGTTCGCGCGCCGAATCGTTGTAAATCCCGAAGAACAGGGTCGCAAAGTGCTGCGGCGCGGTGGAGCGGTATAACATCTGGTTCACCTGGCGCAGCATCGCCAGCGGATCCCGCGGCATCATCGCCACTTCGGTACGCAGGCAGGCTTGCAGGTGAGCCACGAGAAGCGCGGCGTGGACGCCCTTGCCGGACACGTCCGCCAGTACAAGCCCGGCGCGATCCGCACCGAGGTCCAGAAAGTCGTAATAGTCGCCGCCCACCGCGCGGGCCTGGATACACTGCGCCCAGCATTCGAGAGTTTTCAGGCTCGGAGCCGCCTGCGGAAGGAGCCGCGCTTGGACCTCCCGTGCAATCTCCATTTCGCACAACGTGCGCCGCTCGCTCTCGATTCGCTCGGCGATGTCTTCCGCTAGGCGGATGTTCTCGAGCGCGGTCGCCGCCTGGCCGGCCACGGAGGCGAGCAGGCGTCGATCCTCGCCCGAGTACGGCTCCTCGGAGAGGCGTGGGCCGAGCACGAGCGCGCCGAGCGGTGCTCCGTCCCGGCCCCGGATCGGGACTACGCACTCGGGTTCCCACCCGGTTTCAGGTTTACCCGGATGGAGTTGTACCGACAGGAACCGGGGTTGGAGGGCGGCGGCGAGATGGAACTCGAGGAGGCGGGCCACGTCCGGCCGCGTGGTCGCGGTGCGCGTCTTCTCCGCGAGGTCTTCCAATATTCGGCGGGCATCATAGGCGCTACGGAAGAAAATTCGGTCGATACGGCCGCTGACGCGCTTGTGGACCTCGCTCCCACTCCAGAGAAGCGCCGTGCCGAATACCGCGCCAAGTGCAATCCCTGCCGGCTGGTTTCTCTGTAGACCCGACCGGAGTCGGGGGAACGACAGCGAGAACGTCAACACGAGGCCAATGCTGGTCAAGGCAAGCAGAAACGTAAATCCGCGTTGCACAAGTACGTACCGGGCGCTGCGCCGCAGCAATACCGGGATTTCCAGCACGCGGTGCACCACCACTGCATATGCAAACGACACCGGTATAAGGAGCAGCAGGGCAGGAAGCGAGTTGTCGAGCCACTCCGGAAATCTCACGCTGGAAGAGCTCTCGATCACCAGCCGCAGAATGTTCGGTCCCAGGCTGATCGCCGTTCCCCAGAAGAGAATGCTGGTCTTGCGCCGCGCTTCGACATCGCGCGTCCGGAAACCGGCGATCGCGAACGCCAGCCCGATACCCAGGCATACCGCGATAAACAGTTCGCCGGCGCTCGACCCGTCCAGCCATGGATTGAGCGGAATCGGAAGACGGATGCCGCCCGTACTGATACTGCCCGCCGCGCCCGCCAGCCCGATGCCGAGCAGCACCCACTTCAGCCACGGCCAACGCCGATCGAAGGTCGGCGCCGGAAACCGGGCTTGGAACCAGCAGAAGACCGGCCCCACCATTCCGGTCATCAGCGACTGATAGGCCAGTACGGCGGACCACCCCGCCGGTTGGTCCGGCGGACCCGGAATACCGCGGGAGATCACTACCCCGCCGAACAAAAGCGCCAGGAGCCACACATTCAGATCGTCCAGGCGCAGAAAGAGGACGCCCAGGCCGACCACCGTGAACGGCCATGGGAACCAGGCATTCAAGCGCCGGAAGATTACACTGTCGCCGGAATCTCCCGTGCGCCGGCGGAATGTCCCGGTGAGGAGGACAGGATCGCCGGCGCCCGCCCTTCGCACCGTGAGGCGCACCTGGTCGCCCGGCCGGTGACGCATCCAGGCACGGCGCTGCGAGTTCTGGTCCTGGAGCGGTTCGCCGTCGATCGCGACGATTCGGTCGCCCAAACGCATGCCCGCTCGTTCTGCCGGGCTGCCTCGGTAAACGGCCCGAATGAAATCCGCGTGTTCGGCTGGCAGGTAAACGTCGTCGAAGCCCAGTTCCACCCCGGCCTGAACCGTGAAACCCGCGTAATACGTGAACAGGACGGCATATCCCGTCAGCGACGCTGCATACGCCACCGCCACCGCAGCCCGCAGAGGACGGAGGAACCGCATTCCGAATTAATAATATCAGCTATCAATTTCCTGAACAGCCGGCCCTCTGCGACGCCCGCGAAGGCATCCATTTCTCGCTTGCCTGTTCGATTTGCGAGCGCCTCACTTCCGTTTAGCGGGTGACCCCGCGCCAGGGGCCTTTCTTGCCAATCAAGAGGCTCGCTGCGTAGAATCTTGGCTGGGCGATCCCGCTATGACTGGCAGAAGCTCACGCGTAAATCAATGTCAGAACCCGACTGGATGGCTGGGACGATTGGTTCTGCGGAATATGAATTCGCGCCACTCCAAGGTGACGGATTGGGGCCTGTCCCATGCTTTGATCGGGAAACAGGACATCATCCTCGATGTAGGCTGCGGCGGAGGCCGGACCGTGAGCAAGTTGGCTGCAATCGCCGCTCAAGGCAAGGTCTATGGCATCGATCATTCGCCCGAGAGCGTGGCGATGGCCATGCGAACCAACAAGCAATGGATCGACATGGCCCGCGTTGAGGTTCGCGAAGCGTCCGTCTCCCGGTTGCCGTTTTCGGACGGCGCCTTTGATGTCGTCACGGCGGTCGAGACGCACTTCTGGTGGCCTGCTTTGCCGGCGGATCTGCGTGAAGTTTTGAGAGTCCTGAAACCCGGTGGTAGGCTGATCATCATCGCGGAAGTCTACAAGGGAGCAGAGGCCCTCGCTTCAAAAGCCGCGGAAAGATACTCGGAAAAAACTGGTATGGCTCTCCTCAGCGTTGAGGAGCATCGCGAGCTCTTCAAGGATGCCGGTTACTCAGACGTTCAGATCGTTACCGAACCACGCAAAGGATGGATTTGCTGCATCGGGAGCAAACCCCCGGTTTCGTAAGGCTCCGTCACAACTTCGATCACGACGGGCGTGCAGCGCAAAGCATCGCGATCCCTTGCTCCGCCTCACTGAAGCCGCGAAGCGCGAGCCGCGCCTCAGACGCCGCGGCGACAGCCTCCCTCAGGCCTGCGCCTGATAGCGAAGATAGACCATTCCATTGGCAAAACGGCGCTCTTCCAGGAGGTCCAGCTTTATGCGTACGTTCCCGTGCAGCACCCGAATGCCTCCGCCAAGCATGGTCGGCGCCACGAGCAGATGATACTCGTCGACCAGCCCGGTCCGGATCGCGTGGGCGGCGAGGGTCGGACCAGCCACCGAAATATCGAGAGACGATTGAGCCTTCAGCCCGCGAACCGCCTGCGGATCGAATTCCCGCTCCAGGCGCGTCCTCGGCGTGGAGACGGTCTCCCGCGATTTGGAGTAGACGATCTTGTCGGCGGCTTGCCAGATCCGCGCGAACTCCCGCATGGCCGGCGTCAAACCGGGAATGACCTCGGGCGTCTCCCAAACCCCCATCGTTTCGTACTCCTTCCGTCCATAGAGATACGTGCCGATAGGGCGGTGGAGATCGGTGAGGAACGCCAATGCCTCCTCGCTTGGCGCCGACCAATCGAAGTTGCCGTCATCCGCGATATAGCCATCCAGCGACGTCGGCGTAAAGTAGATCAGTTTGGCCATCTTGCAGCCTCCACATCATCCCGCCCGCACGGCCGACCCAAGATAGCCAAACGCATGGCCGTCTTGAGAAGAGTTGCCGTATGGCGCCTGTGCCCAGCTCATGGCGCCCCCCGCTGAATCGATCGCACTTCATGACCGTTCCACGCTCGCTCCCCGGGCGGCGAGAAGCTGGTCCAACTGCTCGAACTGCTCGCCAGACCAACTTATACTTCCAGAGGCCATTGCATCGTCGAGGGCTTTTTTTGAGGGATAGAGTTCGTGTATCACGACCAGCGTCTCGCCACCCCTTTCTTCGAAGGTCACGGTGGTGACGGCCCCATCCTCGTCACCTTCGTCGTTCGTCCAGACGAGGCGGGAGCCCGGAGTCACTTCGACGTACCTGCCAAAGAATGGCATAGGCTGCTCTGAGGAAGGGTGACTGAACACGAAACGGTACGTGCCCCCCGTACGAACATCGGCCTCGCAGGAAAGGAAGGACGCTCCAAACGACTTCGGTACCCACCACCGCTTGAGCAGTTCGGGTTTGGTCCACGCATCGAAGACGATATGCGCCGGGCCGTTGAAGGTTCGGGTCACGACGAGCTCACGCTCGGACTTCCGTTCCACTGTCGTGTCGTACTTTGTGGGGTTGATTCCACTATCTCTTCTTTCGTACATCGGCTTTCTCCTTCTGTTTCAATTCCTCGACA
>DATJWB010000110.1:0-10827 GCA_035501495.1 Bryobacteraceae bacterium | reverse complement strand
GGCGCCGATCGACTTGGACAAGCTGCCCCGGGAGACGCCCACGAAGATCCGCGAGCTTCTGCGCCGGTGTCTGGAACGCAACGTGAAGAAGCGGCTGCGGGACATCGGTGAAGCGCGCATCGCGTTGGAGGATCCGGGTGGGGCTGAACTAGTCCCGCTACAGGCCGAAGCCCGCGCCACAAAGCTGCCGTGGGCCGTGGCGGCAGCGCTGGGGCTGGCCCTGGTGACGCTTGGCGCCTGGTTCTGGCGCGCGACGCGGCCGGTGGAGCGGCCGCTGGTGCGGCTGGATGTGGACCTGGGGTCCGAGGTCGCCTTGTCCCCTCTAAGCAGAGGCTCGTACAATGTGATCCTGTCGCCGGATGGGTCGCGCTTGGTCTACGTCGCGGGCGACCCCCCGCGGCTCTACACGCGGCGGCTGGATCAGTCCAAAGCCAACGAGCTTCCGGGCACGGAGGATGCCATTCGGCCCTTTTTTTCACCGGACGGGCAGTGGGTGGGGTTCTTCACCGGGCGCAGTGGCGACAAGCTGTACAAGATCTCGGTGGAAGGCGGCGCGGTGGTTCCCCTCGCCGATGTCTCCAACAGCATCGGAGGAAGCTGGGGCGCCGACGACAACATGATCGTGGGGGAAATCAGCAAGGGCCTGTTGCGGGTTCCAGCGGGCGGAGGAGCGCCTACGACGGTATTGGAGCGGGCGGCCGGAGCGGGCGAATATGTATTTCCGCAAGTCCTGCCGGGCGGCAAAGCGGTCTTGTTTTCAGACCGGACGGGGGACGCCAATACCAACAGCATCGAGGTCTTCTCATTCGCCGGCCGGGGACACAAGACGCTGGTGCGGGGCGGGTATTGGGGCCGCTACCTGCCCAGCGGCCACCTGGTTTATATCAACAAGGGAACGCTGTTCGCGATCCCCTTTGACGTGGACAAGCTGGAGACGCGCGGGACGGCCGTCCCGGTTCTCGATGACGTGGCCTACAATCCAGGGACTGGCGGCGTTGACGTGGATTTTGCCGGGACCAGCACGCTGGTTTACCGCCGGGGCACTCCAGCCGCCGGCGCAACCGGCTTGTCGATTCAATGGCTGGACGGCACGGGCAAGAAAGAAGCGCTGCGGGCCAAGCCCGCCGCCTACAGGGGCCTGCGGCTCTCTCCGGACGGCCAACGGCTGGCGCTTTTGACCAGCGAGGGAGGGGGCGATGTGTGGGTGTACGACCCGCAGCGGGACGCGATGACGAGGCTGACGTTCGGCGGGGGTCTTTACAGTTTCCCGGTCTGGAGCCCGGATGGCCGATACGTCTTTTTCGCAGCGCCCGGGAAGGGGATCTACTGGACCCGCGCGGACGGGGCCGGCCAGCCGCAGTTGTTGACCCAGGGCAATCCTCAGGGCCCGTCGTCGTTCACGCTGGATGGCAAGCGGCTGGCATATTTCGAGGCTCTCGAACACCCGCAAATCTGGACGCTCCCGCTGGAGGAGCAGGGTGGGCGGTGGAAGGCGGGGAAGCCCGCGCAGTTCTTGCAGAGCCATTTCGTCAACGTCAATCCTGCGTTCTCGCCCGATGGACACTGGCTCGCCTATATGTCGAACGAGTCGGGAAACGGCGAGGTGTACGTGCGGGCCTTTCCACCGCCGGCCTCGGGGCAAGGCGGCCAATGGCAGATCTCGAACAGCGGCGGGACGGGGCCGCGGTGGTCGCGGAACGGCCGCGAGCTGATCTATCAGGCGGGCGACCAGCTCATGAAGGTGAGCTACTCGGTGAAGGGCGACTCGTTCCTGGCGGAGAAGCCGCGGGTTTGGATCCAGAAGCTCGGCGGGGCCGGCTTGCAGACGGGGTGGGATCTCGCGCCGGATGGCAAGCGCGTGGTGGTGCTGACGCCGGCGGGCACGCCGGAGGGACCGAAGGCCGAGCACGAAGTCACCTTTTTGCTGAACTTCTTCGATGAGCTGCGCCGGCGCGCGCCGGCGGGTAAGTGATCCTTCCCGAGAGCAATCAGCGGCATTGACCGGTCAAGCGACACTCGCTTCCCCTTGCGATAGACTTGTTTGACAACCATGTCTGTGTCCGTAGGTGACAGACTCGGTCCCTATGAGATCCTCGCCCCGCTAGGCGCGGGCGGCATGGGAGAGGTCTACCGCGCGCGCGACACCAAGCTGAAACGCGAGGTGGCGCTCAAGGTCTTGCCGGATCTCTTCGCCAGCGACCCGGAGCGGATGGCCCGCTTCCAGCGCGAGGCCGAGGTGCTGGCGTCACTGAACCACCCCCACATCGCCGCGATCTACGGTTTGGAAGGCAACGCGCTGGTGATGGAGTTGGTGGAGGGGGAAAACCTCGGCGGCCCGCTGCCCGTCGAAACCGTTCTCACCTACGCGCGCCAGATCGCAGAGGCGCTGGAGTACGCCCACGAGAGAGGCATCATCCATCGCGATCTGAAGCCGGCCAACGTGAAGATCACCCCGGAAGGCGCGGTTAAGGTGCTCGATTTCGGCCTGGCCAAGGCCATCGAGGATCCCGGGCCGGCGAGCGATCCGGCCAGCTCGCCGACGCTCACCTTGGGAGCGACGCGAGTGGGCGTGATCCTGGGCACGGCGGCCTACATGTCGCCGGAACAGGCCAGCGGCAAGACGGCGGACCGCGGCTCCGACATCTGGTCGTTCGGGGCGGTGCTGCATGAGATGCTGGCGGGCAAGCGGGCGTTCGTGGGGGAATCGGTTTCGGACACGTTGGCGACGGTGTTGAAGCTCGAGCCCGAATGGGACGCGCTGCCCGCCGGGACGCCGGCCTCCGTTCGCAAGCTGGTGCGCCGCTGCCTGACCAAGGATCGCAAGCAGCGTCTGCAAGCCATCGGCGAAGCGCGGATTGCGTTGGAGAATCCGCGAGGCGATGAGCCTGCCGCGCCAGTCACCGGTGGGACAGGCCATCGGTTTCTGTGGCCTGTCTGTTTGGCCGCGGCAGTGTTCGCAGTCGCGCTCGCGGCGCTGGCCTTCATCCACTTCCGCGAAGCGCCTCCGCCGGACCGGCCGCTGGTGCGGCTGGACGTCGATCTGGGTGCGGATGTTTCGTTGCCCGCCGCAACCACCGGAGGGAGCAGCGTCGTCATCTCCCCTGATGGGACCCGGCTGGTATACGCATCCGGCAGTCCAGCGAAGCTGTTCACCAGGCGTCTGGATCAGCCGAAAGCCACCGAGCTTCCGGGAACCGAGGGAGCAGTCGCGCCGTTCTTCTCGCCGGACGGCCAGTGGGTCGGATTCTACGCCCGCAACAGTCTGAACAAGATCTCCGTGGATGGCGGCGCAGTGGTCCCGCTGGAACCTACACCCCAATTCAGCGGCGCGAGTTGGGGTGAGGACGGCAGCATCCTCGCGAGCGATCCTTTAGGAAGGGGCCTGCTGCGGATTCCCGCCGGCGGCGGCCAGTCCGAGACAGTGTTGGAACCAACCAACGGAGAGTTGGTCGCTCACCCCCAGATTCTACCCGGAGGCAAAGCCGTGCTGTTTACGGCTGTCCCGGCGGGGTCCAGGGACGTGGATAGATATACCATTGAGGTCCTCACGCTGGCCGATCGCCACAGGAAGACGGTGGCACGAGGTGGCACATCGGCGCGTTACCTGGCTACATCGAACGGGGCCGGCCACCTGATCTACACCAACAAGGCAACGCTATTCGCGGTCCCCTTCGATCCGAACAAGCTGGAGGCGCATGGGACGGCCGTGCCCATCCTGGATGAAGTCGCCTACCACGCGCAGAGCGGGACCGGTCAAATGAATGTCTCCCGTACCGGCATCCTGGTCTACCGCAGGGGCGGCGGCAGCGCGTCCGGGACAGAGACGGTTCAATGGGTAGATCCGGCAGGCAAAAGGGAACCGCTGTGGGCCAAGCCCGGCGTCTACTCGAATCTTCCGCGCCTGTCGCCGGATGGCAAGCGGCTGGCCCTGCTGGTAAACGACGTAGGAGGTGTGGATGAGTGGGTTTACGACTTGCAGCGGGACACCACCACGCGCTTGACTTTCAGCGGGACAGCTTCAACGACCCCAACTTGGAGCCCGGACGGCCAATCCGTCGTTTTCGGGCGAAATGGCAAGGGCCTCTTGTGGACCCGTGCCGACGGGGCCAGCCAGCCGCAGGCCCTGACGCAGAGCAAGAATACCCAGGTTCCGTTTTCCTTCACGCCGGATGGCAAGCGGCTGGCATATTTCGAAATCGCGGAAACCGGGCAAATCTGGACGGTACCGCTGGAGGAGCAGGGCGGACAGTGGAAGGCCGGAAAGCCGGAGCAATTTCTCAAGAGCCAGTCCTTCGACCAATTCCCGATGTTCTCGCCCGACGGGCGTTGGCTGGCGTACGCGTCGAACGAGCAGGGGAGGTACGACGTGTACGTGCGGGCGTTTCCACCGCCGTCGTCCGGGCAGGGCGGGCAATGGCAGATCTCGAACAGCGGGGGCACGCTGCCGCACTGGTCGCGGACCAGAAACGAACTGCTCTACTCGTCCGGCGACCAGATCATGGCGGTGAGCTACGCGGTGAAGGGCGACTCGTTCGTGGCAGAGAAGCCTCGGGTGTGGATCGCCAAACTCGGCGGGGGGGCGTGGGATCTGGCGCCTGGCGGCGAGCGCGTAGCGGTGCTGACGCCGGTGGATACTCCGGAAGCCTCCAAGCAGGAGCACGAAGTGGTGTTCCTCTTCAACTTTTTCGACTACCTGCGGCAGCGCGTGCCGGCGGGCAAGTGATCCACTTCCCCTTGCGATAGACTTGTTTGACAACCATGTCTGTGTCCGTAGGTGACAGACTCGGTCCCTACGAGATCCTCGCGCCGCTCGGCGCCGGGGGCATGGGCGAGGTCTACCGCGCCCGCGACACCAAGCTGAAGCGCGAGGTGGCGCTCAAGGTCTTGCCGGATCTCTTCGCCAGCGACCCGGAGCGCATGGCCCGCTTCCAGCGCGAGGCCGAGGTGCTGGCGTCACTGAACCATCCCAACATCGCTGCGATCTACGGTCTGGAAGGCAACGCCCTGGTGATGGAGTTGGTGGAGGGGGAAAACCTCGGCGGCCCGCTGCCCATCGAAACGGCTCTCACTTACGCGCGCCAGATCGCCGAGGCGCTGGAGTACGCGCACGAGAGAGGCATCATCCATCGCGACCTGAAGCCGGCCAACGTGAAGATCACCCCGGAAGGCGTGGTCAAGGTGCTCGATTTCGGCCTGGCGAAAGCCATCGAGGATCCCGGGCCGGCGAGCGATCCGGCCAGCTCGCCGACGCTCACCTTGGGCGCGACGCGCATGGGCGTGATTCTGGGCACCGCGGCCTACATGTCGCCGGAGCAGGCGAGCGGCAAGACGGCGGACCGTCGCTCGGACATCTGGTCGTTCGGGGCGGTGCTGTATGAGATGCTGGCGGGCAAGCGGGCGTTCGTGGGCGAATCGGTTTCCGATACCCTGGCGACGGTGTTGAAGCTCGAGCCCGAATGGGACGCGCTGCCCGCGGGTACGCCGGCCTCCGTTCGCAAGCTGGTGCGGCGCTGCCTGACCAAGGATCGCAAGCAGCGGTTGCAAGCCATCGGCGAGGCGCGGATTGCGTTGGAGAATCCGCGAGGCGATGAGCCTGCCGCGCCAGTCACCGGTGGGACAGGCCATCGGTTTCTGTGGCCTGTCTGTTTAGCCGCGGCAGTGTTCGCGGTCGCGCTCGCGGCGCTGGCCTTCATCCACTTTCGCGAAAAACCACCGGTCGCAGATGTCGTTCGCTTCCAGATTCCCGCGCCCGAGAAGAGCAACATCAATTACGGCGCCTATCTCTCCCCCGACGGCCGCCGGATCGTATTCTCAGCCAGGGGCCCGAACGGACAAACCGTCCTGTGGGTTCACTCTCTGGACTCGCTCGAATCGCGGCCTCTGGCCGGCACCGAGGGTGTTGTCGAGACTCAGTTCTGGTCGCCGGACAGCCGGTTCATCGCGTTTTCGGTGCCAGGCAAGCTGAAGAAGGTGGAAGCTTCGGGCGGTCCGCCGCAAACGGTCTGCGATCTCCCCGCGCCGTTGCGCGGGGGCGCCTGGAGCCGCGACGGTGTGATCGCCTTCGGAATTCTCCGTAAGGGCCTCATGCGGGTTTCCGAGGCCGGCGGCGCCGCCTCCCCGCTGACCACGCTCGATTCCTCGGGCCAGGAAGTTCTCCACGCAGTTTACTCGTTCTTACCGGACGCGCGGCATTTCATCTACGCCCGCAGTTCGGCGGCGGTGGAAAAGAGGGGCATCTACCTCGGCTCACTGGATGCCAAACCAGAGCAACAAGGTTCCAGGCGGCTGGTGGCTACCGACTCCAACGCGGTCTATGCGCCATCTTCGGACCCGGCTCTGGGACACCTGCTCTTTGTTCGCGAGGGCTCGCTCATGGCCCAGGCTTTCGACGCCCGCAAGCTGGAGATGGCCGGCGACGCCGTGCCGATCGCCGAGGGTCTGCCCGATGCCGGCCGTCCCCAGTTTTCGGTCTCGTCGACCGGTGTTTTGGTTTACCGGACCGGTGGCGCCGGCCCCTCCACCAACCAGCTCACCTGGTTTGATCGGGCAGGGAAGAACCTCGGAACAGTTGGGGAGCCCGGCCAGTACAACACTTTGGCCATCTCTCCCGATGGAACGCGGGTGGCGTTCGACCGCTATGCCCCCCAGTCTGCGGGCCGAGCGGGCGACATCTGGCTGCACGAATTCTCGCGGGGCATCAGCACGCAACTCACCTTCGACCCCGGCTTCGACGGGCAGCCCGCGTGGTCGCCGGACGGGAGCCACATCCTGTTTACTTCCAACCGGGATGGCCCCCTGAACTTGTACCAGAAGGTTGCGAGCGGGGCGGGAAATGAAGAAGCGCTCCTCAAGTCGAACGAGGCGAAGCCTTCCTACGACTGGTCTCCGGACGGGCGGTTTCTGCTTTACGGTGTCCAGGGTCAGAAAGTCGAGGTGTGGGTGCTGCCGCGTACGGGAGACGACCGCAAACCAATGCGGTATCTTCAGACCGAGTCTAACGTAATCCAGGCGCGGTTCTCGCCCGACAGCCGCTGGGTCGCGTACACTTCCGACGAGTCCGGCAAAAGGGAGGTCTACGTAAGTCCGTTCCCCGCGGCGCCGGGGGTCAAGTGGATGGTTTCGAAGGGCGGCGGGGATCAGCCTCGCTGGCGGCGGCGGGACGGCAAGGAGCTGTTCTACATTTCTCCCGACCGCAAAATGATGGCGGTGGAGGTATCCACCGCCTCGGGCGCCGTCCAGGCCGGCATTCCCAAAGCCCTCTTCCCGGCGCCCATCTTTGGCGGGGCCACCTTGGACACTACCCGCTACGACGTAACCGCCGACGGCCAGAAATTCCTGATCAACTCTCTAGCGACGGAAACGAATTCGGCGCAGTCGTCGCCCATCACGGTGGTGCTGAACTGGCAGGCTGGGTTGAAAAAATGAGCTTGACCCCCGGCGACAAACTCGGTCCCTACGAAATCCTTGCCCCCATCGGGGCGGGCGGGATGGGCGAGGTGTACCGTGCGCGCGATCCTCGTCTCAACCGCGACGTCGCCATCAAAGTTTCCCAGGAGCGATTCTCCGACCGCTTCGAGCGCGAGGCCCGCGCCGTCGCCGCGCTGAATCATCCCAACATCTGCACGCTGCACGACGTCGGCCCTGACTACCTGGTGATGGAATTCATCGAAGGGGAATCGCCCAAAGGACCGCTCCCGCTGGAAGAAGCTCTGCGCATCGCGCGGCAGATCGCCGATGCGCTGGAAGCCGCGCACGAGAAGGGGATCGTACACCGCGATCTGAAACCCGCCAACATCAAGATCAAGCCCGACGGGACGGTGAAGGTGCTGGATTTCGGACTGGCGAAGACCGCCGAGACGGCCTCGGGCGACCCCGCTTCGTCACCCACCATGACCATCTCGCCGACCCGCGCGGGAATGATCCTGGGCACCGCGGCGTACATGTCGCCGGAACAGGCGCGCGGGAAGACGGTGGACAAGCGCGCGGACATCTGGGCGTTCGGCGTGGTGCTGTACGAGCTGCTGACGGGGCGGATGTTGTTCCAGGGCGAAGATCTGACGGAGACGGTGGCCTCGGTGGTGAAGGAGAAGGCGGACTTGAGCGGCGTGCCGGAACGGGTGCGTCCGCTGCTCGAAAAATGCCTGGAGAAGGATCCGAGAAAGCGGCTGCGGGATATCGGAGATATGGGGCTGCTGCTGGACGCAGCGCCCGCCCCGCAGGCCACGGCTGGCACAGGACAGCGTCTCTTGTGGCCGGCGTGGGCCGTGGCGGCGGCGCTCGCGCTTGGACTCGCCGTCTCCCTGTGGGCGCCGTGGCGGAAGACTCCGCCGCCTGCCGTGCTCCAGCGCTTCCAGGTCGCCGTACCCGAGCAACAGGGGCTCGCCGGCCCTGGGGCGCTCAGCGCCGTCGTGAGCGTATCGCCGGACGGCGCCCGTTTGTTGGTCGCCGGCACCGGCGCGGACGGTGTGAATCGTCTGTTTGCGCGCCGTCTGGATTCGATCGAAATGCGGCCGCTAGCGGGCTCGGAGGGCGTGGCCGGAAATCCTCTTTGGTCGCCGGATAGCCGCTTTTTGGCATTCAGCACGCTGGAGGGGAAGCTCAAGAAGATCGAGGCCGCGGGCGGTCCCGCCCAGATTCTGTGTGATTCCGGCTTCGTTTGGGGGGGATTCTGGACTCCGGATGGCAAGATTGCCTTCGACGGCCAGAACGCGCAGGGGGAGGGGAACCTGTGGGAGGTTCCCGCGGCGGGAGGCGCAGTCTCCCGGCTTCCTGGTGCGGAGCACGCTGCCGGCGAACGTCGCTGGCTCCCGGAGCTTTTGCCCGATGGGCGGCATTTCCTCTACAGCCTCAGAAACCGCGCCGGACTTCTTGGCTTGACCTATATGGGATCGCTGGACGCCCGGCAGGGGCAACTCAATCCGAAGCAGCTTTTGACCCAGTCGGCCGCGCGCGTAGTCTATGCGCCCTCCCCGGACGATCCGGGGCTCGGATACCTCCTGTTTGTGCGCACAGCGGCGCCGCAGGGCGATCGGGCCGGCATACTGATGGCCCAGCCTTTCGACCTCCGCAAGCTGGAGCCGGTGGGCGAACCGGTCCCCATCGCCGAGCGTGTTCTCGTTACCGGCTTCTCGGCTTCCCGCACCGGTGTGCTGGTCTACCGGACCGGGGAATACGGCAGGCGTGGGGCTACTCAACTTACCTTGTTGGATCGCCAGGGCAAAATCCAGGGGACGGCCGGGGAACCCGATTATAACCGGCAGATGGCTTTCTCGCCGGATGGCGCGCGCGTGGTGGTATCTCGGCTTCGGGAGAACAACCAGGCGGATCTCGATCTCTGGATAATCGATCTGGCGCGCGATGTTTCCACCCGGTTCACCTCCGACCCGGGGAGGTATCCGGTGTGGTCCCCGGATGGAAACCGCGTCGCGTATACGTCCAACCTCGGCGGTCACCTGGATCTGTATCAGAAGTTGTCCAACGGTGGCGGCGGCGAAGAGCTGCTGCTCCAGTCGGATGAGGACAAGCTTCCCCAGAGCTGGTCGCGCGACGGCCGTTTTCTGCTGTACGGCGTGCAGAAGACACTGGGTAGGCCTGGGACCCCCATCCCACTCTGGGTGCTACCCCTGGACGCGAAGGCCCACCCTGCCGGCAAGCCTTTCCTTTTTGCGCCGCAGGCGCTCGACGCCAGATTCTCGCCGGATATGCGATGGGTTGCCTACGCGTCGGCCGAATCCGGAAGAGCCGAAGTTTATGTGCGGCCGTTCGATCCGAGCTCCGCCACGGGATCTCCGCCCGGCGGAGGAGTGTTCCCCGTGTCCAAGGGCGGCGGTGACAGGCCCCGCTGGGGCGCGGACGGAAAGCAGTTGCTCTATCTGGCGAGGGACAATACCGTCATGGCCGTGGACGTGACCGCCAACCCGGTATCTCGGCTGGGCATTCCCAAGCCCCTGTTCAAGCCGAACGGACTGGCGTCGAATCCCGGCGCTGCCACTTGGGATCTCAGTCCCGATGGCAAGCAATTTCTGTTTCCGATTTCGGTGACCTCGAGCGCGGCCCCGGAGCCGATCACCGTGGTGTTGAACTGGACAGCGATGTTGAAAAAATGAGCTTGACACCCGGCGACAAACTCGGTCCCTACGAAATCCTTGCCCCCATCGGGGCGGGCGGGATGGGCGAGGTATACCGCGCCCGCGATCCGCGCCTCAACCGCGACGTCGCCATCAAAGTTTCCCAGGAGCGATTCTCCGACCGCTTCGAGCGCGAGGCCCGCGCCGTCGCCGCGCTCAATCATCCCAACATCTGCACGCTGCACGACGTCGGCCCCGACTACCTGGTGATGGAGTTCATCGAAGGGGAATCGCCCAAGGGGCCGCTGCCGCTGGACGAAGCCCTGCGCATCGCGCGGCAGATCGCCGACGCGCTGGAAGCCGCGCACGAGAAGGGCATCGTGCACCGCGATCTCAAGCCGGCGAACATCAAGATCAAACCGGACGGGACAGTGAAGGTGCTGGATTTCGGGCTGGCGAAGACCGTCGAGACGGCATCGGGCGACCCCGCTTCGTCACCCACCATGACCATCTCGCCGACCCGCGCGGGAATGATCCTGGGCACGGCAGCGTACATGAGTCCGGAGCAGGCGCGCGGGAAGATGGTGGATAAGCGCGCGGATATCTGGGCCTTCGGCGTGGTGCTGTACGAGTTGCTGACGGGGCGGATGTTGTTCCAGGGCGAAGATCTGACGGAGACGGTGGCCTCGGTGGTGAAGGAGAAGGCGGACTTGAGCGGCGTGCCGGAACGGGTGCGTCCGCTGCTCGAAAAATGCCTGGA
>DATJWB010000109.1:0-3618 GCA_035501495.1 Bryobacteraceae bacterium | reverse complement strand
GCGATCTGGGCGTCCACTTCTTCCTCGTCCATACCGGCTTCGTTGATGGACATCGAGCGAGGCTTCAGGCCGGCACGGATCGCGATGACCTCGGCCCGAACGTCTTTCTCTGGATCGACCCAGGCCCACTTCGGCGTGTGCCATTCCACGGCGAGGTATTCCTCGCGGTTGGCTTGGTAGTCGCGAGCGTCCAGCCGGCCCGCGAGCGCGGCCTGTTCGATGAACGCGCGCCATACCGGGCGGCAGAACTGGTGGATGAACACGCCGTACTGGATCTGCTCGCACAACCTGCGGAACGAGAGGATGCCGGCGCGGATCGAGGAATAGCTCGTCTTCGACAGATCGCCGGTCAGCATGTCGTACGGCAATCCGAGACCGGCGCCGATGCGCAACAACGTCATCCGCTCGAACGACTCGTAGTTGCCGCCCACGTCGGCGGGATCGGTGAACTTCACATCCTCGCCAGGTTCAAGCTCCTGCATCGTCCCGGCCTCCAGCGTGGCGACCTGGACACCTTGGTCGTTCGGAGTGCCACCAGCCACGCCGCCGGAGTCGGTCGTTTGCTGATCCTGGGCGTTCGGCAAGAACGGATCCTCCGGATTCGTCCGGATGATAAACGCCATCATCATGGCGGCGAACTTCTTTCGTAGCAGTTCGGCGTCGTCGTACTGATCGAGCTCCCACAGCCGCACCAGCGCATTCGCGAGCCACGGCACACCGCGGAGTTGCCCAGGACGGAGCGGCCGGAACAGATGCATGACCTCATCCGCCGGCACGCGGATCAGGTCCAGGTAGTTCGGGAAGAAGAGCCGTTCGCCCGGGTGCTCTTTGTAGAAGTAGTAAGCCGTGCGCCGTCCGCGCTGGTCGAACTCAATCGACGCGCGCACGACGTTGCCCTTCGGCGTCTCCGGAGTTGGGCGCGCCAGGTAAAACGGCAACTGTTCCGTCTCGATCAACTGGAGTTGCAGCGGGACAGTCAATCCGTCGCTCATCGGGCGGATATGCTTGCGCGCGAAGCACTCGCCACCCTCCACCATGGATCGGAACGCGAGCGCCTGCAGGCCGTATAGATCCGTGATGCCGCCGGCGTCGGCTTCGGTGACGAACTGAGTCCAGAGCTTCTGGATCTTTTCCTTCGTCGCCGGAGTCGAGTGGAGGGACTGCGGTTTGATTCCGTTGCCGACCGCGTTGCATACCCATTCGTCGATGGCCTTCGCCGCCCACCCGTCCTTGCGCGCGCTGTCGCGCGACCGCGACACCAGTTGGTCGGCGCTCTGATACCAAACGGAGTTGACGGCGTCGCGCGTTGTGGACCATGTCCCCAGCCTCCGGCCCACCGTTGCTCCCTCGTAGGGGAACGAACTCGCTCGGCGCGAGGGTGGTGCCGAGGCGGCAGGCGCACCTCTCCCGCCCCGTTTGAAGCGGGTCAGAAATGCTCCAAACATAGACAAGGGTCAGAAGCCCTTGCTGGACATCAGCCGGTACTGGCGCGTGCGCTTTCCGCTGGCGGCGCGATTGGTGTTGACCATGTGCTGTTCGGCCTTGATCAACTGGTCCACATCGCGCAGAGTCTTGCTGCGGCCCTCGAAGGCAACCTGCTGCTCGGCGGTGGCGATAGCATCGCGCTGCGCCTGAATCTGTTCGTCAGTAAACGGGTTGGCCATATTTCACGTCGAAAAGCGCCCGACAACCCTCCGGCCCGGACGCGGTTTGGTTGGCGGCGCGGGAGACTGTGGCCGAGGACTCGCAGATTGCCGTGACTTGCTCTGCAAGCCCAACCGTTCCTCCGTCGCGCGCCAGTGTTTTTCCTGATAACGATCAATGCCGACGCGGCTGGCAGCCGCCCGCGCGTACACTCGGCAGTCCAGCGCCTCGTTGCGCTCGCGCATCTTCTGCCATTGGTGCCGGCGATAGCCCTTCACGATCTTGGTGACCAGTTGCTCGGCGGTGATCTGCTTGAAGTACTCTTCGCCGTATCGTGGGAAGTGGCAATAGCCCGGCGGGAACGCTAACCCCTTCTCGATGTCCTCGTCTGTGGGCCGATCAAGACGCAGCCACCGGTACAACTCCTCTTTGGCCATGCCGGAGTTGACTGGCCAGACCCGCACGCCGCGCGTGATCCTCTTTCCGAGGGGGCCGACTTCCACGGGCGCAGCCGGGCCAAGCAGCGCGGGAGCACGCGAGTCTCCCTTGATCACGACCACCCGCCCGCCTTGCCGCCGCGCCCACTGGTACACCTCCGTGGCCGCGAATCCGGAATCGACCGCGAGCTGCAGCACCGGCAACTCCAAACCGCCCGTGGTCGTGAACGTTTCGTTCAGTAATGCGGTGAGTTTCTCCCACACCTGCGGCCGCGATGTGTCGCCTTCGAAGACTCGATAATCGACAGACCACGACTCCTTCCCACGGCCCCATCCGACGATCTCCACCTCGATGCGGTCCTTCTGAACGTCGGCGCCAGCCGTAAGAAAGAGCGCGCCAGGCGGGACCGTACCAACCTTGTACGACTCGCGCCGGTCATACAGCTTCTGCCACTCCGGAGCTTCGCCAAGCAACGTCCACGTCTCGCCCAAGACGGTGTTGACGAAGACCTGAAGCAGCGCCGGATTCTTCTGCGCCTGCTCGAACTGCTTGGCGGCGTCCGACCACGCGAACCATCCAATCGGAGAGTAGAGACTGGACAGGTGAAAGCCGGCCGTCTTGCCATCGCCGACGGCGCTCGGCCGCCACTCTCCGGGCGCCAGCATCGACTGCTTCTGGTGGTTCTGGATCTCCTGCCCGCAATGTTCGCAAACGTACCCGAGGCGACCGAGCACTTGCGCGGCGGCGATCGTGGTCCCGCTCCCGAGGAACGGATCGAACACCACGTCGCCGCCGTCCGTGAACGCCTTGACGAAGAACTCGGCCAGGCCGCGCGGAAAAGGAGCGGAGTGTGATCCCTGGTTGGACTCTGTCCTCGCCTCGATGACGTTACTCGGACGCGCGACTCCACGGAAGCGGCCATCATCATCGGCTGCACCGGGCGCTTCGGCAGCTCGTCCCCGCGCACCGGTACCCAACAATCCGCTGCCGGAGGTCGATTTCGGGTTGTTCGGTGAGTAGTCGAAGCAATCCTCCGAGACGTGACCGACCGCTTTCGGCCGGAATTTGATCTCGGGCTGGCGACAGAAGCGGAACACCGGCTCCCAGGCATTCTTGAATCGATTGCCCCATCCGCCCGAAACACCGTTGTCGGTCTTGCGCCAGCAAAACTCATCGACGAAGCGCCATCCCCACTGCCGCTTGTGCGCTAGCACGAGGTCCATCACGTAGAGATTGCGCTCGCCTTCGTCGGCGTGGGCTTTGATGTTGAGAAAGTAGGAGCCATCGGGCGCCAGCATCGTCTGGATGTTGGCAGCGACATCGCGAAACCACTCGACGTACTCTTCTGGAGGCACTGGTTTGAAGCCGCTGGTGGGATCGTACTCGCGCTGCGTCGCGTAGGGCGGTGAAGTGATCACCAGATTCGCGCGTTTCCCTTCGAGCAGCATGTCGATGACGCCAGAATCGCGGCAGTCACCGCAGATTAGCCGATGGTTTCCGATCAACCAGACGTCGCCGGGCTGCGTGATCGGCTGA
>DATJWB010000108.1:0-63532 GCA_035501495.1 Bryobacteraceae bacterium | reverse complement strand
ACAGAACCACCTGGCCGTCAATGCTAAACTTCACAGTAAACTCCTTTCCCCTAAAGGGGCTGAGGAGTTCATACTATGTCGCTGCAGACGAGCTCGTTCGCCCCAAAACACAGGGCCAGCACGCCGCGACAAGACATAGTCCGGAAGGGTAGATAGTGGCGACTATGTCTTCAAAGACATAGAAGGCATACATACGCGAGCGAGATGATCCGTTCGAGCGTGACCTTGCCTGCATTAATGAAGTTACTCGGCCATACCGATCCAGAGATGACGATGCGTTACGTCAATGTCACGTCGAATGATTTGCAGCGCGAGTACCATCTGGCCCGCGCGAAACCTCGACACCTATCCCCACATCCGAAGGCGCCAACAATTTCGCCCGCACCGGTTTGGACGGCGTCATCGACTCTCTGCTCTTCGCTCAACATGCCATAGAGATGTTCCGTCGCTCCCTACCAGATGGCCCTTCGCGACGATGCCTTGATCGACTTTCGAATCGGCTCACCAAATCCTCGCCCAAGCTCGCAAACTCAGCCCGTCCGCATAACGGGCAGAGAGCCGCCTGGGACGCCGAGAGCCGCGGCCTTCAGATCTCGCGCGAACACATCTCGCGCCTTCTGACCCTCGCAGAGCCCCATGAATATCCGGTTGCGCCCCCCCAAATCAACGGGCTACAGATTCGTGAGCCGATTTCCGACCAAGTCTTGCCTGCAAAAGCATTCGCGAGCTGTTCGGCGCTATCCACCTATGGTCGCGCGCAAGAGCGACTGCGCGCCGCGACCGTCCGCCGGGAATTCCCGGCCGCGCGTTATGCGCTCGGACCGTCTCGTCTAACTCTAACCCCGGCCGTCGGCGGCCAATCGGCGGACGCGGTCCCTTTTAGTTGTGGGGACAAAATCCGCGTGGAGGTCGCCTGACAGATCGGCTATCGGTGAAGCGTGGCGACGAGTTCCTGGAAATGAGGGTTCTGGCGAAGCCTTTTCAGGTCCTCGTCCCCCATTAGCCGGGAGACGTCCTTATATCCGCGATCGACGGCTTGCTGGAGGTAGCGAAGCGCGTCGTCAGGCCGGTTGGCCGCCGCTGCCACACATGCAAAGGCGTACCACGCCGCCCATCGGTTTCCGCGTTTTGCCGTGTTGCTTTCGTTTCCAAGCATGCCTTGAAACAGCCTCGCGGCCTCCGTGTACCGATGGCGGTAAGCCATCGCCATTCCGAGTTGCTGCAAGGCGTCCAACGTGCCGGGATGGTTCGGCCCCAAGCTGCGAAGCTCGACTTCGAAAGTCCTGCGGGCGACGCGTTCGGCTTCGGCGTAGCGGCCCTGGCGGTTCAGGATTCCCGCGAGATTGCCCTGTGATATCAAGGTATCGAGGTTTTCCGGCCCAAGGATCCGTACCTGAGTCTCCAGCGCAGCACGTTGCAGTTGTTCCGCTTCGCGCAAACGGTTTTCCTGGAAGAGCAGGCTCGCCAGGTTTGCCTGAGACTCCAGGGTCTCGCGGTGTTCCGGCCCGAGAGTTCGCAATCGAATCTGCACCGCCGCCCGGCAGAGAATTTCGGACTCGGACAGGCGGCCTTCCAGATTTAGAAGTCCCGCGAGGCCATCTATGTTCCGCACCGTTTCCGGATGTTCGGGTCCCAGCACTCGGCGCTCGACGGCCAAGACCTCACGGTACAGCGGCTCCGCCTCCGCGTAGCGGCCCTGTGACCGGATGACCAAGGCCAGATTGGCCATCGTCAAAACCGTACTGGGGTGATCGGGCCCCCAGACACGGCGGCCGACCACGAGTAGCCGACGAAACTCTCCTTCGGCCTCGGCAAATCGGCCCTGATACCAAAGCGCCGAGGCCAGATCCTCCGTAGATCGCAGAGTCAGTGCATGCTCGGGGCCCAGGTTCCGTGCCCCCTCTTGGATCGCCTCACGCTCCAGTCTCTCCTCCTCGTCATAGTGACCCAGATGTTGAAGGATAATGGCCAGGCTATCCATGGTCTCGAGCGTAAGAGGGTCTTCGGACCCCAGAACCCGGCGCTCGCCTGCCAAAGCCTGGCGCGCCAGCTTCTCCGCTTCGGCATCGCGTCCCTCCTTGTCCAGAATGAATGCAAGCTGACTGACTGACTCGAGTGTCTTTCGATCGTCGGGTCCTAGGAGGCTCCGGCGAGTATCCAATGCGCGCCGGGCCAACTCATGCGCGCGAGCGAATAGTCCCAAGTTGGTGTAAGTGCGCGCCATGACTTGCATTAATTGAGACTGGACCTCGGCGTCCTGGGCCAACCCCTGGCTCATGTCATTCGACGCCTTATCGAGGATCTCCCGTGCCGTCACACGATTGCCGCGCGCCTCGTTTGGGTCGGACACCTGAAACATCCCGGCCATGAAATCGGTGATGCGGGCGGCACGGTCCCGTTCGCGATTGGCGCGGTTGCGCTCCCGAGTGAGGCGCCGTAGCTCCGCCGCTTCGAGGACGGAGAAAGCGGCGAACATCAACAAAAGTATTGCCGTGACAATTACCGCTACGCGGTGCCGCCGACTGTACTTTCGCAAGCGGTAGACGGCGCTCACAGGACGCGCCAGCACAGGCTCGTGATGCAGATGGCGCCGGACGTCGGCGGCCAGTTCTGAGGCCGTTCCATACCGGCGCTCGCGATTCTTCTCCAGCGCCTTCATGGTGATCCAGTCGAGGTCGCCGCGCAGTTGGCTCGCGAGATGATCTGGCTCCGTGCCGCGCGCATCCGCCGAGGCGGTCGAAGCTTTTCGGGAGGCGGTGACCCTGGCGCTGGGGAGCGGAGGCTCGTCTTCGCGCAGCCTGCGCAGCAACTCGTCGAGTGGCGGCTTTTGCCCCTGGTCGGTCCCGAACGGTTGAAACCCGGCCAGCAGTACATAGAGAATCACACCCAGCGAGTACACGTCCGTGCGCGTGTCAATATCCTGCGCACTCGGATCGGCTTGCTCGGGACTCATGTAGCCTGGCGTCCCCACGAAATGTCCCCATACGGTGAACTGGGTCTCTTCCGGCATCGGCGTGGCAGCTTTCGCCAGGCCGAAGTCGATGATCCGCGGAGTGGGCTTGCCGTCCAGTTCCAGCACCAGGATGTTGGCAGGTTTCAGATCGCGATGAATGATGGCTTTCTGGTGCGCGTGCTGTACTCCGTCGCACGCCTGGATGAACAGTTCGAGCCGGTCCCGGATCTGGAGTCTGTGACCATCGCAATATTCCGTAATCGGCAGGCCGGGTGCGTACTCCATCACCAGGTATGGTTGGCCCTGCGGAGTCGCGCCTGCGTCGAACACTTTGGCGATGGCGGGATGATCCATGATCGCCAAGGATTGTCGCTCCGATTGGAAGCGACGCACCACGGCTTCTTCGTACATGCCGGCCTTGATCAGCTTCAGAGCGACGAGCCGACGCAAGGGAGAGAACTGCTCGGCCAGCCAGACCTGCCCCATGCCGCCTTCGCCGAGCTTGCGGATCAGCCGGAAGCGATCGTCAAAGAGCTGTCCCACTTCCAGGACTCCGGCGGGGTCGCTGCGTGTGATCCCTGCAGTCTCGGGCGCCGAGGGCAGGAAGGTCGAACCGAGGCCTTCACCAGCCGACAGCAATGACTCGACCTCGGCGCGGAGCGTGCCGTCCGAGCCGCAAGCCTCGTCGAGAAAGCCGCCACGTTGCGAGCGTGGAAGTTGCATGGCCTGGTGTAGCAAGTCTTTGACCTGCTCCCAATATTCGACGGTCATGCCGGCGCCACTCTGCTCAATTGGCGATGCAGCCAGAGGCGCGCGGTGGCCCAGTCGCGGTCGATGGTCGCACGCGAGATGCCAAGCACGTGGGAGATTTCGGGAGCCGAGAGCCCTCCGAAGAACTTCAGTTCCACGATCTTCCCCTGCCGCTCATCGATGCGGGAAAGCTCGTTCAGAGCATCGTCTAAGGCGAGGAGTTCGGCGTCTCCTTTCCCGGGCAGGGCCGCCAGATCTTCGAAGTCAACCCGGCAACCGCCACTGCGCTTCGCGGCGCGGCGGCTGCGCGCATGGTCCACGAGGACTTGGCGCATGAGCCCTGAAGCCACCGCGATGAAGCTGGCGCGGCTCGCGAGGTCAACCCGTCGGCCGGCGGCCAGTCTAAGGTAGACTTCGTGAACCAGGGCGGTGCCCTGTAGTGTGTGGCCGGGGCGCTCGGTTTGCAGGTAATAGTGGGCAAGACGCCGCAGTTCCTTGTAGACCAGCGGCATCAGAGCCCGCAGCCCGCTCTCGTCGCCGCGCATCCATTGCGCCAATAGCTCGCTGAACCGGCCGGGCTGATCTCCTGATTTCGCGGATTCGTTCTCTGGACGCGGTTCCATCACCTGGGTCCCTACCCTCCGAAGTAAAGTGGCCGCAAACGGCTCGGCGTTTCATCACGCCGTCAATTGTCAAAAGAAACTTCAAGAGTCGATGAGGCGTTTCGCCGCCGGTTTCCGCTGTTTTGTCCGAGCACGCGGGACTCACTGATCGTGATCTCGCGGCGATTTGCAAGAAGATAGGGAGGGAAACTGAAATGAAGAGTAACTACAACCAGGCGCTGGTGAGGAGCCTGATATGCCGGATCGTGTTTCCGCTCTGGCTGGCATTCACCTGCCTTCCGCAGCAGGCAGGTGCAGTGGTTAATGGGACCGTCTCGGGCGGGGGCACGCTCGATCCCGACGGCAACGGCTACAGTTCCTACACCCCGCTCGGAGGGGCGCCGGCCGGCGGGATTAATCCGAACGACTATGCCATGTGCGGCCTGCTCAACTTGTCGGGGATTTTCGACAGCTCCACCGTGGTAGAAATCGTGGTGAAGGATGACTATTACACCCTGTACCGGCATTGGCCGAAGAGCCGGATCGACGGACCTACAGTGGGCTGGAGCTGCGCGCACTTTACGGAATTCCAGGGACTGCCCCCCGTTATCCACGCCGAGACTTTTCTTCCTGCCCACGATCTGGCCGCCACCGGCGGCGCCCCACCGGCTACGAAGATCGTTGGCGGCAGCAACCAGGCATGCATCTGGGCGGGAGTGTCGGGCGGCTTTACCGACGTCGATCAAGTCGCGAGTTTTGTCTACGCGCAGGAAGCCGCGGCGGAGACTACCGAGATGCTGGCGCATGCCCCTTCTGGGGCTAACATCTCGACGTACGCCTTCTGCAGCACATACCAAGGCTACCCGGTGACTTGGCAGTATCTCAAGTCGGCGGTCTGGTCGGGCGACCCGGGCACGGGCGGTCCCGTCAACCTGTCTCTGCCCACGAACCAATACTGGTGCTTCATGGACGGCATTGGAGCGATCGCACCGACCTTCACAGCCGGGATCTTCCCGGGCCCGACTTCCTACTACGCGGACACCACTAAAGGAGACCTCTTGTTGTACAACTGTTTGCCGTTCAAACAATGAGTGATCGGCGTTTCTTGATGCGGGTGGCTGTTCCCACAGAACCGCCACCGCGCTGCCCGCAGCGAAGCATTTCGATCTTGGAGTTTTTGAGCGGGTGATTGGTGATCTACACGTCCTCGGGGCCGATAAGCAGACTGGGGCCAACAGGTTCGGCTGCCGACGCGCCCTTTTCCTCGATAGCCCATGACAGCACGAAATCGTACTTCCCCTGCAATCCGGTGGCGTCCACAACCAGCCCTCCCATCGGGCCCGATAACATGTCGGCAAGCCACTCCATGGTTTGGTTCTCCGATTGTATGCGCGCATGCCCCGGTATCACGGCCATCGTCGTACCCGGCGCAAGAATCGGATACCCTTCGCGATCCGTTTCCATCTTTTCGGGAGGCGCGTCATCTTTTGGCGGGTCCTTCGGAGTTGATTCTTTGAACTTCGGCCCATTCCGGGCGACCACAAGTTCGTACAGCGCCATCTCCTTCTTCTCGCCATGAACCTTCAGCCGGAAGCGCTCGGCGAGCAGATTCTGCAGCATCAGGTGGAACTTCTCGCTGGTCGTGCCTTCCGGCAGTTTGGCCGAGAAATCGAACCTTACGCCTTCCAGCCAATCCGGTCCCGAGAATTTGGCGGGCAGATTGATATCGTACGCCTGCATCACGGCCTGGTAGAGGCTGCAGTTCTGGCATCGATACAGACCCGGATTGCGTGTTCCGGGACCACCGCTGACGATGAATCTCCTGCCGAGCGGCCCCAAGGGTACCGCGGGCTTGATGGACGCGACCTCGAACGCAGGGTCCGTCGCCTGTCCTCGCGCCGCGAAGCAAACGAAAGCAATCGGGATGAGTCTGGTAAGCACGCCCGATCTCTCCTGCTAGAAATTTAGCACCTTCGCGCGAGGCCGTCAATCGATTTTCGAGCCGCGGTCGGCCCATGTAGACAGACTGAGAGTCAAGACTGAGAGTCTGCGCCACGTCCTACTGCTTCTTGAGCAGGGACGGCCAGTTGACGATGACCTCGAAGCTGTTGGGTGCGCTCTGCTCCGGCAACACGACGGCCAGGAACTTCTGTCCGTCCCGCGTCACCAACCAGCGATTTCGCCAGGTTCCGGCGGGCAGGCGCACCTCAAAAAGGAGATGTGGGATTCCCGGCACAATCGCGCCGTTGCTTACACCGATATCCACCGCCATGATCCGCACCGGATCCTGCAAGGTCGTGAAGAACAGCTCCTTGCCATCGCCGCGCCACTGGGCCTCCGTGGCGCCTCCGTTGGAGATCTGCCATTTCCCGGGTGCCGGCGGAAACGGACGGATGTAGACCTCGAAGCGTCCCGATTCATTGGAGCGGTAAGCCATCCATTTGCCGTCCGGGGAGAGTTTGCCGTGATCCTCGGTGAACGGCGTGCGGAGGAACTCTTGCCGTTGCCGGCTGTCCACGGAGACGGTCATCAGATCCACGCCGCTTCCCGGCGACGTTTCGTTATAGACCAGCCAGCGGCCGTCTGGCGACCAGTCCTCCAGGCTCTTCGCAAAAGAGGATGCGAGCAGCGTTTCGTCCTCGCCGGTCCCGGAGGCGTTCTTGACGTACAGGTCGCGGGCGCCACGCCGGTCGGAAGAGAAAGCGATCCGCGCCCCGTCCGGGGACCAGAACGGGTTGAAATCGTCGGCCGGATCGAAAGTGAATCGGGAAGCCAAGGCCTCCCGTTCGAGGTCGAGGATCCAGATATCCCGCCGGGCGGTGGCCGGGTCGCGAATGCCCACTGCAATGCGCTTGCCGTCCGGTGATATCGCCGGGTTGGTATAGTCCGCGACTCCTCCCACAGTGCCCAGCCGCTTGCCCGACCGGTCGAACCATACCAAACGGTCTTCGGTGATAATAGTGCCCCTGCGAAAAGCCAGGACGCCGTTGTCGGACGCCGAGTACGAGCCCAAGCCATCGGAGGAGGCCACCCGCGCCACCGGGCTGACCACGGGAGCAGCGGCCCCGCGCAACTGCCCGCTCACCACATCCATTGTCTGGGCCATCAATGTGTCTCCCCGCAGATACAGAAGGTAGCCAGGGCCGCCGTACATGGCTGCGGTCTGGCCGGATAGGAGTTCCCGGTCGGATTTGCCGTCCAGCGAAGACACGTGAACGGAGGTACTGTTAGGCTGCGAAGTCGAATTGCCGGCCCTGGATCTGCTGTACAGCAGCCATCGGCCGCCGGGAATCAGGATGGGGTAATAATACCGAAACGGATCGCCGGCCTCGATGGTCCGGATCCACCGCATGCTGCCGGTGTCGGGACGAGTCAACTGAATGCCTTGGGGTGACGCAGTGAGAATGCCTTCCGGTCCCCACGAGGACCAGATTCCGTCCGGTGCAGGAGACCGCTGCGGCGAATTGGTATTGAGATCCATCACCAACAAACTGCCGCCTCGCGACATCAGCATGGACCGGCTGTCGAATGACCAGTAGACTGCCGTTGCTCCCTCCGTTCCCGGCAGCGCCCGGCTGTGGCCTGTCGCCAGGTCATGCAGATACGCCACATTGTTCCCAATCGCCAGATCCACGACCATGAACAACACGGATCGGCCATCCGGCGAAACCGTTGGCCGGGCGCCGCCGAAGCCAGCCAGCGGGGCATTCGCGGGAGTATCCACGGTAAACCGGATCGGCACAGGCATGGCTTGCGGGCGCCCCAGAAGCAGGAATGCCATTGCCAGCGCAGCCGCCGCGCATGTTGCCATGCCGATCCAGGCGAACGTTTCACGCCGCTTCGGCCGCGGTGCAGGAGCGGAAGCGCTAGCATGTGCGCCGCCCTCGCGAATCCACCGCAGCTCCAGGGCCAGGTCGCGCGCGGTCTGCCAGCGACCGGCCGGGTCTTTGGCCAGCGAGCGCCGGAGGACGTGATCCACTGCGGCCGGCGCCACGCCCGACACGGCCGGCGGCTCGCGAGTCATGATGGCCGAAATCAGGCTGGCCTGGCTGCCTCCTTCGAAGGCCTTCCTTCCGGTCAGCATCTCGTAGAGCACCGCGCCGAAGGCGAAGATATCGGCACGCGCATCGACTTCGTGGCCTTCCAGTTGCTCCGGCGCCATGTATTGCAGGGTTCCGAGGATGGTGTTTTCCCTGGTCAGCGACATGGCCTGGGTTTCGCCCGCGGCGGTGGCCTCCGCGGACGCGCCCACTTTGGCGAGGCCGAAATCCAGCAGCTTGACTCCCGACCTGGTGACCAGGATGTTGGCAGGCTTCAGATCGCGGTGGACGATGCCTTTCTGGTGAGCGGCATCCAGCGCTTCGGCGATCTGAATCGCGAAGTCCAAGGCCTGGTCGAGCGGCAACGGCCCGGCCAGCGGCTTGCCCTCGATGTATTCCATCACCAGGTAGTCGGGGCCGACATCGTAAAGCTGGCAGATGTGGGGATGGTTCAGCGCGGCGACGGCCCGCGCTTCGCGCTCGAAGCGTTCGCTGAAATGCGCGCCCGATACCTTAATGGCGACGGTGCGATCCAGGCGGGTGTCGCGCGCTTTCCAGACTTCGCCCATGCCGCCCGATCCCACGGGCGCCAGGACATCGTAGGGGCCGAGGCGGGCTCCAGCGGTGAGCGGCATGACAAGTCATTTTACTCCGCGCGGCACAAGATCGACAATCATTTGCAGACCGAAAGGAAAGGACCGCAATGTGCTATGATCGCAGCCGTGAAGGGATGGCACGCGGTCCTCGCCGCGCTCCTGTTCTTCATCCCGCCCGGCGCCTCGGCGGCCGAAGACGGGAATGGCGCCGCACGGGAGCTTGCCCGAAAAACCGTAGCATTCGCTGGTCGAGGCGAGGCGGTATCGGTGGCCTGGAGCAACATCTCCTCTTTGGTATCGTCCGAGCTGGTCCGGATCCGCGGCGCCTTCGCCGCTGCGTTGCGGGAAGCCGGCGGCCGCATCAGCGACGGTACGGCCCCCGCGGAAGCCCGCGTCACCCTCTCGGAGAACCGGACCGAGTACCTCTTGGTGGAGGAAGTCCGGAAAGGCGATGACCGCCAGGTGTGGATCTCCGGCTGGAAGCGCGCCGACCCGGAATCCACGAACTCACCCGGGGTCACGCTCGAAAAGAAAATGGTGTGGGAGCAGGAAGAGGCCATGCTGGATGTAGCGTTCCCAGCGGGCGACATGGTGGTCCTCTCGCCAACCAAGGTAATGCTGTACTCCCGTCAGAGCGGCCAGTGGGCCCCGTCTGCCGCCATTCCGCTGTCACCTCCACACCCCTGGCCTCGCGATATGCGAGGCCGCCTGCGCATCAACGCCCAAAGCTTTCAGACGTACCTGCCCGGCGTGGCCTGCAACGGCGCGGTAGAACCTTCGCTCACCCTGGAATGCAAACCGAGCGAGGAGCCATGGGTACTGGAATCCGGCAGCCGCGCCACGCTACTGGGCTATTTCGTGCCGGCCAAGGACTATTTCGATGGCCGGGTCATTACGCAGAATGGTGTGAAGAAGAATGTCGCCCCGTTCTACTCCGCGGCTTCCGTGGAGGAACAGGGATTGGAGTCCGGCGTGGGCCATGCGCAGAAGACCCCTCTAAAAGGATTGCGCTTCGAAAGCCTGGCGGAGGCACAGTCGTACCTGGATCACTGGGAAGAGCGCTGGGCCGACACGCGCATCCACGGCACCACCAAGCGGCAGGTCGCGGCAATGTTCGCCGAAGAGCGGCCAGCGCTGCTAGCGCTACCGGTCGAGCCCTTTCGCTATTACCAGTACGGTGAACGAACGGTGCATTTGAACGGCTGCGTGGAAGTCGAGGCCGCCTACTACGGCGCCCCGCCGGGCTGGATTGGAAGACGTGTCCACGTGCAGTGGGATGTCCACCAGGTGCGCCTGCTGAACCCGCAGACCGGAGAACTGCTGCGCGAGCACCTGCGCCATGCACGTGGCGGTCATCGCATCAAAGAGGACGACCCGACCCAAACATACCCCGCCGGGCACCATGCAACTGCTGGCCCGAGCCGATCACGCCGGACCCCAGATCGGAGCGGTCTGCCACGGCATGCATCGCCAAGAAGGTGAGGCCGCCGTGCGCCGCATCCAAGGCATGTTGTCTCTGGCCAAGAAATACGGTACCGCCAGTGTGGAGGACGCCTGTGCCGCCGCGCTGGAGGTCGGCGTCTGCGAGTACAAATTTGTGCGGCGCTATCTGGAGCGCCATCCGCAACTGCCCTTAAGTCTCCGACAGGTCGACCCCCTGATCCGCCAGCTCACGGCGTACCGCGACGTCATCCAGAACAAAACCAAGGAGAGCGCGCCGAACCCGCCCGGTACACCGCTCGCGCAACCAACCTCAACCGCCGGTTGACGCCGGCCAAATGATCGCCAAACCCCCATTCGTCTGGGCAGAATTGGAGCGGTTTTTCGGACGATGGCACCAAACGGGGACGTCCACCCAAGCGTCTCCGACCGAATGAACGCCCCACTCTTGAAAGAAGAGTGGGTGGAGCCAATCCTCGTCGGCACGGGTTTCGGGCTGCCGATATCACCGGATAACGCGCAGGTTCGGTGCGCCCATCCACATGGATCGGCAACAATCGGCTCGCATCCCACGACATGCGCCGCAGATGCGTGTGCGCCTATTTGAATCGGTGCCAGGACAATGCGAGCCCGCCTTCGATGGCCACCGACGTTCAGTCGGCCGCGATGAACGACGTCCCAGAGCTACGCCTAGGTCCTCGATACAACCGATCCCTCGGGCCGCCGCTGCTCCCCGGCCCTGCTCTGGTGTGTCTTGCGTGCCTCCTTGATCCGCTCCTGAGGTGCGCCTGCGAACCGGGTTCGGCGCGCATAGATTTCCGCCACCAGACACGACACCCGGTTTTCCAGCGTCGCTGCCAATGACGCTTGGTAGGTCCGATCGAACGCCTGCGATCGTGTTGCGCAGGGGCTGGCAGACCGGTTGGCGAACACCGTCGCGGCACACCTACCGATATCTCTGATGTCTCAACTTCCGCCTGGCGAGCGCTAAGCCTTCTCTCCTCCGCTGGTCCTACGCTGGATACAAGCCCGGTTTGAGAAGAGGCGGTTGGAGATGGACGCCGGTGAAGCCGCAGTCATCGTAATGTTGCCGAAAAACGGTCCAGCCCCATGCTGGTGCTGGCTCAGAATGTAGGTTCGGCGCATTCCCGCTGTGTAATGCATTGAACTCCTGGCCGAGCCCCTCCTCGGTCGCCTTGAGCGTGTAGATTGCGCAGCGCACCGAGCTGAACCCTGGCGGAACCCTGGTTGCGTCATGACGTGCAAAGGTGTATACCGGATCTGTCCGGAACATCAGAATGGAGAACCTGGAAATACGCCCGAAGCATCGCGGAGGTGCACCATGGATTTCTTTCCTGGCGCATTCCTCGTCTTTGCGGCCATAGTCCTTGGAAGCGTTTTAGCTGTCGGACTGGCTGCCCTGGTCCGCGTGAGAAGTTGTCGACGAGAGAAGTTGCAGATGAAGCAGCACGTACAGAGATTGGCGGTAACCAGCGGCGATTGGAACATGCGTCGGTCGTGACACCGAGGGAACTTGAATGCGTGCAGGTGACGCATGCGAATCAGCTCTTTCAATACGGTTGGTTTTGGGGTCGCGGTCCTTCTCTCCCTGGTACTCACCCTCAATGTGGTTGCGAAGGACAAAGCCCCGAATATGACTAGCGTCCAGGGCAAAGTCTTCATGATTGACAGGGACAGTTCGACAATCATGGTAGACGCGAAAAGCGGAGCCCGGCGCCTGGTGGTATACAGCCCGGATACGAAGTTCAACTACGGGCGCAGCGGCAAAGGCAAGGAAAGCTCTTTGGACCAGATTCTGAAAACCCAATACATCTCTTGCATTGGCGCGTCCGACGATCGAGCGCGATTAGTGGCTAAGGAGTGCGTGCACCGGGAGTCGAAGTAGATAGCGGTTCGTGGCCGCAAAAAAGCCGCCGCCCTCGCGTGCAGCGGCCTCAAGCGGGACCTTAACCTTAAATACCTACTTCTTGACTATGCCCGGTCTTCACCGTAGCGATGGAGCCACCAGCGTACGTGACTGGGTAGCCCAGATTGATTTCAGCCGCGAAAGCGCAGACGGCCAGGAGCGCGAGGCACGCTAACTTGATATTTCTCATTGATGTCCTGCTTTTCTCGGCGGCTAGAGCGATGCTTGAAGCTCTAATTTCCCTGGTTCGACAACGATCCTTTCTGGGGCGACCTGAGTATGCGTTTCTCGACCGCATCTGATGGCCCACGCCCGGCGCCCTGGCTCACCGGATCGAGCATATTCTAATACTGGTCTGTCGAATAGTTGTCTGTGGTGAACAATCGTCCCCTTGCCGACCCTGAAAAGGGTGCAGGAGAAAAGGCGGAAGAAGACCGATCCTCTACTTCAACTCGCGATCGGCCAACGAATTAAGGAACTTCGGGAAGAACGCCAGTGGTCTCAGGAAGAGTTTGCGGATCGCTGCGGTGTCCATCGCACCTACATCGGCTCGGCCGAGAACGGCGCCAGGAACCTTACTATTCAAGTACTTACGATGTTCGCCCGAGCGTTCGGCCTCCGGGTCTCCGAACTTCTGGCCGACCTTGAAGACCGGGTGGAGGCTCTCTCTCTCCATCCCCGGCGTCCCACCGCAAGCAGATAAGCGACGATGGCATTGGCCTCGGTAGACTATGGACTGGGGCTCTCGAACCTGAAGTTTATCGAACCAATGCTGCTGGCACCGGCGACGGCGCTGCCCGAGGGGCCGAACTGGGCCTACGAGGTTAAACTCGATGGCTACCGCGCGCTAGCAATCAAGACCAACGGCAAGGTTCAGTTGAGGTCGCGCAACGACAAGAACTTCAACACGCGATATCCCGTAATCCTCAGGGCGCTCGCGGGGCTGCCCGACGACACGATCGTGGACGGGGAAGTCGTCGCCTTGGACGACGCTGGGAGGCCTTCATTCAATCTGCTGCAGAATTTCGGCTCATCCATGACGAGCGTCGTGTACTACGTGTTCGACGTCATGGTCCTGAACGGGCGGGATGTGATGTCGGAACAGCTTTCCGCCCGCCGGAAGCTCTTGCAGCAGCAAGTCTTGCCCATGCTCCACGAGCCGGTGCGCGAGTCCCTGATCCTGGAGGCATCGTTAGCCGACTTAATCCCAGCCGTCCGCGCACAGGGCCTTGAGGGCTCGTCGCCAAGCGACAGGATAGCCGCTACGAGCCGGGACAGCGCTCGGGCACCTGGCAGAAGATGCGGATCAATCAGGGGCAGGAGTTCGTGATCGCCGGCTACACGGTTGGGACGCGAACTTTCGACGTTCTGATCTTTGGCTATTTCGAAAATGATCGTCTGGTCTACGTCGGAAGAACTCGGAGCGGCTTCACGCCGGCCGTGCGCGAGGAGTTGTTCCGATCGATGAAAGCCTTCGAGATCGACGTCTGTCCGTTTGTGAACTTGCCGTACGGGAAGGATCACGCATCCATTTGGATCGTGCCGATCTCGACCGCTGGGTTGAACTTCGGAAGGCCCAGAGGTAATGGTGTCACCAATGGCTGGACACACACGCGGGACCGGTACCGTCTACCGCCGGGGAGCGATCTGGTGGCTCCAATACTTCGCCAATGGGCGCCAGATCAACGAGAGCACTGGGCAAAACGATGAGGCCGAGGCCCGGCGACAACTGAGAATCAAGATCGGCGAGGCGGCGGCCGGGAAGGAGGTCGCGCCCGAACGCGCCACCATCGCCGATCTATGCGAGCTGGTGCTGGACGACTACCGGCTCCGCAAGCTCCGCGACGCGGACACAACGAAGTGGCGGTACGAAGCCAACATCAAGCCGGTCCTCGGAAACATCGTGGCCTCCCGGGCCGGCGCGAGCACGTGGCGAGCCTATGTAGCGAGCCGGCGCGCTGCCAACGCATCCGACGCAACCATCAACCGCGAGCTGGCCATTGTCCGCCGCGGCTTCAGCCTGGGACTCCGCGAAGACCCGCCACTCGTCCATCGGGCACCGTACATCCCCAAGCTGGATGAAGACAACGTGCGCCAAGGCTTCATTGAACACGGCCAGTACATGGTGCTGCGCGAGGCCATGCCCGATCACCTCAAGGCGCTGCTGGTGGTGGGTTACCACTGCGGCAATCGGCTCGGAGAGCTTCGAAAACTACGCCGGAACCAAGTCGACATGGATGCCCGCGAGATCCGGATCTACAAGGGACAGGCGAAGAGCAAAAAGCCTCGGACGCTGCCGATCTACGGCGACATGGTTGAATGGCTGGACTGGCAGTTGAATAAGTGCGTGGACGGCTGCGATCTGGTCTTCCACTACAACGGCCGGTCGCTCGGCGGTCATCTAAAAGGCTGGCCGAAGGCCTGCAAAGAGGCGGGACTCGAGGGATTGCACTTCCACGATCTGAGACGCAGCGCCATTCGGAACATGGAGCGCGCCGGCATCCCGCGCCACGTAGCAATGCAGATCAGCGGGCACCGCACCGAATCGGTATACCGGCGCTACGACATCATTCTTGGAGGACGACATCAAAGCGGCGGGCGAAAAGCTCGCGGCCTATCACCAGCAACAGGTGCCGAAATTCAGGAGAGTGAAGTGAGAACCACTACAAGAACCACTACAGTGTCCTTGAAGCATCAACTTGTAAGTGTTTTGTTTAGTATGGGGTGGGTGGTGGGGTTCGAACCCACGGCCACTGGAACCACAATCCAGCGCTCTACCAGCTGAGCTACACCCACCATGCAGGGCCTTTTTATCGTACCAGGAGATCTCGAGGCTGTTCAACCCTCCCCTTCCGCCTCTACCGGCGCCCATCGCACCGTGCGAATATAGCGATGGTTCCTTATGTTCTCGATGGAAATCGAATCCGATCCGGACGACCGCGACCTCCTCATAGCGGAGTTGTGGGAACAGGGTTCTGCTGGAATCGTGGAACTCGATCCCCAGCGTCTTCGCGCGTTCTTTGAAGACGGCGCCGATCGCAACTCCCTGGCCCGCTTGTTTCCCGGGGCCGATTTCCACCAGGTGGAAGAGCACGACTGGGTGCAGACAGCGCGCGACCTTCTCCAACCGGTCGAAGTCGGCAGGTGTTTCTTCCTCGTACCGGCATGGCGCGATGATCCGGCTCCTCCGGGCCGTTTCCGAATCGCGGTCAACCCGGGGCTGGCGTTTGGGACGGGCGTCCACCCGACCACGCAACTCTGCATCGAAGCTCTCGAGGATTACCGCAAGCCCGGAATGGCAGTGCTCGATGTGGGTACCGGATCCGGCATCCTGGCCGAAGTCGCGCGCCTGCTGGGTTCGGGTGCCGTCTATGGATGCGATGTCGATGGCGTGGCGGTGGCCATTGCCGGCGGGGCGTTTGTCGGCTCGGTAAACGCCGTCGCGGCGGACTCCATCGATTTGGTGGTTGCCAATATCAGCCCCACGGCAATCGTTCAGCTCGCGCCCGATTTCACGCGGGTGCTGCGTCCCGGTGGCGTGATCCTGGCCAGCGGATTCGAAGGTCACGAAGTCGCAGAAGTGCGGAAAGCGCTTCCTCCGGCGCGCGAAGTGCGGCACAAAAACGGGTGGGCGCTGATTGTGGCGCCCTAAAAATCGAACTGATCGATATTCGTTTTGTTGAAGATCATCGGATTCCCCAGGATGACTTGGGTGTCCCGAATCTCGATCTGTCCCAGTCGGCCGGCCGAGAAACTGGTCGCGCCCGAGGGAATGCGATTCTGCGCCAGCATCGCCGCCGTGTACACCGTCAGATATCCGAGGTCCCTGGTATTCCACAGGACCACTGCCTGGACGTTCCCGTCGTGCACGTAGCGCTTGCACAGATTCGGAAGCGAGAGGCCGATCACGTCCACATCCTTGCGGCCCGACTGCTTTACCGCTTCTCCGGAACCGGGGACGGCCGGAGCGGCGATGTCCATAATCAGGCGGACCGCCGGATAGACCTTGAGCACGGTCTGCGTTTCGGCAAAGGCTTTATCGCGATCGTCGTCGCTGGGCCGTACGGTCACCAGCCTCATGTCCGGATATTTGGCCAGGCGCTTCTTAATGAAATCGATCCACAGGTTCTGATTGGCAGCGCTGAGAGCGCCGGTGACAATGACGAACTCGCCTTTCGCACCGAGCAGGCGGGCTGCTTCGTCCGTGAGAGTATTAGCGATTCCTTCCGGGGTGGCCTGGTTGATGAAGTAATCGCGGGCATCCGGTTCGGCATCGGCGTCCCACGTCAGCACCTTGATTCCGCGCTGGCGGGCCTTTCGAAGGACCGTCGAAATGCCGGCCTGGTTCTCCACACTCACCGCGATGGCATCCACATGACGCGTGATCCAGCCCTCCACTACTTCATTCTGTTTGGCCGGATCGAGACCGGTGGGACCATCCCAAATCAGCTCCGCATCAACCTCCCTGGCCGCTTCTTCGGCGCCGGCCCGGCAACTGACGAAATAGGGATCGCCCTTGGCCTTGGGCATCACCGCGATGACCGGACGATGGCCCGCGGTGGAAGCAGGCGCCGCCATCGAAGCTCCCGCCGTCGGCAGAGAACGGACGAGCCAAATGTTGGTCGCGGCCACGATCAGGGAGCCGGCTAATACCGTGGCGCAGAGCACGGCAAGTTGTGTGTTCCTCATGGGAGGTGCTTCTTCGATGGTAGCTTCTGATCGGACAATTGTGGCGGCGGGTGAAGCGGTGCGCCATCGGCCGATGGCGATGGTCAGGATCAGGACCGAGCCAGTGAGCACGCCGGTCAACTCCGAAGGCAGGGCCGCAAGCCGCAGCCCGTTCTGCAGAACCGAGATCGAGAACAGGCCGAACAGCGTGCCCCACACCGTGCCGCGTCCGCCGAAAACCGACGTCCCGCCCAGCACGACGGCGGTAATCGCCGCTAATTCGTACCCCGTTCCGGCGTTGGACTTGGCTTGGCCCAGGTGGGCCACATAAATGATCGCCGCCACGCTCGAGACGAAGCCGCTCAGAAGATAGGCCAGAGCGATGCGCCGCTCCACGCGGACGCCGGCATAGCGGGCCCCCGAGGCGTTGAAGCCGATGACATACAAAGTGCGGCCGACAACCGAACGGTGCAACAGAACGCCGTAGCCCGCCAAGGCCAGAACAAAAATCGGGAATTGCACGGGTATCACACCCCACAGATATCCCTGGCCCAATTGCAGGAAGGAGCTTGGAAAGCCGCTGTAATTCACGGCGCCGTGCGTGAGTCCTTCGGCGATGCCGCGGAACATGGAGAAGGAACCGAGGGTGACGATGATCGGGGGGATGTTCAGGCGTGTGATGAGGGCTCCGTTCAGCGCACCACCGGCAGCGCCGAGAAGCAATGCCAGCAACGCGGCCGCGCCGATGGGCCACCCCCAGTCGCGCCACGCCGCACCGAAGACCACCGCAGCCAGGCCCATCATGGAGCCCACCGACAGGTCGATCCCTCCGGTGATCATGACCGGCGTCAACGCCAGCGCCAGCAGCCCCAGTTCCACACTGAGACGGACGACTTCGAAAAAATTGGCCCACGAGAAAAAGTTCTCGCCGAGCACCGTGAACACGCCGATCTCCACGCCAAGCGCCAGCAGAAGCACCCATTCGCTGTTGGGGAACCAGCGTTCGCGCCAGGATCTATGCTCGATCAGCGGCAAGGTCGCCTGCATATCTCCTCGAACGGACATTGACGGCGTCAATCGCGACGGCGGCCAGGATGATGCCGCCTTGAATGGCGCGCTCCCAGTAAGCGCTGATCCCCAGAAACGTGAGTGCCGGGCCGATCATACCCAGCAGGACGACCCCCAGCAGCGTGCCGGCAATCGTTCCGCGGCCGCCCGTCACGGCGGTGCCGCCGACAATCACGGCGGCAATCACCTGCATCTCCATGCCGACGCCGGCATTGCTGGGAATCTGGTTGAAGCGGACGGAATTGAAGAGCGCGGCCGAGCCGGTGAGCGCGCCCGTGAGCGCGAAGACGCAAAAGATCACGCGGTCGGAATCGATTCCGGAGAGACGCGCGGCCGACGGGTTCGAGCCGGTGGCATACACCGCTCGCCCCGCCGCAAGGTTGCGCAATCCCCAGGCAACCACGGTAAGGAGCGCGGCGGCGAACGCGATGGTAATTCCTTCGCTCGCGGCTTGCGGCAATCCGAACCACTGGAACGAAGGTGGCAGATCCTGCACCCAGGCGCCTTGCGTCACCCAGCGGAGACCATCGCGCAAAGCCACCATCACCGCCAGCGTCACGACGATAGAGGGAATCCGAACGTATGCCACCAGCACCCCGTTTAACGCGCCCAGAATGGCGCCGGACATGGCGGCGGCAATACCCGCGGCCGGTGTAGGCAGCCCCATCTTCACAAAAACGCCGGCCGCCACACTGCAAATGGCGAACATGGAACCCACCGAGATGTCGATCTGCCCGGTAAGGATAACGAGCGTCATGCCCAGCGCGACGATCAGCACGGGCATGTTCGTCATCACCAGGTCGCGAAGGTTGGCGACGGTAAAGAAGCCTGGCGCGGTCAGCGCGAGAACGACGGCCAGGACGGCAATGGCGATAGCCAGCGAAATCTCTCTCGCGTGAGTGCTCATGGAAGGCTCCGCGCAAATGATCCGGCGCAGGCAATCATACCTGTACCCATGGGCCGCGCCGGCCCACGCCGGACGACGTGGCGCAGGCACTCCTGCCTGCCGCGTCCCCACTCATGGGGACGCTTGTCGGGCGGGCACACGATGCGACCAAAACGCGTCGGCATGAGCCGTTCGGGCCCATGGGTACAGGCAAGAGTGCTTGCGCCATGCCGCATCATGCGGCCACCTCACCTAACGCCAGCGACATAATGCTGTGTTGGGTCGCTTCTCCACGCGCCAGGACTCCGGCCACCTGACCGGCATGCATCACCGCGATGCGATCGCTCATACCGAGAATCTCCGGCAGCTCCGACGAGATCATGATGATCGCCACGCCCTGTTCGGCCAGGTCCACCATAATCCGGTGGATCTCGGCTTTCGCGCCAACGTCCACTCCCTGGGTAGGCTCGTCGAGAATCAGCACCTGCGGGCGGATCGCGAGCCAGCGCGCCAGCGCCACCTTCTGCTGATTGCCGCCGGAAAGGGAACCAGTTTCGGAGTAGATCGACGGCGTCTTGATGCGCAACTTCTCGACGTAACCGCGAGCCAGTTGGCGCTCGAGCGCGGTATCGATCATGCCTCGCCGCGAAACGGACTGCAGGTTCGCCAGGCTCGTGTTCGCGGCGATCGCCATCTCGAGCACCACGCCGTGCTGGCGGCGGTCTTCCGGCACGTAGCCGATTTGGGCGGCGATGGCCTCCCCTGGGGAGCCGATGCGCACGGGGCAACCGCGCAGCAGGATCTCGCCGGAGTCGGCTGGTGTGAGGCCGAAGATAGTCCCGGCGAGTTGAGTGCGGCCGGAACCCACCAGTCCGGCGAGTCCCAGAATCTCACCGCCCTTTACCCGGATGGAAACGTCATGCACCCCAGCGGCACGGCTGCTCAGACCGCGGGTTTCGAGCACGGTCTCGCCGATGGGCACCTCGCGCTTCGGAAAAATGGCTGAGACTTCCCGGCCCACCATCATGCAGATCAGCTCTGCCCGGTCCACCTCGCCCCGATTTCGGGTATCCACGGTGTGGCCATCGCGCAGGACGGTTACACGGTCTGCAATGGCGGCAATCTCCTCCAGGCGGTGCGATATATAAATGATGCCAACGCTCTGGGCTCGAAGCGACGCGATCACCTGGAAAAGGCTCTCCACTTCGTGGCTCTCGAGCGATGCCGTGGGCTCGTCCAGGATCAGAATTTTGGCGTTGGCGCCGATCGCTTTGGCAATTTCCACGATCTGCTGCTCGGGCATGCTGAGGGTGGCCACCAGCCGGCCGGGTTGAAGGCTCGATCCGGCGCGCTTCAGCAGTTCGCTCGCCTGCGTGGATCGGGCTTTCCAGTCCACCGTGCGCCACAGGCCGGCGCTCTCGAGGAACAGCGCGATGTTCTCTGCTACCGTCAGGTGGGCAAAGAGCGCCGGCTGCTGGTACACCGCGGCAATCCCTAGCGACCTGGCCACCGCAGGGCTGTGATGCGTTACCGGGTGCCCGGATACTTTCAGGATTCCGGAATCGGGGATCAGCGCGCCAGTCATGACTTTGATGAGGGTAGACTTGCCGGCTCCGTTCTCTCCCACCAGGGCGTGCACCTCGCCTTCGCGCAGTTCAAAGGAGACGCCCTTAAGGGCTTGCACGCCGGCGAATGACTTGGTGATCGCAGCCGCTTCGAGGAGAGGCAAGGCATCAATATATCGCGATTCGGCTGGCGCGTGGTCTGTTAGAATCGGACCAGAACCTACAGATCGGCAGGACTCATGTCTCAGGGACAAGCGCCTGGGCTCGGGGCGTCCGATGGGGATCCGGCAGTCCCCGTCACGGAAGATCAAGTGCGCGAAGAACTGAACCGTGTGCTGGCCAGCCACGAGTTTCGTTCCAGCAAGCGCAGCCAGGAGTTTCTCCGGTACGTTATCGAGAATACCCTGAACGGCCACGCCGACCTTCTCAAGGAGCGAACCATCGGCATCGACGTATTCGGCCGGCCCACCAGCTACGATCCGAGCGAAGACGCCACCGTCCGAGTCAAGGCCGGCGAGGTGCGTAAACGGCTGGGGCTCTATTATTCGGACCAGGGAGCGCGCGACCCGATCCGCATCGAGCTTCCGTCGGGCACCTACGTCCCGGAGTTTCACAGCAACGCAAATGCCTCCGGTACGCTGCCCGCCCCGCTTCCGCCTGCAGCCGCGAGTGCCTTACCCACGCATGCGCCGCGGACAGAAGCGGCCCCCGCGGAGCGGCGGCGATTTCCCCAGGCTCGATGGTTGGCCGCCTCCGCCGTTTTGCTGGCAGCCGCCGCAGGCCTTCTGTGGATGATGACCGGCCGGCCAACGGCCACTCCGCTGGATGAGTTCTGGGCCCCTGTGGTTCGCGGGACTTCGCCGGTGATGGTCGGCGCGGCTTACGTTCCCGTCTGGAATCTGGACCGCGACGCGCACGCCGCAGGCCCTCCTACAGCAGCCGACTTTGTCGAGTTGACCGACCAGTTCGTCGGCGGAGGGGATCTGATTGCCACGTCCCGCCTCACTTCCATGTTTACGCGGATGAAACGCCCGTATCGGCTGAAGGTCGGAAGCGATGTTTCGTTCCCGGATCTGCGGACCGGGCCGGCTGTTCTGGTGGGTTATTCGTATACCCGGTGGAAGGAGATCAGCAGCCAGTTGCGCTATTTCATCGACGCTTCTCGCAGGCCCCTTTGTATCCTGGACAACGGCAAGCCGACCGATTGGGCGCTGCCCAATCTGCCGCGAGACCGCAGGGCCCTCGAGGACTATGCCATCGTCTCGCGCGTGTTCCATCCCGACACCCATGCCATGCTGGTGGAGATCGCCGGGATTACGCAATATGGAACCGACGCCGCGGGAGATCTGGTGACCCACCCCGATCTCATGGCCGAAGCTTTACGGGGCGCCCCTCCCGACTGGCAGAAGAAGAACCTCCAACTGGTATTGCACGTTAAAGTGATCGCGGGAGCCCCGAGTTCCCCGCAAGTGGTGAAAGCCTACTTCTGGTAGCCCGGCTGGTCACGTGAGCGGAACGCCCAACTCCCGCAAGAGCCCCGTCGTTTTGTACAGCTTGCGGAGTGCCTCCACCAGCCCCTGGGTGGCCACGTGGACTGCGCGCGCCTGCTCGTCGCTGTACAGGTAGGTGAGAGCCAGGCTCTCGATGTTGCCGTCGAAGCTGACGCCGACGATTTCGCCCAACTGGTTTACCGCGGCGTTGCCGGAGTTTCCCCCGGCGCTGTCGCACGTGCTGACGAAGTTGAACGGGATCACGAGATTGAGGGATGGCTTGCCGTCGATCCATCGCGGCGGCAACTTGTAAGGCTCGAGAGCGTCGGCCAGGTGGAACAGGCCGCCGAATGTCGTGGCGAACGGCACGGGAGCTTCGGTCTTGTCGCGGTACGCTTTCACGGTTCCGAAACTGAGCCGCGGCGTAAGGGTGGCGTCCGGATAATCGTTGACGCCGAAGACCTTGAAGCGGTACTGTGCGATGCGCTCGCTGCTCGAGGCTTCCAGCGCCTCGATGGTCTCGGCGTGCTTCTTGAGCAGCTTGCGCGCCGGCTCATCCAGCATGCGTGCCAGGCGGATCATCCCGTCTTCCGACTTGAGCACCAGGTTGCGGTCGCCAGCCAGGCGTTTGCGCTCTTCAACGTCTTTCAGCTTGGACGTGTGCACGTATTCCTCCGCGGCAGCCTGCGGAGTCCTGGCGCCCAAGACCAGTTTGAGGGGCGACTCCTTGTCGCCGAGGGCCTTCAGTTCCTCCAGATAGTGCGTCACCATCACGATTTCGAGTGATTCGTCGATGGGCGCCGGCGAGTAAAGCGACAGTTCGAGTGAAGGCAGGGCGCTGTCCCGATATTCCGGCAGGCGCTGATCGTTGGGCTTGGCACGCTCCTCGGAGAGGCGCACGATTTGCCTTGCCATCTGGAACAGTGTCGAGCCTTGCGCGGCGGGCCGTTCCAGCACCTCGTATGGCTTCTCGAACGGCATCCAATTCTTGTAGGCCGCCGCCACCTCGTCCCACACCTTGCCGGCTTCCGTGCCCAGCTTGGGATCGTGCTCCACGGAGTTGCGCAGCTTCCGCTCGAAATTCTGTTTGCGCAACATCAGGCGGTCATCCTTCAGTCCGATCAACTTTCCGGCGGTTGATTTGTAGGCGTTGCCGTAGTCGGAGAGCATCCGCGCGGTGGCTCGCGGATTCTCGGGATTCTTCGCGGCGAATGCGCGCAAACCCTCGATGCGGGTCTGCAGACGCCCGATCGTGATGGGCAGCGAGGTGTCGCGGTAGAAGGCCAGTTGGGCCGCGGTGGCCAGCCGCGAGGTGGCGGCCGGATTGCCGGCGGAAAACACCAGGTCGCCGTCCTTCACGCCCTCGAGGCTCCACTTCAGATAATGCGGTGTGTCTGCCGGTCTGCCATTTTCGTAGGCACGCAGAAACGCGATGTCGAGGTCGTAGCGCTGATACGTGGAGTGCTCCACGTCGCCCCCAAAGAAAGCCACGCCCAACTCCGGCGCAAACACCAGGCGGAGATCGGTGTATTTCCGGTATTGATAGAGATCGTAGCGCTCGCCGGAGAATAGTTTAACCACGACGCAGTGGTTTCCGGTCTTCTCCAGGCACGCTTTCTCAATCCGTGCAATCGCGGCGTTTCGCTTCTGCAGCAACTCGGCCGCTTTAGTCCCCGGCCTGGCATCTTCCTTCACCTGCTTCGTGACGTCTTCCAGGGCAAGCAGAACCTCGGCCTCCAGGCCGCCGCACTTCGGCTCGTCCTGCTGGGACGCGGCGTAGAAGCCGTCCCTGAGGTAGTCGTGGCCGGGCGAACTGATTTTGGTGAGACACTCCGAAACGAGGTGCTGGTTGGTGAAGATCAGACCGGATGGCGACACGAACGATCCCGACCCGCCGCCCACTCGAAGCGAAGCCAGCCGGATGTGTTCCAGGAAGGAATCCGTCACCTCGAAGCCGTACTTCTGCTGGACCTGGTCTTTCGGAAACTGGTTGAAGAGCCACATACCTTCGTCCGCCATCAGACGCAAGGCGCAGGCACACATGATCGCGGCCATCCGAAATCTCATGCAAACTCCAAACACAGTTTAGGACGCCGATAACGGGGGTTTCCAGCAGGATGGTGCAACCGTCGAGTTCCATTTATTTTGCTCCCGGCCTCTTGACATCACTAAGAAATTAGTACTACAAAATGTAGCATGCGGTTGATTGTATGTCACGCCGGGTTGGCCGGCCTGATGATCTTCGCCGGTTCCGTGCCCTGGACCGTGCGGGCCCAGGAGCCGGAGCCCGATCTTCCGGCGCTTCTGAAATCCGGAAACGAGAGCAATATGAAGGGCGATTACGAATCCGCGCGGCAGTCCTTCCTGAAGGCCTGGGAATTCGCTCAAGAGACTCCGCGCGACAATCCCGTGCGCTACGACATCCTGCGTCGTCTGACTGCGGTGCGAGCCGCCGTGGGGGAGTTCGCGGACGCCGACAATTACCTGCAGATGGCCATCAACTGGCGCGAACAGAATTTCGGTTTGAACGATCCGCGAATTGCGGACGACCTGCTGGTATCGGTGGGGCTGTGCCGCGGCATGAAGGATTACAGCCGCGCCCGCGCCGTCCTGGGGCGCGTAATGGCGATGCACACAGGTGCGTTCGGACCGGAGAGCACCATGGTGGCCGACGATTTCAGCCGCATGGCCCAGATCTACATGCAGGAGACCAACGTTCCTCAAGCCATCAACTCTTTGAACGCGGCGCTCACCATTCGCGGGAAGAGCGTGTCGGCTCTGGACGTGTCGCTGGTGCCGGACCTCGACCGGCTGGCGGGAGCTTACATCACCACTCGCGACTATCCCAAGGCGGAAGCGACGTTCCGGCACGCCCTGGTGATTCGCGAAACGCTCATTGGCAAGGACGACGCGGACCTGATCGCGCCGGTGGATGGGATGGCGTATGCCATGTTCGGGCAGAAGAAGTATGAGGAAGCCGAGCAGGTCTACCAGCGGCTGATTTCACTCTGGGTGAAATCCGTGGGTGAGGACCATCCCATGGTCGCCATGGCGCTCGACAAGGTGGCCACCTTTTATGCCGACCAGAAGAAGTACGACCAGGCGAACGAGGCGCAAGAGCGGGCCAATGCGATTCGCGCCCACTTTTTCGCCACTGGTCTCTCGATCGCGGCCACCGAGCAGACTCTCGAGGGAAATAAAAACGCCGCGATTGCTCTGTACCGGCGCGCTCTCGTGGCAATGGATCCGCCGAACCCCATCTACCAGGAACTGGCCGCGGATGTAGCCGAGATCGTCAAGAACCTGGAATCGCCACCCAAGGTGACGAAGGCGCCGCCGCGAAAGAAGTAGGAGAGTCCACTTCGAATTGCGCGATACAATACGGTCGGAGGAAACCGATATGCCCGACCTTACCATTCAGCCGACCACGAAATTCATCAAGGCGGGCGTTGCGGCGGTAATCCTGGCGATCGTTGCGATCGAGGTGTTGTACCTGTTTGTTGGGAATTACCCCGCGGGTTGGTGGTTGGCCCTTCCGGTGCTCCTTCTGGCGTGGCCCCTGTTGCGGTTGCTGCGGCGCCGCTTGACCCGCACCACCATCACCGGCGACCGCCTCCGCTACGAGACCGGCGTGGCCACCAAATCCACGCGCAATATTCAGCTTTCCAAGATTCAGGACGTGCGGGTGGAGCAGCGCCTCCTGCAGCGCGTCTTTGATGTTGGGGACCTCTCCATCGAAACCGCGGGCGAGTCCAGCCGTCTGACCATCCACAACGTAGACCAGCCTCAGGCGCTCGCGGATGAACTCATGAACCGGGTGGACCAGGGACGGCCGACGGCATGAGCGAGACGACTTGCCCGGCGCCCTACCCTTCGGATTTCTTGCGGATCTTGATATCCAGCCTCTTGATCTTCTGATTCAACGTGGAGAGCGGGACGTGCAAGCTCTCCGCCGCTTCGGTCTGGCTCCAGCCGCAGTGCTCCAGCCGTTCGATGATCACCCGCCGCTCGAAGTCGTTGCAGATCTCAAACAGCGAAGCGTCGGCGGGCAGGGGAGTGCCCTCGCCGCGATTCAGGCGGATGCCATTCTCCTGCAGCAGCGCGTCCGGCAGGACGTCCACCGGCACCGCCGGCTCCACGGCCAGCACCACCGCCCGCTCCACCACGTTCTCCAGCTCCCGGACATTGCCCGGCCAGTTGTGCTCCATCAGCACCTGCATGGCATCCGCCTGAAAGCGCAGGATCGAGCGGCTGGAGGAGTCCAGGAACTTGTTGTTGTCGCGGCAATAGTAGGTGAAGAAGTGTTCCACCAGCAGCGGAATGTCTTCCTTGCGCTCGCGTAGCGGCGGCAGAGCGATGTTGATGACGTTGAGCCGGTAATAGAGATCTTCGCGAAAGCGCCCGTCTTTCACCAGTTGGAACAGATCGGCATTGGTGGCCGCGAGAATGCGGACGTCCACTTTGATGGGGTCGGTGGCGCCCAGCGGCGTGAACTCCTTCTCCTGAATCACGCGCAGCAGCTTGATCTGGGTCTCCGCTCCGATGGTGCCGATCTCGTCGAAGAAAATCGTGCCCCGGTCGGCAACCTCGAAATATCCCTTCTTGGTGTGGATCGCGCTCGTGAAGGCGCCTTTCACGTGGCCGAACAGAGTCGATTCCAGCAGTTCCGGCGGCAGCGAGCCGCTGTTTACCGCCACGAACATGTGGTCGGCACGGGGCGAGTTGGCATGGATGGCCTTGGCCACCAATTCCTTGCCCGTCCCGGTCTCGCCCGTGATGAGGATCGTGGACCGGCTGGAGGCTACCTGCCCCACCAGGTCCAGCATCCGCACCATGCGGTCACTCTTGCCGATAATGTTGGGAAAGCTGTAACGCTGTTTGAGGGCGCGCTTGAGGTGCGTGTTCTCGTATTCGAGTCGCCGCCTGGCAATCATGCGGTCGATCTCGATGATCAGCTTCTCGTTGTCCCAGGGTTTCGAGAAGTAATCGTTGGCGCCGAGTTTGAGCGCCTCCACCGCGGCTTCCACCGACCCGTAGGCCGTGATCATGAAGATCGGGGTGTCCCGATCGCGCCCGCGCACCTCCTGCAGAACTTCCATGCCCGAGCGGTCCGGCATCATCAAATCGAGCAGCACCAGGTCGAAACCGTGGGCCTCCATTTTCTGGAGGCCCTCGGTGGCGTTCTGGGCGAGTTCCACCGAATAGCCCTCGGTAGTGAGCAGCAGTTCCAGCCCTTCGCGAATGTCCAATTCGTCATCGACGACGAGAACTTCGCCTCTGGTTTCCACGATGCTAGGGTGCGGAGCGGTCATCTCAGGCTGCAGTCATAGGCTTGCGGGCCGAACCCGGCACCGCGAGCGGAAGCTCCAGGCGGAACACCGCTCCGCCCGTAGTCCGGTTGGACACCTCGATCGAGCCACCATGCTCTTGAATGATACCGTAGGTGACCGAGAGACCCAGGCCCGTGCCTTTGCGCGCGGCTTTGGTCGTGAAGAACGGGTCGTAGATGCGATGCACGTGCTCGGGAGCGATCCCATGACCCGTGTCGGCAATTTCGACGCGGGCTCCGGACCCCTGCGACCATGTCCGGACCTCCAATGTGCCGCCTCCCGACATGGCATCACGGGCATTCAGGAAGAGGTTCAGGCACACCTGCTGGAGCTTTCCGGCGTTGCCGTGCACCGGCGGCAGGTCCGCTTCCAGATCGGTCTTAAGCTGGATGCCGGACTTCTGGAGTTGGTGTTCCAACAGCGAGAGCGTCTCCTGGATCACGCGGTTCAGGTTCACGTTGCCGAATGAAGTCGTGGAGGTGCGGGAAAAATTGAGCAGGGAATTGACGATCTCGCTGGCGCGGAAGGTCTGTTTCGCGATCTTGTCGAGGATCAGCGATTTCTGCGAATCCTCGGCCACCTGCTTGGCGAGCATCTGGGCGTAAGTCGAGATCACGGCAAGCGGCGTATTGACCTCGTGAGCCACGCCGGCCGCGAGCAGGCCGATACTGGATAATTTGTCGGCCTGGACCAGCCGCTGTTCCAACTCCGCGCGGTCCGTCACGTCATCGAAGATCACCAGGCGTCCAATTTGCTGCTGATCCTTCGATACCAGGGGCGCAATGGCGATGTTCAGGGTAGCTTCGCGGAACAGGCTGGGCAATGCCGGGCTCCCGTGGCCGTTACCATGGCCATTGACTTTAGCGCCCCCATTCGTGGACACGGGCTTGAGAACAAACTTGTAGATGTGGTGGATGCCCGTTTCCCCGCGCACCCGGTCGAACTGCTCGGCCAGCGCCGCCGGGAACAGATCCGAGAGCTTCCTTCCCAGCGCCTGGTCGCGTGGTACACCGCTCAGTTGCTCGATCTGGGTATTCCAGCTTTCCACGCGATCTTCCAGGTCGGCCGCCAGAATGCCCACATTGATCGATTCGACGATGTTTTCGCTGAACTCCTTCAGCCGTTCGTACTCTTCGACTTTGCGCTGCAGCGAACGGTAGAGGGTAGCGTTTTCGATCGCGATGCCCACGTACCCCGCCAACATCAGCAGGAGTTCCACGTCCACACTCGACAGGTAGTCACCATCGGTGGTCCGGCTCACCCCGATATAGGCGATCGTGCGGCCCCGGATCGTGCACGGCAGGTAATAGGTGCAATCCAGATCGGCGATGGTCTTGCGGACCGAAGCCGGCCAGGAGCGCGAGATGGCGTCCAACTGGTGCCGCGTCCGCTCGAAAAACAGGTATCCTTCCGGCAACTTCCAGTGCAGGAAGCTGAGATCGAGATCATCATACGCCACGCTGCTGAGCCGGGGGTTCGCCCCCATTGCCTTTTTCAGATGAAACTGCTGCTCGCCCGAGCGCTCCGCGGCCAAAAAGAAAGCCAGGTGCTTGATCCCCAGGGTCTGCAGGAGCCTTTCGCCGACCGACGACAGCATGGCATCGAGATCGGTTTCGGAGCTCAACTCCCTGGCAAATTCCACCAGCGTGCGGCGGTAATCGTACCGGTCGCGGTAGAAGTGCTTGTCCAGCCACTCCTGCATCCAGTTGCGGATCGGCTGGAAGAGAAACGCGGTGATCAGCATCACCGTCATCATCCCGCCGGTGCCGAGATCGGTGAACCTCTGTTTCACCAGGGTCCCCAGCGAGAATACAATCCCGTAAAACGATGCCAGGACACAGATGGTGGCCAAAGTGTAGGCATAGCCCCGGCGGAAAATGATGTCGACGTCCATCAGCCTGTAGCGCACAATGGCATAGGCCAGGGTGAGCGGGAGCAAAACCAGCGAGAGCACCGACATCTTCTGCCAGGCACCCGGGACTACGCCGAGGGCGTAGGGGACGATGTACAACAAGGCGACCGGGAGGATGCCGCACAAGGTGCCGTTCCGGAGCCATTTGAGCTGCTGGCGGACGATGGGGTCCTCGGTTCTCCGGTATTCCAGGCTTAAAGCCACCCCACCGGCGAGGTAGGGCACCGTCCAGAACACCGTCCAAATCCGGTCGAGCAGCCAGCGGACTTCGAGCAGGGGCATGGCGACGTGGATCGCCCCTGAGGCAACCCCGAGGAGACAGAGAAATAGAAGTGAGGCCGGAACGTACAGCAGGACCCGGCGGACGCGCGGCTGGAACCACGGCCTGGGCTCGGGGAAGATCAGGCAAAAGTGCAGGAAAATGGTGGGCGCCGCGAGTCCGGCCGCGAAGTTCCCGAAGTAGATGATCCAATCGAAACTGTTGAGCTTGCCAGTGTAGTGAAAGCTCAGAAAGATGAACGAAGCCAGGCACAGGATGAAAAAGTGCTGGGCCTTCTGCGCGCTGCCCCGGCGGAAATAGACAAACAGGCCGATCACCAGGTACGTGAATCCGACCAGGTATTGATAGAGGACCGCGCGATCGAGCGGCACCTCGCTGACGATAACCTTGGGAATGACAACCTCGACGCCGCCCCGCGACACACGATAGTCCGCTGTTCCCCAAGCCATCAATCCAGTCAGGATCTTGGTGACGTCAATCGCCGCCGAGACGGGCTCCCCATCGATGCTGATCAGGTGATCCCCGGCCTGAATTCCTTTGGTCGCCGCCACGCTGTGGGCTGGAACGTAGAGAGCTTCTACACCGCCGGCCCGATCCACCCAAATTACGCCGTCATCATGCAACCGGAAATGGTACTGTTCATCAATATTGATTACGGCAGCGACGCCTGCGGCAAGCGTCAGTATGGTGAGGATTGCGGTTGATAGTTGGAACTTCAGTTCCTGAAACATGTTGGCCGCCGGGCGCCGCACAAGCGAGACAATTATACGGGGGTGTGCGGAGCACGTTTAATGCCGTGAAGTATTCTTAATCCAGTATTCATACTATCCTTTTTTTCTATCACTTACAAGGTTGGCTGCGGCCTTCCTCCGGTTTTTGGGAGAATCCCACTATGCGGAAGTGTATCCGGCCGACTCAGCCGCTGTTTCAGGAAATCGAAGGACGGGCGGGTTCCACAACAGAAGAGATTGGAGCGCTATCATCCAAATGGTACGCGCATTAGTACCTCTGAGCCTATCAGGAACACTCCTTGGATGCTGTACACTATAGGGACATCGGTATGTTTCACGCGCCGGAGGCGTTGTCTCACGGCGCTGATTCCGAAACTACAGACCCGGGTGCGGGTCCGATAGCAATCGCAGAGGAATATGATGAGAACGGCGATCTTGTCCGCACTTCTGGCGATTATCCCCACGTGGTTACACGCAGGAGACGATCCCCAATCTGCATCGCAGGCAACGCAGGCGGCGGCCCAGCAGCCGACAGAAAGGGCACAAGCGTCTGCCCAATCGGCAAAGGGCGCCCCATCCGCGCCCGCCGGTGCGCCCGCGGAGTCGCCCGGCAAGCCGGCGGCCGATACCGATCCGATCAAAATGGCGGCGCCGCCGGAAGGCACCAAGCCGGGCGCGGCCCTGACTCCCTTCGAGAAGAGTTATGTGATCGGGCCCGAAGATCAGTTGTATATCAACGTGTGGGGCAATCCGCAGCTCACCGGCACTTTCATCGTGGCTCCCGACGGCAGAATCTCATTCCCGCTGATCAATGAACTGATGGCAGCCGGGCTGACCAGAGACCAGATGCAAAACGAGATTGTCCGCCGCCTGAAAGATGGAGGGTTTCTCCGCGACCCGACCGTTACCGTGAATGTAACGGGCTTTAACAGCAAGAAATACTCGATTCAGGGAGAGGTGAACAAGCCCGGGACCTCCCCGTTAGTGGTGCCGACCACGGTGCTCGAAGCGCTGGTGAACGCCGGCGGCTTCCGCGATTTTGCCAACAAGAGCAATATCGTCGTTTTACGGGGCGACAAGAGATTCAAGTTCAATTACAACGAAGTCATAAAAGGCAAACACCGCGAGCAGAATATTCTGCTCGAGCCGGGCGACCTGATCATTGTCAAGTGAGCGGACCCGCCCTGGTGCTTGTCGCTTTTCAAGAACAAGGATTGAAGGACACCGAGTTATGGGTACAGCGCAGAATTATGTGAGCGTTTCGCGGCGGCCGCTGGATGTCGAAGACTACATCGATATGGCCCGCCGCTACCGCTCCTGGATCGTGGCACCGATGTTTCTGGGGCTGGTAGTCGCGGTAGTCGCGGGCTTCCTCCAGCCCGATATCTTCGTCTCGTACGCGACCATGAGAATTACGCCGCAACAGGTCCCCGAGAAACTGGTTACCAGCGTGATGAGTAACTTTCAACTGGCCGAGCGGGTAAACCAGCTACAGACCCAGATTCTGAGCCGCCAGACCCTCATCGATATCATCAACAAGCCTTCGCTCGATTTGTACAAGAAGGAACTGCGGAAGCTCCCCATGGAAGACGTGGTGCAGACCATGAAGACCCGCGACATCCGCATCACGCCAATCGCCGCCACGGGCGACCGCCGCCTGACCTCCGCCTTCCAGATCAGTTTCCGCTACACCGACAAATACAAGGCCTCCGCCGTGGTGAGGGAGTTGGTCCGGCAATTCGAAGACAACACGGTCACGGCGCTGCGTTCCGGCGCCACCGTAACCGACAACTTCCTGAATGATGAAAAGCAAAAGGCCAAAGATCGGATGGACAAGCTCGGCAAGGCGATCACCAAGTTCGAGATGGATAACCAGGGACGCCTGCCACAACAGGCCGGACAGAATACTCAGGAATTACTTACCGTCCAGATGCAGATTCTGAACCTCAACTCCCAGATCAACCGGGATGGGCAGGATAAGCTGACGATAAACACCCAACTGGAAAACCTCCGCAACCAGCAAAGCTATTTCGAAGCCAATATGGAGCAGGTCATCCCGGGAACCTCGGCCCAAACCATATCCGTCAATAACGAAAAACTCATCAACCTCAGCAAAGACATCTCCAATTACAAATCCAACCTGGCTGCGCTCAAGAAGACCTATGGCGATAATTATCCCGATATCGCCCGCCTGCAGGCGCAGATCGACTCCCTGGAAGCCGACCGGGCCGCTCTGGAAAAGGAGGAGAGTGCCCACCAGGTCGTCACGGTCCCGGGCACGGCGGCCCGCACGGTTGTCAATCCGCAAATGGAAAAGCAGCTGCTCGATCTGAAGTCGCAGCAGAGACAGCTGCAGGCTAATCTGGCAACCAAGACGATGGAAATCGAAGACTTGACCAAGACCAAGGCGGACCTGGAAAAGCAAGAGGCGAAGTACCGCAGGTTACTCGAAGAAGCTCCTCTCAACGAACAGACCTATGTCCAGTTAAAGAGCGACTTTCAGCTCGCCAAGGCTGACTATGAGGAGTTCGAGAAGAAGCAGCAGCAGTCGGCAACTTCTCAAAATCTCGAAGATCACAAGGCGGGTGAAAATCTCGAGGTGCTGGATCCGGCCAATGTTCCCGATAAGGCGGTGGATCCCGATCGCCTGAAGTGGGCCGGGATTGGCTTGTTCGGCGGCCTCGGATTCGGGATCCTGCTCGCGGCGGCCAAGGAAGTCAAAGACACCAGCCTGAAGAATCTGAAAGACGTGCGGGCATATACCAACCTGCCCGTTCTGAGCAGCATTCCGCTTTTGGAAAACGCCCTGCTGGTGCGCAGAAAGCGCCGCCTGGTCTGGCTCGCATGGTCCAGCGCCGTCATCGTGGGCGTAGCCCTGATGGCGGGGTCCATGTATTACTACATGGTATCGACGTCGTAAGGGATCGGGACGGAAGGAAGTGGAGACAAAATGAGCAGAGTACACGATGCGTTGCGGCGGGCGGAGAATGGCGGGGCGCCGCCGCTGGAAACGCCGCCGGTGACTACATTGCCGCCGGAGCCGCCACGGGCCAACCCCGAGTTCCTGCGAGTGAACTCGCCGGCCGCATTGCCGCCGGTGCGGCTGAACATTCACCCCGGGATGCTGGCGGATGCCACGCTGGTGGAGTTTCAACCGGCACCCGAATCGCACCTCCTGGATCTCAACAACTCGCACGACACCCCCGCGGAGGAGTTTCGTACCCTGCGCACCCGGCTGAACCATCTGCAGACTTTGCAGCCCCTCCACACGGTCCTGGTCACGAGCCCCTCGCCCGCGGAAGGCAAGACCTTCACGGCGGTGAACCTGGCGCTGGCTCAGGCGCACCTCTCGGAGAGTTCCGTCCTTCTGGCCGATTTCGATTTGCGGCGGCCTATCATTCACAGCCTTTTCCAGGTGGAGCGGTCCCCTGGGCTTTCGGACTTCCTGACAGGCCAGTGCTCTTTCCCGCAGGCGCTGCGGCGGATTGAGGGCCGCAACCTGTACCTCCTGCCGGCCGGCTCGCCGGTAAAGAATCCGCTCGAGCTTCTCAATATGCGGCAGTCCAAGGTCCTGTTCGAGGAACTTCCACGCGTCTTCAACTGGGCCATCTTCGACACCCCGCCGCTGCTGTTTTCGGCCGATGCGAATCTGCTGGCTACCTTGGCCGACGGTACCGTTCTGGTGGTCAAAATCGGCAGCACCACATTCGACAACGTCTCCCGCGCGATGCAATCGCTGTGCGAGAACAACGTGCTCGGAATCGTGGCTAACGGCGCCCGCGCCTCGGAGTTGTACAACAAGTACACTTACTACTACTCGAAGGCCGAGTAGAGCAACCTTCAGTCACAGGCGTTTGCAGAAATTTCGTGCGGCCTTACTCCCTTTGCGAGCAACGCATTAGCCCGGGCGCGCCGACTGGACGGCCGCGGACTTCGGGAGTCGCCGTGCGATGGTGGGAATCGGGATCCGACAGTCTGTCGGAAGCCTGTCACGAAGAATCAACGAATTAGAATCGGGTTTCCGACATTTTGTCGGAAAACACAGAGAGGTACGCATGGACGAGATGACAATTGTAGGCGAGCCTGTGCCGGCCGAGGCCGCGATGCCCTACATCGAACTGGGGAAATGGATGGGACGGAGGGACGCATTCGGCCAGATGGCGGGGCGCTGCTCGGCCGCCGAGATCGAAAGCCTTCGTCAGATCCACGATGGCAAACTGTATCAGAGGCTGAACTGCACGTGGGACGAATTCTGCGCGCAACACTTGAAGGTCAGCTCGAAAACGGTGGAACGTGAACTGGCCAATCTGCGCCGCTTCGGCCCGCTGTTTTTCACCCTGCGGCAACTGGCGCGGATCAGCCCCCGCGAATATGCCACGATTGCCGATTGTATCGACGAACAAGGCGTTCGCTGGAACGGCAGCACGATCGCACTCGATCCGGAGAACAGCGCGGAGGTGGCCGGAGCGGTGAAGGCTCTGCTGGAAGAGCACGGGCCTGGCGAGAGGGTCGCGCCCCGGGCCACATTCAATGCCGCCATGGCGCGTTTCCGCGCCGCCTCGGGAGCATTGTGTGCTTTCCAGAACGAACTGGATGACGATCAAGCATACGCAATGGGCCTGGAACTGGAGAAACTGCTCTCGACTGCTGCCGCGTGGGGCGTGCAACTCCATGGCCCCCGGAGGCCGTGAACGATGTGGCGCCTATACCCACCGGACGACGTGGCGTGGGCACTCCTGCCTGTACCCATGAGCCCCCGCCGGCCCACAGAACTCCATGAAAACCCGCCGGTTCTTCGGGCCGCGATGTGGCGCAGGCACTCCTGCCTGCCGCGCCGAGACTCATCTCGGCGCCTGTTGGTCAGCCATCCAGTTCAATGCCGGCGAAGGGGTTTTCGAGGCTGCCGCGCCGAGACTCATCTCGGCGCTTGTCGGCCCGCACGGTGCAACTGCCCGCGAAAGGTTTTCGAGGCTGCCGCGTCCCGACTCATCTGGACGCTTGTCGGGCGTCTACTGTGCCAGTGGCGACCCAGAAGCGTCCACAAGGGTGGTAGGGGCCCAATTACTTGGCGCGGCTGCTGACTGCGGCCCCGATCAGGGCCAGATCGTGTGACGTTGGGACGATCTCGAAGTAGGTCCCTTGCAGCGGACTCATTTTGACCATGTCCTGCAGGTAGCGGTTGAGCAGGTTGATCTCCACGAAATCGGTGTTCGGGCCGGCCAGGTAGAAGCGCCCCGGACCCTCCATATGGACATGGGTCGCGGTGGCCGCCGCCAGGGCGCGGTGCCAGCGATGCACGAAATTGTCGGCGCGGCTGTCGCCCTGGCGTGCCAAAGCGAAGACCTCTTCAGGCTCCATGTCGAGAAAGCGCAGGCGCATGGCGCGGTTGCCCATGATGCCTTCCAGGTGGCCTACGCCGCCGCATCCGCAGTAATGCTCCTTGGGGTCGAGGGTCACCACCATGTGGCCGCCTTCGCCCACACTGTCATTGCGCGGATATCGCCCGAACCCCACGCCGTCGCCCAAATACCAGACGCGGATCAGCTTCTCGAGCATGCCCTGGGTGGCCCCGATGCCGGCCGCCAGCGCGTCGGCATCGTTGAGGATGGTCACCGGCGCATCGATTCCGGCCGACTTGAGCGCGGTAGTCAGGCTCTCGCGGATGTTCGTTCCCTTGAGTTGCGCCAGGTTGGGGGAGTCGTCGCAGACCCCATTGCGGACAATTCCGGGAATCCCGGCGCCCACGGAGTCGATGGGCTCGCCCCTGTGGAGGAATTCCACCTCCTTGAGAATCTCCTCCACCATCCCTTCCCAGGGAATCGACTTCAGATCGATCTCCCCCTGGCCTGGTTCGGGAAACATGCGCACGGATCCCAGCTTGGTGCCGTCTACCATCCCCACCCAGATGTAGCGTGTTGCTAATATCCCGATGCTGCGCCCCATTTTGAAGCCTCCCTAAAACCGCATCAGCTTGTTTACACCATTGAATGCCGCTTGTTTGTAACATTCAGCCAGAGTGGGATAGTTGAACACTGTCTCCACGAAGTAATCCACCTTGCCCTTCAGGCCCATCACCGCCTGGCCGATGTGCAACAGCTCCGAGGCCCCTTCCCCAATGATGTGGACTCCCAGAATCTCGCGGGTTTCCCGATGGAAGATGATCTTGAGGCGGCCGGTCGTATCGCCGCGGATCTGGCCGCGCGCCGTCTCGCGATAGTACGACACCCCGACCTCGTACGGTACATCCGCCTCGGTCAACTGTTCCTCGGTCTGGCCGGTGAAGGAGATTTCGGGAATGGTGTAGATGCCGTAAGGATAGGTCGCCGGATTGGATTGGATTTTCACGCCGCAGGCGTTGGCCGCGGCAATCCGGCCCTGCTCCATGGAAACCGAAGCCAGACTCGGAAATCCGATGACGTCGCCTACGGCATAGATGTTCGGCACCTTGGTGTGGTAATCGGCATCCACCGAAATCCGGCCACGGTTATCGGCCTCCAGCCCGGCGGCCGGCAGGTTCAGCTCATCCACGTTGCCCTGCCGGCCAACCGCGTACAGCAGAGCGTCGCCCACCACCTTCTTTTTGCTCTCCAGGTTCGCCACCACGCCGCCGTCAGCGGTCTCTTCGACACTCGCGACACCTTCATTCAAACGCATGGTGACCCGGTGATCGCGCAGATGGTAGGAAAGCGCTTCGATGATCTCCGCATCGGCAAACTCCAGCAGGCGCGGCCGCTTCTCCACCAGGATCACGCGCACTCCCAGGATCGCAAACATGCACGCGTATTCGACGCCGATCACGCCGCCGCCCACCACGATCAGAGTTCTGGGGATGTTCGGCATGCAGAGAATCTGGTCGCTGTTCATAATCGTGCGGCCATTGATCGGCACGAGTTTCGAGGATGCCGGCTTGGTGCCGGTAGCGACGATGATAATCGGAGCTTCGAAATCCGCCTGCCCACTGGTGTTCTGCACGCGGACATGCGTGGCGTCCAGGAAACTGGCCTGGCCAATGATCACGTCCACGCCGTTGCGCGCCAACTGGGCCTGGGTCACATCGGCTTCCGTCTTGATCACCTGGTTGACCCGGAAACCCAGGTCGGCCATGCTGATCTTTTCCTTGACGCGATAATTCATGCCGTAGATTCCCTGGAACTGGAATCCAGAGAGGTGCAATACCGCCTCACGCATGGTCTTGGAGGGAATGGTGCCGGTGTTGATGCAGGCGCCGCCGACGATCTCGCGCTGCTCCACTACGGCCACGCGGCGGCCGCACTTCGAGCCCTGGATGGCAGCGCGCTGGCCCGCGGGGCCAGAGCCGATAACGATGAGATCGTAGTTACGCATAGTATAGGATAGCCCGATACTCCCGGGCCGCCCGTCATTCCCCCTTCAATTAACCCCCGGCAATCCGGCGGAAACATGCGTTCCCGCAATGCGGAACCCCGGCAGGCACAATTGCCTGCGATATTCGATCAATTTCCGCCGAATTACCGGAAAACCTTTATTTAAGAATTGAACCGATTTTCGATTTCTTCCCAGTTAACCACATTCCACCACGCCGTGATATAGTCCGGCCTCCGATTCTGGTACCTCAGATAATACGCGTGCTCCCAGACATCCAGGCCCATCACGGGGGATTTGCCCTCCATCACCGGGCTGTCCTGATTCGCGGTTGAGTAGATATCGATCTTACCACCAGATCTCACCAGCCACGCCCATCCGGAGCCAAAGCGGGTGGCGGCGGCTTGATTGAATTTCTCTTTGAAGGCATCGAAGCCGCCGAAGGTGCTGGTTATGGCTTGTGCGACATTCCCGACAGGCGCCCCGCCGCCCCCCGCCTTCATGATTTTCCAGAACATCGAATGGTTGATGTGGCCGCCGCCGTTGTTTCTCACCGCGGTGCGGATATTGTCGGGAACGATCGCGCAGTTATTCGCGAGCAGTTCCTCGATGGTCTTGCCGGCCAGATCCGGCGCCGATTCCAAAGCCTTGTTGAGGTTGGTGACGTATGCGTTGTGGTGTTTTCCGTGATGAATCTCCATCGTCATCTTGTCGATGGAAGCCTCCAGCGCATCGGAGGCGTAAGGCAGCGGCGGTAGTGTGAATGGCATATCGATTCTCCTTTTCTCCTCGTTGGCGGCGGGCACGCCCGCCCTCGTCGGGACAGGGCACGCCCTATCCCTGCAAACGCGTTCGCTCGAATGCATCGGCGAGCCGGAACATGGTCGTCTCGTCGAAATGCCGGGCCAGGATTTGCATCCCGACTGGTAACCCGGCAGCCGTGGCCCCGCACGGAACGCTCATGCACGGAATGCCGGCCAGGCTGCCGGTGATGGTGTAGATGTCCGATAGGTACATGGCGATCGGGTCATCGACCTTCTCTCCCAGCTTAAACGCAGGGAACGGCGATACGGGCGCCACAATCGCGTCCACTTCTTGAAACGCGTTCGCAAAATCACGCGCGATCAGGGTTCGGACCTTCTGGGCCTTGACGTAGTAGGCGTCGTAATAGCCGTGGCTGAGCACGTAGGTCCCCAACATGATGCGGCGCTTGCATTCCGCGCCGAAGCCCTCGCCGCGGGTGTTCCGATACAGATCCGCGAGTGTCTCCGCGGAGGAGCGAGCCGTGTACCGCACGCCGTCGAAACGCGCCAGGTTCGAGCTGGCCTCCGCGGTGGAGAGGATGTAGTAGCACGCGATGGCGTATTCCGTGGCCGGGAGGCTGATTTCGCGCACTTCGCAACCCAGCCGGCGGAACTCTTCGACACCTCGCGCGATCAGGTCGCCGGTTTCACTGGTCAAGTCCTTTAGATACTCGCGGGGCAGCCCGAGCTTCAGGCCTTTAACGTTTCCATCGAGAAATGATGGATAGTTTGGCACGGGCGCGGAGGCGGACGTGGAGTCGCACGGATCGTGGCCCGCGATCGCGGCCAACAGAGTGGCGGCATCCTTCACGGTCCGGGTCAGCGGCCCAATGTGATCGAGCGAACTGGCGTGCGCGGTCAGTCCGTAGCGCGATACCCGGCCATAGGTCGGGCAGACTCCCACCACGCCGCAGAACGAAGCAGGCTGGCGAATCGAGCCGCCGGTATCGGAGCCCAGTGCCGCGACGGCGGTACCCTGCGCGACGGCTGCGGCCGACCCTCCGCTCGTTCCACCAGGCACGCGCGTGGGATCCACGGGATTGCGCACCGGACCGAAGGCCGAGTTTTCGTTCGACGAGCCCATGGCGAACTCGTCGCAATTCGTCTTTCCGATGATCACCCCGCCCGCCTGCTCGAGACGCACGACGGCGGTGGCGTTGTAGGGAGGAATGTAGTTGGCCAGAAGCCGCGAGCCGCAGGTGGTCTTGAGTTCCTTGGTAACGATAACGTCCTTGACCGCCATCGGCACGCCGGCAAGAGGACCGGGATCTTCCCCGCGCGCGAGCTGCTCATCGATGCGGCGCGCGGCGGACAATGCGCGCTCCGGCGCCAAATGCAGGTACGCGTTGGTGCGCGGATTCTCCGCCTCGGCGAATTTCAGCGCTTCGCCAGCCAGCTCGACGGCGCTCATTTGCCGTGATAGCAGGGACCCCCGTACGGAATCGATGGTCACCGCTCGATCACCTTCGGAACTTTGAAATAGCCCGCTCCGGCCTGCGGCGCGTTGCGAAGGGCCGCTTCGTTGCCGAGCGGCGGCACCACGGTGTCGGTCCGCAGCGTGGTGGTCTCCTGGGCATCGAACAGGACTTGCGCCATGGGCTCGATGCCGGTGGTATCGATTTCGTTGAGACGATCCATGTGCTCGAGGATGCCGTCCAGATCGGCCCGGAATTTAGCGACTTCGGCGTCGGTGAGGTTCAGGTTGGCCAGGCCGGCAACGTACCGGACCTCCTTTTCGGTAATCTTCACGCGAGTGCCTTCGAACGGGATGCCCGGTAGATGCCGCGGAGGACAGGGTCGGTGATGGTGTCCGCTTCGTCGAACGGTGCGGGAACGGGTACGTTGGCGCGCTGCGCATCGCGGCGGCGCGGGACGATGCGGAATTCGAGATCGTCCACCAGGCCGGGCCCCAGGCTCCTCTCCAGATTCAGCAGGATGTGCGGCGTCAGCGCAAACAGTTGCCGTTGCCAGACGTTATCCTCGACTTCGACCACGAGTCGAGTGCGAACCATACGTGCCGCACGAGTGTGCGTGGCGATTTTCCGGCCGACGGCCTCCGGCCAGGCGGCGCAGGCGATCTCCTCGGCAGTGAACGTGTCGCGGGGCAGTCCCAGAGTGCGGATGAGCTTGCTGGCGCGTTCCATGTGGGTGGACTCGATGATTGTATCACGTGCCGGGAGGAACGCCGATTGGAGATGTGGCGCAGGCATTGCCTGTACCCAAGGGCCTGGCCGGCCCACGGAAATTCATGAAGACCCACCGATCCTCGGGGCGCGATGTGGCGCGGACACTCGGAATCGCTCCTCCACCGTTAATATACCTTGACAAGTATATGCCTGTTGCAGTATATCAAAGGAGTGGCATCCGTTATCGACATCGCCGCGGACCCGAGTCGCCGCGCGATACCGAAACCGCGAATGCGGCAAGGGAGAAACCAAATGAAAATCAAAGTCATGAGCGTATACGTGGACGACCAGGACAAGGCCTTGCGCTTCTATACCGAGGTGCTGGGATTCAAGAAGAAGACCGACTTCAGCCAGGGGCCGTATCGCTGGCTGACGGTGGCCTCGCCCGAGGAGCCCACCGGCACCGAACTGCAGTTGGCCCTGAACAACAATCCCGCCGCCAAAGCGTATCAGCAGGCGATCTTTCAACAGGGCCAGCCCGCCGCCATGTTCTTCACCGACGACATCAAGGGCGACTACGAGCGGATCAAGGCGGGCGGCGCCGAGTTCACGATGCCGCCCACCGCCGTCACCGGCTCGACCATTGCGATGCTGAACGACACCTGCGGCAACCTCATTCAACTCACCCAACTGGCAAGCTATTGAAAACCCGCAACTCGCCGCGTCCTGCGGTCCAACAGTCCGGAAAGGAGATCGAAAGACAATGCCTCAACCACGCTCAGTCCTGAATACCGTCCTTTGGATCTTTCAATGGGTCTGGGGCGTCTTCTTCAGCATCACGGGGTTCGGTAAGGTTCTCTGGTACAAGCCGGCTCTCTGGAGCCAGGCGCTCCATGAAGTGCCTTGGTTTTCCGCGGTCCCGCTGGACCTGCTCATCTTCATCGGGGCTTGCGAGTTTCTTGGAGGCGTCGGCCTGCTCCTGCCCTCGCTGACCGGAGTCAAACCGAGGCTCACGCCCCTGGCTGCTTGCGGCCTGACGTTCGTCATGATCCTCGCGGCTGTATTTCACATGGTGCGGGGCGAGTACAGTTTTGTGGCCGTCAATCTGGTGTTGGGAGGGGTCGCCGCGTTCATCGCGTATGGACGGTTGTTGGTGACGCCCATCCCGCCCATGTCGATCAGCACCTTCCGGGTAATCCAAGGGCTGGCGGTTCTTGGCGCGCTCGCCCTCGTGAGTTTTGCGCCGGCCTGGTACCGGTTGACCCACACTCTCTAACCGAATCTCCAGGCAGCTTCCCGCGCCGCTCGAGGTGACGCATCGACGCGGCGCGGAACCTTCACGTCTTGTATCGCTCCATGGTCCGCGGATTGAACCCCCAGTGAAACTCCAGTTCATAACCCATCGATTTGGCCAGGCCGTCAAGATCCGGGAACAGCGTCGCATAGGTGATGTTCATCCGGTATAACTCCCGCATCCCCACTTCCCGAACGGCGTTCGTCAGCACGATCTTCGCCAGGATGTTTTCCTGATCCAGGTCGCTCAGCATCTCCTCGATCGGCACGTCCAAAACACCCGGCACGGCGAACGTCCCCGACTGTGCAATCAGCCGCCGGTTCATCGTGTGGGGCTCGCCCATCCAGATAAAGTGGTGATTCCCCTTCAGGAAATACCGCACGAAATTCCGCTTTACCCGCGGATCCATGCGCACCGGCTTGGGCGCGCGGCTGCTGTCGATCCGCGCGGGATTCATCGCCCACACCACGCAGTCCGCCAGCGTCCGCTCCAGCGCGAAAAACGCCGCCACGTACGGCGACCACGTGAAATCGATCAGGCGCGTCGGGGCTCCGTGGTGCTGCATCAACGCCAGCCACTGGAAATCGTCATCCGTGTCCGGCGGCTTGTCCAGGAACTGGTGGGCCTTCCGCTTGAAGATCCTCAGGATGCGGGCTTCCTGGTCGGGCCATGCCTGCGGCGACACCCCGAAATTCTGCAGATAGCGCGAAAGCGAGCTGTATAGCGGCCAGCGCTCGTCGCGTTCGCCGCGAAACGCCCAGTGCGAATACGGTGGATTGGTGACCAGCCTGAGAAACGCCTCCCAGGAAGCCAGCCGGAAGACGCGGTACGAGTGCTTGGCCCGCTTGCGAACCGCCATCGATTCAGTATGCGCTACGAGAACCGGAACATCGCCTGGTCGATCGGAACCCCGCGAACTTCGATCCTCTTGAGGTCCGTCGTTCCCACCCGGTGGCCTTCGGCCAGCAGCAGCGTGTTGTCGCAGGTCTGAAAGGGCGCCGTTCCCCGCGTTGAACGCGGATTGTAGCCCATCACCGCCGCGGAAACGGCATCCGTGCAAACCGGGTTCAACCCCGCGATCAGCACTCCCGGCTTCACGATCCGCACGCCCCGAATCCACGGCCCTTCGCCGCCCGCGATCGATTCCACGCCATCGATGATCGCCAGGTGGATGGGGCGAGCTGCGACCACATCCGCCACAATGTGCGGCACCCGATATCCCGGATCGTGATTGACTCCGAAATGCAACTCCTGCGGCGCCGACTTGGACGGCTGGCGCTTGCCCTGGTGCCCCACCGTCAGGCGTCCGTTGGTGGGGTTCTCGTTGGGCTCGTTCTCCCCGGCGCTGTCGCCGTAAATCGACGCCGGGATGGTTCCAAAGCAGTTCTTCAACGAAAGCGTGATCCCGCACGTGTCGTGGTTCTTCAGCTTGGCCATGCTCACGAACACGTCCGTTTCCTCGTACGAGTGGTTCAAGTCGTACGCCGCATACATGTAGGGGTTCTCCGGCACCTTCAGGCGCGAATAGCTCTTGCCCTTGCCCAGCGCATTGGTGTTTTCGAACTCCACGCCGTTGGCTGCCGCGAGCAGCGTGCGCACGTTCCACCCCGAATCCAGCATCACGTCTTCGAGCGGTCCCGACGTCGCCCAGGCGCTCTCCACGAAGCGGATGCGCCGCGCTCCGGCCTTACCCATCAGGTACGCGGTGGCGCCAATCAGCTTCGGATGCGTGTAGTGAGTCAGCGCGGGCGCCAGTCCCTGTACCCGCTCGCCCGGGCTCCCGGTCATGTTGATTTTTACGGTCACCGTCTTGTTGCGCACCAGGCGTTCCAGGCCGCCCAGTTGATCGAACATGGTTGCCAGTTTCGCCTGCACGTCCTCGTCGTAGGAGGCGCATTTGGCGATGGAAACGGGCGCCGCGGGGGCCTCGGGGTCCGCGGCGTTGAGCAGCGGCGCCGCCGCAATCATCGCAAGCCATTCTCTGCGAGTCATGTGATTACTCCAGTCGTGTCACCAAAGTCTGATGGTAGCGCAGACCGATACTTTGTCGATGTCCACCCCGCCACCGTCTTCCGTGGGATAAACTTCGAGCGGCTTCTCCGCCCCTTCGGGCGATGTCAGGACCGCGTGCTTGTAGTCGCCGATGAAATGCACGGCCACATTCTCCACCGCGTAATCCGAATAATTCACCAGGTGCAGGACAGCGGCTTTGCCATCCCTGGAAATCAGCAGGTTCGACAGCATCGAGGAGACGTTGAACAGCCGCACCCCGAGATTCCGCCGGCCGACCATCGAGTTGATGTCCCGCCACATGTCGTTGAGGCGCTCGAGTTCGGCCTTCTCCAGGGTGATCTTGCCGGGCGTGGGGTCTTTCCATCCGGGAGGTCCGCTCAGCAGCGTACCGCCGGAGCGGGCGAACCCGCGCAAAATGTCCCGTTGTTCCGGGGTGAGCGATGCCGGATCTACGTTGACCGCCATCGTGGCGCCCTTGAGCGCCTCAGGCGTGAGATGCTGCTGCGGCACGGGACGCACCGGGGTATGCTTCACGGCGATCATGTCGAGGATTCCGCCCGAGAGCAAGCCGCCGTTGGCGGGGTCCTGCACCACCGCCAGTTGTCCGTATTCCTGCATGTGGCGCCACTCGGGATGCTGTTCGAAGTAGCGAAGCAGCACACCCATGCGCCGCCAGTCGCTCAGGGCGTCGGCCTCGCGCCGGTGTAGTCGCGCCGCAAAGTCGCTGTCGAAGGCCACCACCCAACGCGCGCCGGAAATTGCGGCGTCGCCGATGGCTTGCAGGTATCGCGCGCCCGTGACGACCGTCTTGGCCGGAGGCTCATTCCCGATCCATACCTCCGCGTCGCCCCAGGCGCGTACCGCGCGGATGAAGCCGGTGTTGGTATCGATCCAGACGGAACCGGTCGGTCCCGCTGCTCTGCCTTTGTCGTCCAGCGGCGAGATGCCCGGCCACACTCCCTGGTAGGTGCCCAGAATGGGCGCGGCGGAGCCGAGTGCGATGTGGTTCCGGGCGGTCAACTCGATGATGGGCGCCGCGCCGGCCGCAGTCCGGACGCCTGCCACTACGTCATCCGGGAAATCGCCTTCCAGTACGATGCCGCTGACCTTGGATGCCAGCGCCCGCCGCGCGGCGGCCACCGCGTCGCCGCCTGGTCTGATCACCGCCAGGGTCACGAGCCCCTGGTTGCCGGCCGCGGCGACCAGTTCGGCCGGATAATTCTGAAGCAGCAGGCAGTTGATCGGGCTGCCGGCCAGCAATTCCAGCGACGGGGCATCCGCCCATGGCCATCGCACCGGCACCCAGTCCGCGGGCTGAGGCGCGGAAGCGCCCGGGAGGGGCACGCAAACCAGGAGCATGGCCCACCGGATCGCTGGCATCCACATAGATACTACTGTACGACATGCGTAACTTCCCCGCTCCCGGGATCGAAAAACATGTGGGCCGTCGCCGCTTTAAGCTTAGATGTGGACCCGGATGCCGGCCTGGAAACGCTCATGGAAGGCTATCAGCGAGGCGACTCGGATGCGGCCGCGCGGCTGATCGGGCGCGTCAGCCCTATGCTGCACCGGTATCTCATGGTCCACCTGGCCAGCCGCCGGTTTGCCGGCGATCTGCTGCAGGAGACCTGGCTGCGGATCCACCAGGCGCGCCACACCTATCGCCCGGGCGAGCCGGTGTTGCCCTGGCTCTTCGCCATCGCGCGGCACGTTCGCGTGGACCACTACCGGAAGCAGCGGCGGGTCGAGGACCGCGAGCAGCAGGTAGAGGTATTGCCCGAACGCCCGCAACCCATCCCGTCGGACGGCGCCCCGGATTTTCAGGCGATCCTGGAGAAACTTCCGGAGAGCCAACGCGAAGTGGTCTTTCTGTTGAAAGGCGCCGGTATGTCGCTCGAAGAGGTGGCGCGGGCCACATCGTCCAGCGTGGGGGCCGTCAAGCAGAAGGCCCACCGCGCCTATGAGAGGCTGCGGGAATTGTTGGAGGGCTTCACCCGGACGAAGTATCGGAACGCGCCATGACGAATCCGGAATTAGAGCATGTCCTCGAATGGGCGGCAAAGGCTCCTCATGCGGTGGATGTGGAAGTCCTCGAAAGGATAACTCGCCAGGTATCGGGGTCCCTTCGGCCCGTCCGCATTCTGCCGTCGGAGGCCACGATTCGCTTGGTGTTGTTTCTCATTCTCGTCCTGGTTTCGATCGGAGGAGCTACATGCCTGGGCTTCGGAATTGATCTTTGGAAACCCGCCAGCCCGATCTTGTGGGTGGTGGCCGTGCTTGGTCCTCAGACAGCCACACTCACCGCCGCCGCGATGGTGCCGGGGAGCAGGAAGCGTTTCGAGCCTCACGTCATGCTGTTAAGCTGCACCGCCGCATTTGCGGCGTTGTTCGCGGTCTTCACTCGCGATTACCGGCTCGATCACTTCTTCTCCGAAGGGATCGTCTGCCTTGGGCTGGGGGCGCTTTTTGCTGCCGCGGCCGGATTCCTGATTTGGCTTGTGCTCCGGCGCGGATGCGTGCTCGATCCGCCCGCCGCGGGGATATCCGCGGGAACCCTGGCCGGGCTCGCCGGTTTTGCCTTCCTGGAATTGCACTGTCCGATTCAGAAGGCGGCGCACCTGATGGTCTGGCACACCGCCGTAATCGCCCTGAGCGGGCTGGCGGGATTCCGGATCGGACGCTTCGCTCAGGACTTGGGAACGAAGCGCAGAGCGGCGGAATTCATGCAGTAGCGCAGGCCGGTCGGCTCGGGGCCGTCCTCGAATACGTGTCCCAGGTGGGCATCGCACTTGCTGCAGACGACTTCCGTGCGCCGCATGAAGAGGCTCGTATCGCTCTCGGTGGTGACGTTCTCTTCCGCGGCGGGCGCCCAAAAACTCGGCCAGCCGGTGCCCGAATCGAACTTCTCCTCCGAGCGGAACAGGGTGGTGCCGCAGCAGACGCACTGGTACGTTCCGGCCTCGTGATTGTTCCAGTACCGGCCGGTGAATGCGCGCTCCGTGCCCTTCTTCCGCGTCACCGCGAACTCTTCCGGCGACAGCTCTTTTTGCCATTCGGCGTCCGACTTCACGACTTTATTCACTTCGACAGTCTCCCTCTTGTTTCCATTATCCGAGAAGACCACGATTCTCACGGCAGACCCGGTGCCGTTCTTCCGCGGATCCGGAAGGGGCCGCTCCTTGCGATTCGAAACTGCCACCATGCCGGCAAAGGCAAATGGCATGAAGAGAAACGCCCGCCGCGGCACGCCATGCGATTTCAATTGCGAGAACATCCCCATCCTCCATTCTGTCACCTCTCGCTCACACCTGCTATCGCGACGATGTGGCGCGGGCACTCGTGCCGGGCACTCGTGGCTGCCGCGTCCCCACCCCTGGGGACGCTTTTGCCGCTTCCTGCAAGGCCCTCTTACGCCAGCCCCGACCGCACCAGCAGAGCCCGCGGATCGGGCTCTCTTCCCATGAAGCTGCGGTACAACTCGGCCGGGTCCTCGCTGTCGCCGCGGGACAGAATCCGGTCGCGGAATTCGCCGCCCACCTTCCGGCTGAAGATGCCGTCCTCCCGGAACCGCGTAAAGGCGTCCGCATCCAGCACCTCAGCCCATTTGTACGAGTAGTATCCCGCGCCGTATCCCACCGGACTCGCGAAGAGATGCGTGAAAGCCGCAATCATGGCGTGCTCCGCGGGCAGCGGCGCGGGCGTGAATTCCGCCAGCAGCCGCCGCGTATACTCCACCAGATCGCCGTCCGTGGCCGGAGAGTATCGAACATGCAGCAGCAGATCGACGAAGCCAAAGCCTAACTGCCGCATCTGCGCGTTGGCGGCGCGGAAGGTGCGGGCCCGCTTCATCTTCTGGAACAAGTCTTCCGGAATCGGCGCCCCGGTCTCCCAATGGCGGGCGAACAGGTCCAGCGCCTCGCGTTCCCAGCACCAGTTCTCCATGATCTGCGAAGGCAGCTCCACAAAATCCCAGGCCACGCTGGTGCCCGCCAGGCTGCGGATGGCCACGCGGCTCAGAAGATGGTGCAGCAGGTGTCCGAATTCGTGGAAGATAGTCTCCACTTCGCGATGAGTCAGCAAAGCAGGCCTGCCATCGATCGGCGGCGTCAGGTTCCCGCAAATCACGCCGAGGTGAGGCCGGAAGCCGCCGTGCGATGGGCCGCCCGTGATCAGCGCATCCATCCACGCGCCTCCGCGCTTGTTTTCCCGGGGATACCAGTCGGCGTAGAATCCCCCCAGGAACGTGCCGTCCTCGTCGCGAATGCTGTAGTAGCGCACCTGCGGATCCCAGCCAGGCACACCCGCCTCCTCCACCGCCCTGATTCCGTAGAGCCTCTGCACCAGGCCGAACAGCCCCTCCGTGACGCGCTCCAGCGGAAAGTAGGGCCGCAGCGCCTCTTCGTCGAAGTCGTAGAGTGCCGCCCGCTGCTTCTCCGCGTAGTACGCCACGTCCCAACCCTCGATTTCCGGAGCGCCAGGTCCTTCCAGCCCGCGGCGAAACTCGTACAACTCGCGATTCTCTTCGCGGAACCGGCCCCCGGTCTTGCGCTTCAGATCCTCCAGAAACGCCATCGCGTGAGCGCCGCTGTGAGCCATGCGGTCTTCGAGCACCAGGTCCGCGAAATCCTGGAAGCCCAACAACCGCGCCTTTTCCCGGCGCAGCTCGAGAATGCGGTTGAGCAGCGGCCGATTGTCGTGCTCGCCGCCCGCCGCCCGCACGCTGTAGGCGAAGTACATCTGCCGGCGAATCTCGCGATTGTCCAGATACGTCATCACCGCGATGTAATCGGGCGCCTGCAAGGTGAACCGCCAGCCCTCGCGATTCTTGCGCGCGGCGCTCTGTCGCGCCGAAGCGACTGCCGTCGGCGGCAGCCCCGCCAGGTCCGCCTCCTTCGTGAGCACCAGCTCGTAAGCATTGGTGGCATCCAGAACGTTCTCCGAAAACTTGGTCGTGGTGCGCGCCAGTTCGACGTCGATCTCCTCCAGCTTCTGCTTGCCCGCCGGATCCAGGTCCGCGCCGTGCCGGCGAAACGAATCGATGGTCTTGTCGAGGTACCGCTTGCGTTCGCCAGCCAGCTCCGCCGCTTCCGCAGTCCGCGAAAATGCCTGGATCGAGCTCCACAACCCCTGGTGCAAGGGAATGCCCGAGTAGAACGCGCTGACCTCGGGCTGCACCGCGTTGTAAGCCGCCCGCAATTCGGGACAGGTGGCCACCGACTCCAGGTGGCGTACCACCCCCATTGCGTAGTCGAGCGGTTCGGTCAGCTCGTCCAGCGCCACCATCGTGTTGTCGAAGGTCCGCTCGCCCGGGTCGGCGGCGATGGCATCGACTCGCGCCCGGGCTTCCCGCAGCAGTTCGGCCGCCGCCGGCTCCACATCGGCCGCCCGGATGCGGTCGAACGGAATTTGAAACCGCATCCTCAGCAGTGGGTTCTGATCACTTACGCTGGACATTCCTTCCAGCGTATCAGGTCAGGGCTTCGGCCCGACCGGACGGAATATAATGGGTTGGAACCGCATCCGCAAAAGGACCCCATGTCGCGAGAACTGCTCATCCAGTGTCCCGACGGCCAGATGAAAACTGTTCCCCTCACCGGCGAGCGCCTCTCGGTCGGCCGATCGAGCGCCGCCGAGCTCTGCTTTCCGGAAGATGCCGGCCTGTCGCGCCAGCACTTTGCCTTCGAATCGCAGGCCGACAACTGGACCGTCCAAGACCTCGGGAGTAAGAACGGCACCTTCGTCAATAACATCCCCCTCAAGGCCCGGCTCGTCTTGAAACCCGGCGATCGCATTACCGCCGGCCATCTGGTAATCGTATACTCGCCGGAAGGCCAGAATCCCAATGCCGGCGTTGTGGTCTTCGATGGCGCCGACACCACCACCCCCGCCACCTCCACAACCGTCATCACCAGCCTCGAAGGAGCTCTTTCCAGCCAAACCATGGCCATCGAGCGCGGCGGCCCCAAATCCACCGCGCCCATGCAGGCGCTGCTTCGAGCCGGCCAGGAACTCTCCGAAAATCGCCCTCTCTCCGAGCTGTTCCAGGTGATTCTCGACCTCGCGATCCAGGCCGTCAATGCCCAGCGCGGCGTACTTCTCCTCCTCGAAAACGACGTGCTGCTGGCCCGCGCGCACAAGGGCGACGGCTTCCGCATCAGCACCGCCGTCCGCGACCGCGTCATCAAAGACAAGACATCCATTCTGGTGCGCGACGCCCAACTCGACGAAGCCTTCAAAAGCCGCATGAGCATTGTCGAGCAGAAGGTCCACACCATGATGGCCGTGCCCCTCCAGACGAAGGACCGCATCATCGGCATCATCTACGTGGATTCGCCCTTCATCCTCCGCGAATTCACCAAGAACGACCTCGATCTGCTCACCGTGATGGCCAACGTCGCCGGCATCAAGATTGAAAATGCCCGCCTGGCCGAAGTCGAGGAGGCCGAGCGCATCATGAAGCGCGACCTCAGCCAGGCTGCCGACATCCAGCGCGGCATGTTGCCCGTCCAGGCTCCCCGCATGCCCAACGTGGACCTCGCCGGCTTCAACGCGGCCTGCCGCACCGTCGGAGGCGACTACTACGACTTCTTCCCCTACCCCGACGGGCGCGTCGCCCTCGCCCTCGGCGATGTGTCCGGCAAAGGGATGCCCGCCTCACTGATGATGATGGCGCTCCAGGCGCGCGTACAAGTTCTCGCCGAGGATCCATCCGACCTCGCGGCCTTCATGTCGCGCCTCAACAAGGGTACCTGCGCCAAGTGCCCCAGCAATCGCTTCATCACCTTTTTCTTTTGCGTTCTGAATACCAACACCGGAGAGCTGCGGTTCGCCAACGCGGGGCACAATCCGCCGATTCTCGTGCGCGCTTCCGGAGAGGCCACCATGCTCGAAGGCGGCGGCCCGGTGCTGGGCATCGTGCCCTTTGCTCCTTACCGCGAAGAATCCGTGCAACTCGAACGCGGCGACATGCTGGTGCTTTACAGCGACGGTGTCACCGAAGCCAACAACCCGAACTTCGACGAGTACGGAGAGGAGCGCTTCATCGATGTGCTGGTGCGTAACCGGCACGAACCCTCAGCCGCGATCGTGGAGGCGGTCACCCGGTCGCTCACCGAATTTACCGCGGGCGCTCCTCAAGCCGACGACATCACACTCTCGGTGGCAAAGAGATTGTAATCACTTTTTCTTTACACGCGCGCCTTCGAGTCAATCGGGCGCGCGGTTGTCAAGCAGCGGCATGCGGCCTAGCGCCCGACGGAAGCCTCTTGCGGTTCCGACTTCACAGGCTTCGAAGTCATTTTCGGCTCCGGACGAATGATGTCGATGCTGCCTTTGAAGTAAGCTCCGTCGTCAATGCTGATGCCCGCTGTCTTGATGTCCCCCACCAGGCTGCCTTGCTCGCGGATCGCGATCTTCTCGACGACATTCACATTGCCCTGCACCTTGCCGAAGACAATCACCTCGCGCGCCTTGATGTTGGCGCGCACTTTTCCATTGGCTCCCACCGTGAGAATGCTGTGGGACTCCACCGAACCTTCTACTTCCCCATCGATGAGGAGCTCTTCGTTCGTGCGGATGTCACCCTTAATATGCATGGACGCGCCGATCGCGGCCGGCTGGTGTCCGGGCGGCGTTGGTTCCCTGTAGGGCGCAGGCCCCGCGGCAGGCGAGGGGCTCGGATAGCTGACGGCGGACGGACTGCGGGTTGGTTCTGACTGCGGTCTCGGGGCTGGGCCCTCATCATTGCGTTTATTCCACAAGTGCGTACTCCTCGGGTATGAAATTTGCGAAAACGTCGTCTCACTGCACACTGAGGGCCAAGACCAACGCCATTTGTTTACAGAACACTTCTGCTCCGCAATGTATTTTCTGCCTGGAGCCGCCGGGCAGCTTTTACGTATTCCATTTTTCACTCTTTGCCTCTACTATGGAGGGTAGACCGCGCCACCAACAAATCTGGCTTGCAGAATTTCGCCTATGACTCATACATGGGAATACATGGAAGGTGTGTCTCTGGCCGGTATCTACGGCCTGGAGCAGTGGTTGGGGAGTGACCCGTCGGGCGCGTTCTTCCTGACGTCGTTCGGACCGGATCGCGAGCGGGCGGTCGTGAAGATGGTGCTCGACGATCCCTCCGAATCGGAAGCGCAGCTTGCGTTGTGGAGGCGAACCGCCCGGCTCCATCATCCCGGGTTGTTGGGGCTGTTGGATTGCGGACGCGCCGACCTCGGGGGGGAACGGTTTCTCTTCGCCGTCTTCGAAGCGCCCGACGACAGCCTCGCCGAGGCCGTCCGCAACGGTCCTTTTAGCGAAGAAGAAGCGCGCGACGTTCTCGCCGCGGCCGCCGGCGCACTCCAGTTTCTTCATGAGCATGGTTGGGCCCACGCGTCGATCGATGCCGAGCACGTGGTCGCGGTCGGCGACCGCATCAAGCTCGCCAGCGACACGCTGCGCGATGGTGACCCCGCGGCGCAGGCCGCCGACGTCTGGGCTCTGGGGGCGCTCACCTACGAGTTGCTGACCTCCTGGCGGATCGCGCCCGGGCAGTATGCGGACCTATCCGGAATTCCGGATCCTCTTCGCACAATCATCGGCCACGCCATTGAGCCGGACGCCGATCGCCGCTTTACCGCTGCCCAACTGTCTGCGGCCGTGTCCGGAGGCATGGCGGCTCCCGCCCCCGAGGAAATCGCCTCTCCACTTCGTGAGCAGGAGCCCGCCTTAAACCAGGAAACGCTTGCACCGGAATTCGAACCAACCGCCGAGCCCCTACCCGCGACCGGCCTCGCGCCCGCTCCGCCGCTGGAGAGTGCTGTCCGGCCGCCGGCCATCGTGGTCCACGAACCGTTCTCCGTGATCGGCTCCGGGGAATCTTCTCCCGAGCCGCAACGCCCGGCGGAATCGCCATTGGCGCGCTATGTGCCGCTGGCGGCGGCCGCCGCGGTGCTGTTGCTGGCAGTACTCTTCGTGGTCGCGCAACACGGCACTCCCCCGCCTCCAGCCGTTGCGATCGTGCCGCCGCCCGTTCAGGAGCCCGTCAAACCCATCCTTCCTGTGAAGGCGGCTCCGGCAAAGCCCGCTGCACCGGCCGCCCCGGCTTCCCCCCAAACCTGGCGCGTCATTGCCTTTACGTATTCGCGCTATCAGGATGCCGAGAAGAAGGTGCAGTCCATCAATAGCAGGCTCTCCGGCATTCACGCGGAGGTCTTTCGAGTCGGTTCGTCTTATCTGGTTTCACTCGGAGCCCACCTGACGCGCGACGCTGCCGCGGCCCTGCGCCGCACCGCCATCGGCAAAGGATTGCCGCGCGACACCTTCATCCAGAATTACTCGAATTGATCTGCGATGTGGCGCGGGCACTCCTGCCAAGGCACTCCTGCCTGTACCCATGGGCCCCCGCCGACCCACAGAACTCCATGAAAACCCTTGCGCCATCGACGTGGCGCAGGCCCTCCGGCCTGCCGCGTCCCGACTCTTCGGGACGCTTTTGGCCGCCTCCCGCGCCGGTGCCCGCGAAGGGTTTTCGAGGCTGCCGCGTCCCCACTCATGGGGACGCTTGTCGGGCGTGTACAGTGCCAGTGGCGGCGAGGGCTTTTCGAGGCTGCCGCGCCCCGACTCATCGGGGCGCCTTTGTTCGCCCCCAGAGCCTCAACGCTCGGCCGCATCCAGGAAACTCTGCAGATCCCGCTCTGCGATCTCCGGCAGACCCGGCGCCACGTTGTACAGCTTGCCCTGCCGCATCCAACCCTCCAGCTCGTCCACCAGGCCGAACAGGTGCTCGAACGAGTCCACCATGAAGAGCAACGGCTGGTAATGATCGATCTCCGCCCCCTGGTTGATCACCCATTCGATCTGCAGCGGATACCGCTGCACTTCTTCCGAGTCGATCGCGTGCTCCAGCTCGCCGTATGAGCTCAGCAGCCCGCTGCCATACGCGCACACGCCGTTCCTGCCCCGCATCAGGCCGAATTCCACCGTGAACCAGAAGAACCGCGACATCGCCCTGATGATGCTCGTCAGCCGCCGGTTCCGCTCCCGCGGGTCGCGTACTCCCGCGGTCATCTCGACTGCCGTGTGGGCGCAGTCCCCAAAACGCACCAGCGTGTCGGCAAAAGCCTTCTCGGTGTGCATCGGGACGTGGCCGGCCAGATCGTGGAAGATGTCGGGCTCGGGCAAATAATCCAGCTTTTCCTTGGGTCGAATGGTGATGGTGGTCGGAAACTCGCGCCGGCGCAGGCAGTCGAAGAACAGAAACCCGGGCACGTACCCGCTCACTGCCTTGGCCTGGAACCCCGTGAGCGGCTTCAACCTGCGATTGATATCGGAGAGCCGCGGAATGCCGTCCGGCGGCAGCCCCAGCGCTTCGAGCCCACGCAGAAAATGATCGTTCGCATAACGTTCCCATCGTGGCCGGATGCGCCGGTAGAGAGCCCGCCAGGCTTCCTGGTTCTCCTCGGAATACAACTCGTAAACCTGTGAAATATAAAGTTCACCGCGGTCTCGCGCCGCTTCTACAAAGGGCGCGTGGCCGGTCGTCAAACCACTTGCAGCCAATATCTCGGGCATCCATCCCTCCCGGAACCCAGTTCCCTGACTCCACCCTACCAGCAAATTGCCCCGTTGACAACCTCCTTTAAGTGGTGCTTGTACTGGCCATCCCAGTCCCCGACTACCGTTCCTCCGGTTAACAAAAGGCGGCTTGTCGCTTTCGAACCAGCCGACTAAGCTGGAAACGCCGTGTTCACGGAAATCCATGAAAACCCTCGCGCCATCGACGTGGCGCGGGCACTCCTGCCTGCCGCGTCCCCACTCATCGGGACGCTTTTCGGGCGTATGCAGTGCCAGTGGCGGCGAAGGAGTTTTCGAGGCTGCCACGTCCCGACTCCTCGGGATGCTTTTCGGGCGTGCCATGTGCCGCTGCCTTTGCGGCTGCTCCTAGCCTGGTCATTCACGGTGCTGATTTCGTTCGCCCAAGTCACCAACGGGCGGGATCCCCACCTCATGGTCGACCTGCAACAGCCCGGCTCTCTTCACGCCTGGCTTTCCATGTCAGAGCCTGTGCCAGCCGAAGTTGCGCTGGCTTTCGCCCGGGCAATGGGATGTCCGCCATCCGCGGTTCGCCCCACGAGCCCGAGAGCCTCTGTCGTGCTGGTGGCTTGCGCCGCCGTCCTCAAGCCGGCGGGATTGCGGGGGACCATGCGCTGGGACCTCACGGCACTCAACACCGCTCTGAGCCATACCGGCGCCGAGGCGATCACCATCGACGTCAGCTCCGCTCGATCGAGTTCGATGACCTTCATGCCTGACGGTATGACGGCTGACCACCTGGCCGGATACACCTATCACGGCCACTTCCGTCTCGGCGAGTTCACTTACATTGCACTCCAGGTGGGAGGCCGGCCATCGGACGTGCGACTGCTGGCTGCTTCGGCCGTCCTGATCCTGCTCCTGCCCCTGCTCCTCTTTCCCGCCCGTCGCGGTGGTCCCTTGCCGGCTACGGCGGCAGCCAACGGCCTCTTCTGTCTCGGTGCGACCGCTTGGCTCTCCGCACTCATGCGCGTCAATCCGCCGGCCGTCTTACCTTTCCCGTGGAGTTTCGCGCTCACTTTCCTGCCCATGGTCGCCGCAGTCTGGGAAGGCGCGTGCATTGCCGGCGGACGCCGGCGCCGGCTGTTCTTCTGGCGCGGAACTCTCATAGCCGCCGTGCTTACCTTATGCCTGGGCTTGCTCAGCGTCAATTCGGCGTTGGTTCCATGGGTGTCTTGCTGCGTGGTTGCCATGGCGGTCTGCTTCTGGGGGCTCCATCGGGCGGGTGGTCACCGGTTCGAGCGGGTGACGGAAGGCGAGTTCCTCACCCGCGTCCACGAACTTGCGGGACGGGCCGGCACACGGGTTCGAAACGTGCGCCTGCTGCTCGGCGGCGAAGAGCTGCCGTCCGCCCTTGCCTCCCGTAACGCAGGTATCATCATCAGCCGCTCAGCCCTCGCCAGCCTCTCCCGCCGCGAAGTGGATGCCATCCTCGCTCACGAGCTCTCGCACATCCGCCGTCCCGCCTTGTTGGCGGTCAGAATGCTGCCAATTGTGGCCGGAGCAACCGCATTCGTGGCTGTCCTGGTGCCCTCGTTTCTTCCATGGGCGCCCCTCCTGATGCCGCCGGTGTATTTGCTGCACCGGGCCTTGCGCCGCCGCATCGAGCGCCAGGCGGATGCCGATGCCTTAGCGTGGTCAGGCGACCCCGAAGCTCTGATCACCGGCCTGGCGCGCATCACCCGCGCTCACGGCATGCCGCTCGAGTGGCCGCTTTGGGTCAAGCCGCTGATGACCCATCCCCCCACCATGGAACGCGTCCGTCGCGTCGCCTCCCAGGCCGGTATTCCCGAAGGCCGGCTCGCCTCTCTGCTCGAGCCTTCGACAAACCCTCCAGGGGATGGTTATCCGGCCCCAAACCCCAGCGTGTCCTTCGGCTCCGTGTACACACCCGCGGTGCGAGCCCGCCTGGGTCAGACGCTGGCCTTGGTGATGTTCGCCTTTCCCGTGCTGTTTGGCGTCGCCGCTCCATTCATCGGCCAACTTTGGGCGCTCGGGATTGGAGCATTCACCTTGCTGCTGGGAGCCGAATGGGTCCTCGCGCGCTGTCGTGCCCGGGCGCGCGCCCAGCTTTCCGGCCGGCCCGGCGTCTTCGCCGGCTTCAGTCCTTCCTCACCTCCGCTGATTTACGACGGATCTTACGATTACGATTGGGGCTTCGCGGCCTTTGAGGACCATCGCCTGGTCTTCCGCGGCGATCGCGGCGACTGGCAGCTCGAACGCTCGCAGATTGAGAGAATCTGGTTGGGCAAGGGCCCCTTTACCTGGTTGCCGAACCCGATCGTTTGCTTCCGAACCAGGGGCGGACAAGTGCTTTCTCTTCGTCCCTTCGATAACGCCCTCGGCCTCGCCAGGCGCCGCGCCGCCACCGGTTTCCTCGAGCAGGCGATTCGATGGCATTCCTCTGCCCCAGCCGCCGACGTGGCGTCCACCGATCCGGAGCCCACATTTCCCAAGGGTCAGCCCCCCATCCCTTACACCGCGCGAACGCTTCTGCGCTCCTTACCGCGGTATGCCGCATTCTGCGTGACGATTTACCCGGTTGTCGCCCTGCTGTCCGGTCAGGTCGACTGGACACAGCCGGGGCGGCTGCTCGGCGCCCTCCCGGTTACCTGGGCTTTGGTGTTGTTTATGGCTTACCCTGGAATTCGCCGCACTCAACAGGCACGGCTCCCCGGACCTCCTCCGCTCGTGCCGGCGCAGCCCCGTTGACCTACAGCGTGGCGTGGCACAGCCGGCAGGCGGCCTGCGCATCTTCGGCGTTCGTACTGGCCAGGGCGTAACTTTGACCCCGCGCCTGCCATTGCGAATGGCCGTGGCCGGAATTTGCCGATGTCCCGTTACCCGCCACAACCAACGTCGCCATGTCTTCGCCCACTCGGTAGCTCACCACCGCAATTCGTACGTCGCCCTTTCGAATCACCCGCGCGCCGGCCAGCCGCACCCCGGTCTGAACCGGAATGCAGGGTTCCAGTCCGGCCTCCCGCCCGATCCAGTGGTTGATGCGGGCCGCATCATTCGATTGAAAATCGAGCGGCGCGCCATTGTGCAGCTCCTGAATGGCCAGTTCCTGCAAGTCGAGCCCGCGTTCCTGGCCTCGCGCCACGAGCCAGAGCGTTGCCGCCGCGATCATCAGGGTAAGAATCGCCGCAACCGGCAAGGACGCCCAGGCCCACGCCGCCAACCGCCGGCGCCGCGGTGCCGGCCGCGGGGACACACCAAACTCCGCGGCGCTTGCCGCCATCCGCACGCGCTCCCAAAGCTCGTCCGGCGCAGCCACGGGCCGCAGTTCCTCCGCCAACTCCAACTCCAGGGCCAGCCGGTCACGCATGGGCGCCTCGATTCTTTCCGGCCAGGTGCGCCAGCCGGCGCTCCAGCGCTTTGTGCGCGCGATTCAGGCGGGAGGCCACAGTGCCGGGCGAGCAGCCCAGAACCTCGGAAATCTCCGCGTAGGACAACCCTTCGGTATACCGCAGGATGATGGCGATCCTCAGATCAGGCGCCAGCCGGTCCACCGCCGTGCGGATCAGGCCGCTCAATTCCGCCCGCAGCACCTCGGCCAGGCTGTCGCCCGAACTTCGGAGGCTGGTCAACACCTCATCGGCCATCGGGATCAGCCGCCGGTATTTCCGTTTATGGTCGAGGCAGCTATTGACCACCAGCCGGTAAACCCACGTTTCGAAGCTCGCATCGCCCCGAAAGTCGCGGATCGAGGAAAACAGTTTGAGAAACGTATCCTGCGCGATGTCCATCGCTACCGCGGAGTTGCCGGAATACCGCAAGGCAATGGAGTGGACCTTGTCCTTGTAGGTCTCGAAGAGTTCGCGGAAAGCCTCCGCTTCCCCGCGTTGGCACGCGGCCACGAGTTCGCGTTCTGACCCTACGAGCACCATTTCGGGGTTCGCTGCCTGCTAAGACGATTATCTCCCGAAATTTCTTCCCACAAATTGCCGCACTTTCTGAACCGGCGCGGCGTCGAGCATCTCGCCGACCGTTCGGTGCGTAACGGGATGCCGCAGGTCGGGCACCAGGTCCGCCAGCGGCGCCAGGACAAAGCGCCGCTCGGCCATCCTCGGGTGGGGAATCTCCAGCGTGGCGCTGCGCACGACGGCTTTGCCGTACAACAGGATGTCGATGTCGATCGTCCGCGGCCCTTTGGCAATCATCCGGACACGCCCCATCTCGCGCTCGATCCGGCCCGTTCGCGTCAGCAATTGCATCGGAAAGAGCTTCGTCTCGGCCTCCACCACCAGGTTCAGGAACCAACGCTGCTCGGTGTAGTCCACCGGCTCGGTTTCATAAATCGGTGAGGTCCGAAGGACGTTGAGGTCGGGCGCCGCCAGCCGCGCGACAGCCGTCCGCAGATGCTGCTCCCGCTCGCCGACATTCGAGCCCAGACTCAAATAGACAATCTTCATGTACCTGTGGCGCCGGCACTCCTGCCTGCCGCTTGCTTTTTCTTCCCCACCAGCCCCTTCAGTTGCTGGTGTAGTGTCCAGCAAATAACTGGTCACATTGTGGGGCGGCCAATTTTGGCCGCAGCCGCCGTTTAGGCGGCTTTCTGGCGGGACACGTTTGTCCATCCATTTCGGGGCGCTAGAACAACGCCGGCTGATCCCCCCGTCGCAGCACCGGCTTCACGTGGAAATACTCGAACGCCAGCTCCGTAGCCACCCTTCCGCGCGGAGTGCGATTCAAAAACCCCAGTTGGATAAGGTACGGCTCATACACCTCTTCGATCGTGTCCGCCTCCTCGGAGATCGAGGCCGCGATGGTGTTGACCCCCACGGGGCCGCCGCGATACTTCTCGAGGATCGTCATCATGATCTTCTGGTCGATTTCGTCCAGCCCGTACCGGTCCACGTCGAGCAGATTCAGCGCATTCTGGGCCACCGCCAGCGTGATCCGGCCATCGGCGCGGACCTGCGCATAATCCCGCACGCGCCGCAACAGGCGGTTGGCGATGCGCGGCGTCCCGCGGCAGCGCCGCGCGATTTCCCCCGCGGCGCCATCTTCCGTAACCACCCCCAGCAGGCGCGCCGACCGTCTCACAATCGCCTGCAACTCCTCGACGCTGTACGGATCCAGGCGCAGCACCAGCCCGAAGCGGCCCCGCAGCGGAGCGCTCACCAATCCCTGGCGCGTGGTCGCTCCGATGGCCGTAAATCTCGGAATGGGCAGGGAGTGGGTGCGCGCGCCCGGACCGGCCCCGACCAGGATGTCCATGCGAAAGTCCTCGAGGGCCGTGTAGAGGATCTCCTCCACGTCCGCCAGCAGGCGGTGAATCTCGTCCACGAAAAACACCTGCCGCGCGCGGATCACGCTCAGTATTCCGGTAAGGTCCACCTTCTTCTGCAGAACAGGCCCCGACGTCGTGGTGAAGCTGACCTCCAGTTCCTCCGCGATGATCGAAGCCAGCGTCGTCTTGCCGAGCCCTGGCGGACCGTACAGCAGCACGTGGTCCATGGCCTCGCCGCGCAGGCGGGCGGCTTCGATCGCGATCGAGAGGTTTTCCTTCAGCTTACTCTGTCCGGTGAAATCGCCCAGGCGGCGCGGGCGGAGTCCGGCTTCAAATTGGAGGTCTTCGGCCTGGCGATCGCCGGAGATCAATTCCCGGTCGGGCATGTGTGTACCAGTTTAGCGGACAAGCTCCAACGCCCGCCGGAAGAGCGGCTCGAAATCGGCGGTTTCCGACTGGCTTACGGTAGCTTTCGCCTTGCGAACGGCCGCTTCGGCCTGGGGACGCGCGCATCCCAGATTCAGGAGCGCCGAAAGCACATCCTGGTCGATGGCCGACAATGCGGGAGCGGCCGGAGTTTCCGGCTCGTCTCCTGTTACTGCCGGAAGCTTGTCGCGCAGTTCCAGCACCATTCGCTCGGCGGTTTTCTTGCCCACTCCTGGAATGCGCACCAGCTTATCGACCTCTCCGCGACGGATGGAGTGGATAAAGTCCGAAGCCGTTATTCCCGATAGGACCTTGACCGCGAGCGTGGGCCCGATCCCGCTCACGCCAATCAGCTTCTCGAAGAGAGCTTTCTCGTCCTGTGTAAGGAAGCCGTAGAGCGCCAACGTATCCTCGCGGACGTGGGTATGGATTCGCAGACGCACCTCCGCGCCCGCATCCGGCAGGTGGGTGAAGGTGGATACCGGAATCGTGACATCGTATCCCACGCCGCCCGCCTCCACGATGGCCTGGTTAGGATGCTTCTCGAGCAACACACCGCGCAGCACAGCGATCATCAATCGTATTGTAATGTGCGGCTATCAGCTCAGGGCGCGCCTTATTGGAGGCCGGAAGCGACAAAGAGGGTCGAGGGATCGTACTGGAGGCTGTAGGCGTACGTTTCGCAGTCCGAGGCGAAGCGGATGGGAGTCAGCAGGGTGAGCGATGTCCGATCGCGCGGGACCAATTCCTTCCAAGGGCGCTGCGACCCGGACGACGGGTCAATGCGAACGATGTGTGCAGGGATTTCGCCAGGCCGATAGGTCAGCAGGTCTCCGTTGCGGCACCATGCGAGGGGAGTCAGTCCGTTGGTATCGCCGGCGACGGGGTGCGGCTCGCCTCCCTCAACGGGCAGAAGCTCGATTCCGTGATCGCCAACCATGATTGCGAGGCTGCGGCCGTCGGGCGAGACTACCACACTTTCGCCCCGGTCAAACACGATGTTTTCCGGGGAGATCGGCCGGGCGGGTTGGCCGGGTGTCTGTACGTAATAGCGCAGCAGGTGTCCGGGCTCCGCGCCTACGAAGACAAACCGGTTGCCATCGGGAAGCCAGCGGCCGGAAACGTGGCGAAGGTTGTCCGCGACAAGGGTCCGCGCCACTCCCGCACCTGTGGGAAGGGCAATCAATGGTGCTTGCGGTCCGGTGGGGTTCACCATGGCCCACTTCGCGTCCGGCGAAAGCGCGGTCGCGAATCCTTCGCCAAGACGCACCGCGGGAGCGCCTGTGGTTTCCCTGATAAACGTCACCCAGTCTTTGGTCGAGGCGGCGCCACCCTCGCTGAAGACGATTTCCTTGCCGTCGTCCGAGAGATCGCGCACGACGGAGTTGTCATGCCAATAAAGGTCGGTCTCGCCGGGGCTGCCGGCTCGATGGAAGAACATCGAGGCGATAAACGAATCGTGCATCAACAACACCCGTCCGTCGGAAGCGATGCCCATGAGTTCAAAGAAGCCGGGCAGGTGGGCCTTCAGGCGCAGTTTGCCGCTCAGGTCTGCTGCCAGCAGCGACATCTCCGTGCCGGACTCACCTCCTATGAACCAAACTTCCGACCCGTCGGGCGACCAATCCAGACCATACAGGCCCCAATAGGTGCGGGACATGGCGCGCTTTTGGCCCGAACTATCGACTGCCAGGACAGCTCCCGTGCCATCCCAGGCCAGGGGAGTTTCCTCGAATGCGATGAGATCCCCCTTTGGCGAGACTCGGGGCATAAGGATCTGGCCGGCGGTCTGATAGAGCTTTTTGCCTATGGGATACTCCAGAACTTCCCCGCCGGGGACTACACGAACGATCGCCAACTGCGATCCATCCGGCGACCAGTCGGCGAAGATGACATTTTCCGCCAGCGCTCGCGGCGCTCCGCCGGACACCGCGGCGCGGGCCAGGGTGCCGACTTGAGGCGCCATCCAGAGGAACGGGTTAGGATTCAGGAGCAAAGCCATTTCGCCCTTCCGCGAGATGGCAGCCACGTGAGCATTGGCTATGCCCAGGGGACGCGATTCGGTGCTCCCCTCGATCGTGCTGAACAACTCCGGCCCTTTGCCGTCCCACGACGCCGAGTAAACGATGGTCTTTCCATCGCCGGCAAAGGCAGCCCCGGAAATAGAGCCACGACGGAAGGTGACCTGGCGGAACTGCGGCAGTTCCACGCGGTTCGCGCGCCAGGTAAGGAACGACGACCCGGCCGCGACAGCCACAATGGCGGCAATGTATAGAGCGCGCCGCCACGTGCGCTGCGGGGCTTTGGCCTGTACGGTGTCCGCGCTGCCGGCAACATCGGACTCCAGCGCGAACGCCAGGTCCTGCGCGGATTGGAAGCGCTGCGCCGGGTCCTTCTCGAGACAATGCGTCACAATCCGGCGCACGTGCGCGGGAATAGACTCCGGCAGCTCCGGCGCATCCTGCTTCAGGATCGCCGCCATCGTTTCTACCGAGCTGCCGGCGGCGAAGGCTCGCTTTCCAGACAGCAGCTCGTAGAGGACCACTCCAAAGCTGAAGATGTCGGAGCGGTGATCGACGTCCTGTCCCCGGACCTGCTCCGGCGACATGTACCCGACGGTGCCCAACACGACACCGGCCTGGGTGTGCACCGTGAGAGTTTCCGTTGCGGCGGCACCGGCGGCGGACGCGGCCATTTTGGCAAGACCGAAGTCCAGGATTTTCACACGGCCTTCGCGAGTGAGCAGGATGTTCTCGGGTTTGAGATCGCGATGGGTGATGCCCGCATCGTGTGCAGCCGCCAGCCCGCAAGCGATTTGGGCGGCGATGTCCAGGGTCTTCCGCAACCCGAATCGGGCGCCGCGCAAGCTTTCGCCAGGCACGAGTTCGCTGACGATATAACCATCGCCGACGTCGTAGATCGCGACGACATTCGGGTGATTCAGTGCCGCAACGGCGCGGGACTCCAACTCGAACCGCTGGCGGCGGCCGGGGTCGTCTGCCACTTCCGGCGGCAGGATTTTCACGGCGACATCGCGGCCAAGGCGCGTGTCGCGGGCCCGATAGACCTCACCCATGCCGCCCGCTCCCAGCGGCGCGAGAATCTCGTACGGTCCCAAACGCGCGCCGGGAGGGAGAGACATGATCGTCCGATTTTAGCGGTTTTGGGCAAACGGCGGGATGAATGGATCGGGATAAAGTGGTGGCCAGGGCTGTGCGTCCCCGGCTGGCGGAAGCTTCGAAAACCCTTCGGTAGCGGATTGGCGGCGACCAAAAAGCGTCGGCATGAAGTGCCGACGCGGCAGGCCGGAGTGCCTGCGCCACGTCTAAAATGGAAGCTTGGCGAGGCGCAGGTTTTTCGTTGAGAGCATTCGGGGCGGGCTCGCGGATCTCACCGGAGAAGAAGCGCGGCACCTGACTCGCGTGCTCCGCGTCGAGGCCGGCCAGCGATTCGAAATCAGCGACA
>DATJWB010000107.1:0-21434 GCA_035501495.1 Bryobacteraceae bacterium | reverse complement strand
ACCTCCTGGGACAAGGTCTTCGACGCGGTGGAACACGTCGTCACCTTCGGGCTGGAGCACCGGGTGCTAGGCCAAATCGATGCGATCGGCGTCGATGAGATCCAATATGCCAAAGGCCACAAGTACTTGACTCTGGTTTATCAGATCGATCTCGACGTCACGCGCCTGCTTTGGGTGGGCCGCGAAAGAACCATAGAATCCTTTCGGGGATTTTTCGCTGTCATCGGCGACGAACTGGCTTCGAAGATTGTGTTCGTCTGCTCCGATATGTGGGAACCCTACCTAAAAGTCATTCGCGAGAAATGCTCCGAAGCGCTTCACATCCTCGATTCGTTTTCACATAGTGCGAAAATGAACAAGGCACTGGACGAAATCCGAGCGGGCGAATCGCGGCGCATAGCGAGCGAGGGTGGCGTGCCCGTGCTGAAGAAGTCGCGCTGGCTGCTGCTCAAACGCGAAGAGAATCTGAAGACGGAACAGCGCTTCCGCTTGCGCGATCTGCTCCGTTACAACCTGAAGACCGTTCGTGCTTACCTTCTTAAGGAAGCCTTTCAGCAGCTCTGGGATTACAACTCGCCCGCATGGGCCGGAAAGTTCCTGGATGACTGGTGTCGGCAAGTGATGCGCTCGCGCATCGAGCCCATGAAGAACATCGCCCGGTCACTCCGCCAGCACCGCGAACTGATCCTCAACTATTTCCGCGCTCAGAAGCTGCTTTCCAGCGGAGTTGTCGAGGGTCTGAACAACAAGGCTAAAGTCACCATGAGAAGATCCTACGGTTTCCGCACCTTCCGCTGCCTCGAACTTGCGCTCTATCACTCACTTGGCAAGTTGCCCGAGCCGGAATCGACCCACGAATTCTTCTGACGAACCGGAAAAGAGAACGTCGTAGATGTGCTCATGGCTTGGATCGACCGGCTCGCCCTCGCCCAAAACCAGCGGAGCCCTCACCCGCCCCCTTTTTCCGGAATCGAGTGCGACCTCACGCTCAATGGACGACAGGATCAAGGCTCGAGCCGAACAGCCCCGACGTTTGGCTGCATCGTGAATCCGGCGGTGAAGCTCCGCCGGAATGTCGAGGGATGTCCGAATTGTGCGCTTCATGACTCCAGGGTACCGCTGACTTATGTTAAGTCAAATCGGGATTCGGTGTCAGCCTCGACAGATTGGCGGCCTCTATCACAGATACCGTGCCACCGTGCGCGATAATATCGAAGAGAGTCATCGATGGGGGCTGTCCGTGATCCCTGGTGCCGCGTTGACCGAATCGTTGAGGACCGCATCCCCTATCGGCATTTGACGCGCAAGATCAAGATATGGATAACCCGCAACCACTCTCGTGGACGGCCAGGCTCGACCAGAGCCTGTCGAGACTACGGGCCAGCGAAGGAAGGCTGTCGCTCGTCCTCAGCCTGGTAATCGGAGCGCTCGTCGGGCTGGTGGTCGTTGCCTTCATCCTGTTGACCGGACGCCTCGCGGCGCGCATGTATCCGGCGGGGGGATCCGGCGTACGCAGGATCCTGGTGCCCGTGCTCGGATCGCTCGGCACCGGTTACCTGCTGGCGCGCTACTTTCCGTTCGCGCGGGGCAGCGGCATTCCGCAAACCAAGTTCGCCCTGTTCATCAATGACGGCCGTATCCTGTTCCGCACGGTGCTGGGGAAGTTCTTCTGCTGCTCGGCCTCGCTCGCCAGCGGAATCGCGCTCGGCCGCGAAGGTCCGTCGGTCCAGGTAGGCGGCGGACTCGCCTCGGTGGTGGCCCGCAATCTGGGCCTCACTCCAAAACAAGTCAGGGCCCTGGTGCCGGCCGGTTGTGCGGCGGCTCTGGCGGCGGCCTTCAATACTCCCATTGCCGCAGTCCTGTTCTCGCTCGAAGAGATCATGGGCGACCTCCACGCGGAGGTGCTCGGGTCCGTAGTGTTGAGTTCGGCCACGGCGTGGATGTTCCTGCACCTTGTCTTGGGCGACGATCCTCTCTTCCATGTTTCCGGCTACCGGCTGGTACACCCATCGGAATTAGCGGTATACGCTGCGCTCGGACTGGTTGGCGGCCTGGGATCGGTCTGTTTCGTGAAGCTTCTTCTGGGGCTCCGCGCCCGCTTTATGAATCTGCCCAAATGGACGGTCTGGTTTCAGCCGGCGGCCGGAGGTCTGGCCGTCGGGTTGATGGGATATTTCGTCCCCGAGGTGTTGGGGGTCGGCTACAACCAGGTCGAAAAGGTGCTGAACGGCGACATCATCCTGAAGACCGTCGTGCTGTTGGCCGTGCTCAAGATTGTAGCTACCGCGGTCTGTTATGCGTCCGGCAACGCGGGCGGTATTTTCGGACCAGCTCTGTTTATTGGCGCCATGATGGGTGGGGCAGTCGGGGGCTTGGCCCACACGATCTTCCCCGACTCGACCGCCGGACCGGGCGCATACGCGCTTGTGGGCATGGGAACCGCATTCGCGGGAATCGTGCGCACGCCGCTGACCTCGGTGATCATGATCTTTGAGATCACGCGTGATTACACCATCATCGTTCCCTTGATGATCTCCAACCTGATTGCCTTTTTCATCTCCCAAAAACTGCAGCCCGTGCCGATCTATGAGGCCCTGGCGCATCAGGAGGGCGTCCACCTGCCCACCGCGGAGTCGCGCGCTCAGGCCGAAAGGATCCAGGTGCGCCACGCCATGCGCGACGTGCCAGTAGTCCTCGCACCGGAGCTTCCGGTCGCAGCCGCCCTTCACCAGATCAAAGATGGTTCGCTGGACGCATGGCCGGTAGTGGATTCCGGCGTGCTGCGGGGCATGGTGCGCTATCGTGAGTTGGAACGGGCAGCCGCGGGGGGAGGGGCCGATCGGAGAGTGGCGGATCTTCTGGAGCCCGCCAATCAGAACGACCATTCCGAAGGCGAACAGACGCCGCACGTCCATCCGGACCACAGCCTGAGTCTGGCACTCGAGCGCATGGGAACCAGCGGGCTGGGTGTGCTTCCGGTGGTCAGCCGCGCGAACGTTCGCCAATTGATCGGGATTGTCGCCCTGAACGATATTCTCGAGGCTTACGGCGTAGCCAGCGAGGCCAGCCCCAAGGAGCTCGGAAACCCGTGATCAAATCCTCGGCAGCGCCGTCGTTCCTCGGCACTTTCGCCTTGGTCTTCGTGGCCATGGGGTTGCTGTATGCGGTGGACACCGTTCTCGCCGGAATGGAGCGCGCGGAAGGCGCGGCAGCCGCGGCGCGCCTTTACCGCGAGGGGCTGGATTTGATGCACTCGGGAAAAAACTCGGATGCCATGGAGCGTTTCGGCGATGCCATAGCATTGGAGCGCGGCAATCGCGATTATCAGCGCGCCCTGGCGCAGGCGCAGCTCGCGGCCGGGAAGACCTCCGACGCCGAGGCTACCCTGGCGGCGTTGCTGGAGAGCGATTCCACCGATGGTTTCGCCAGCCTCTTGATGGCCCGAGTCCTGGAGAAGGAAGGCAAGGTGCCCCAAGCCATCTCGTACCTGCATCGCGCGATCTACGGCGACTGGAACCAGGATCAGGCCGCAAACCAGCTCCGCGCCCGGTTTGAGCTGATTGATCTGCTGGCGCGGCGGAATTCCAAGGACGAGCTGCTGGCCGAATTGATGGCGGTCCAGGATCATATTCCCCTCGACCTGGAGATGAAAAAGGGGCGGCTCTATCTTCAGGCCGGATCTGCCGCTCACGCCGCGGAGGTCTTTCAACGTGTGCTGCAGGAGGATCCGGGCAACCTCGAGGCCCAAATTGGCGTGGGCGAGGCGGAGTTCGCCAAGGGCAACTATCGCGAGGCGAACCGCGACTTCGAGACGGCTTTGCGGCTGGCGCCGGATAATGCCGACGCCAGGCAGCAGCTCGAACTGTCCAACCAGGTGCTGGAGTTGGACCCGACGATCCGAGGCCTTGGCATGACGGAGCGATTTCGGCGGAGCCTGAAGCTGGTGCGAATGGCGGCCGATGACGCCACCGAGTGCACGGGCCACAATCCCCCGGCCGACCTTGCGGAGTTGCTCGACAAGGCCGCGACAGCGCTGAAGGGCAACTACAACGCGAGCCGGCAAAACGAGGCGTCCGAGTCCAATCTCGATCTGGCCGCCCAGATCTGGCAGGCTCGCAAGCGAGAGTGCAAGTCCGCGCCGCCACCCGATCTGCCGCTGGCTTTGGTGCTCGCCAAACTCGCTCAGTAGTGCCCGTCCTGATATACTCGTCTGCCGACCGCAGCATGGCCACCCGATCCAGGCGCGACACCAGCCAAGGTCCCAAGCCCCCCGCGCCCGAAGTGTCCCCCCGGATTCCGCCCTTGCGTCTGGCGTTCGCGCTGACCCTGCTTCTGGCCGGCTTCGCCACGCTCCCCTGGGTGCGTGCCAATGCTCGATTAGCGAGCTCCATTTTAGGGGCGGCCGCGGTCCTGCTGCTGTTGAATCTTTGGGTGCGTCGGAGGGCGGCGCGCGCCGGCCGCGTCCTCAGCTTCCGCATACTTCCTCGCCCCGTACACTATGTTCAGCTCATGATGCACACCAGCATTTACGTGTACTGGGGCTGGTACTGGCGAGAGGTCTATCATTACGCGCCGCTGATTGCCGCCCAGGTCGTCTTTGTCTACGCGCTCGACATGCTGGTGTGCTGGTGGCGGCGCGACCGGTGGATCCTGGGCTTCGGCCCTTTTCCGATCGTCTTGAGCACCAACCTGTTCCTCTGGTTCAAGGACGACTGGTTCTTCCTGCAGTTCCTGATGATCTCCACCGGCGTGTTGTGCAAAGAGTTTGTCACCTGGCAGCGGGAAGGGCGGCGGATCCACATATTCAACCCCTCGGCCATCGCGCTTGCGCTCTTTTCGTTGGGCCTGATTGTCACCCGCAGCACGCACATTTCCTGGGCGGAGGAGGTCGCCGTGACCTTGGGCCGCCCGCCAAACATCTACATCGAGATCTTTCTCCTCGGACTGGTGGTGCAGGCGCTGTTCTCCGTGACGCTCGTGACGCTTGCGGCGGCGGCAGCCTTGTACCTGCTCAATCTGATCTACACAGACTCCACCGGTGTCTACCACTTCGTGGATTCCAACATACCGGCGGCGGTTTTCCTGGGGTTGCACCTGCTGGTTACCGACCCCGCGACTTCGCCCCGGAAGAACCTGGGCAAAGTGATGTTCGGCGCCCTCTACGGCGGAGCGGTGTTCGGGCTCTACTCGGTGCTCGGCTGGTTTGGGGCACCCACGTTTTACGACAAGCTGCTGTGCGTTCCGCCGCTCAACCTCACGGTGCGCTTTCTCGATCGCTTCAGCCTGCGCGCGGAGGCTTGGCTGGCGCAGCAGCGGGTCCGCCCGCTCGACTGGATCGCGACGCGGAGCCCGCGCCAGGCCAACTTGGCATACATGGGAGTCTGGGTGTCGTTGTTTGCATGGATGGCCGCCACCGGATTTGTCGGCCCCCATCACCCGGGCAGCGATCCGGAGTTTTGGCACCAGGCCTGTGAACACGGGCGGGCCAACGGATGTGCCACCTGGATCCGCACCATGAACGTGTCGTGCCAGCACGGCTCGGGGCGCACCTGCCTGACCCTCGGAGTGGTGTACGCCGAAGGCCGCCTCGCGCCGCGCGACCTCGCGGAGGCCGGCAAGAATCTCGCGCGGGCCTGCGATCTCGGAACACCGAATGCCTGTGCCGGCCTGGTGGCGATGGTCGAGCAGGAAGGACCGGCGGTCTTCCGGCCCGCCTGCGATCGAGGCGATGGCGAGAGCTGTTTTGTCCTGGCGTCGCTCGATTACGCCGGAAAGGGAGTGCCCAGGGACCTCTCGAGTGCGGTCACGCTGTTCCGCCAGTCGTGCGCCGACGAATGGTGGCGCGGGTGCGGCGGACTGGGCGAATGCTATCGGGCCGGCCAAGGTGTGGCAGCCGACACGGCGAAAGCCATCGAATACTTCGAAAAGGCGTGCCGCGGTGGCATCGCGGCGAGTTGTTTCTCGGTCGCCAACCTCTATCGCGGCAGGAAAGACGAAGCCTTGGCACGCCAGCGCTTTCAGCAGGCTTGCGATGTCAGCCTGCGAAGCGACGAAGACCGTGCGGCCTATTTCAAACCTGGAGCCGCCGCCATCCGGGATGGCGGCGGCTCGCAATTTTGCTCCGCGGTGGAACCATGACCTTCAAAACTTCGCTCCTGCTCGTGCTAGCCTGGGCTTCGTTGGCTCAACCGAAGCTCTCGGTGCTGATCGTGGATGGCGTCAACAATCACGACTGGAAGACGGCCACCCGCGAGCTGAACTCGATCCTGCTGGCCACCGGCCGGTTTCGCGTGGACGTCTCCACCAGCCCTCCCCGCGATGCCGCACCGGAGGCATGGGCGTCCTGGCGCCCGCACTTCGCAGATTACAGCGCCGTACTGCTCAACTGGAACGGCGGCGACAAGGAGAACGGCTTACGCTGGCCCGCCGAGGTGGAGAACGACTTGCTGCGCTATGTGCGATCGGGAGGCGGGCTGATCATCTTTCATGCCGCCAACAACGCCTTCCTGAATTGGCCCGAGTACAACGAGATGATCGGACTGGGGTGGCGCCCGAAGGATTTCGGCCCCAGCCTGATCATCAGCGCGGACGGGCGGGTCGTCACCGTCCCCGCGGGCGAGGGGCGAAATCCGGGGCACGGACCGCGGCACGACTTTCAAATGGCCGTGCTCAATCCGGACCACCCGATCACCCGCGGGCTCCCCAAACATTGGCTGCAGCCTTCCGAGCAGTTGACCCACGGCCAGCACGGCCCCGCCGCCGGCCTGACGATCCTGACGTACGCCTGGTCTAAGGATGTCAACGAGAACGAGCCGATGGACTGGGTGCGCACCTACGGCCAAGGCCGCGTCTATACCACCATGCTGGGACACACCTGGGCGAATGAAGACAACCCGAATTTCCGCTGTAAGGAATTTCAGGTGCTGATCGCCAGGGGCGTCGAGTGGGCGGCCACCGGGAAGGTCTCGCTTCCTACGAGCGCGCCTTCCGGAGGGCCAGCAGAGAGGATTGCGGGCCGGTGAATTGCTCTAAGGCATCGAAGTTAATTTCAATCCCGAGGCCAGGCCCTTGCGGGATGGGCAGCATGCCTTCCGCATCGAGCTTCCAGCCTCCGGAGGCGACCTCATCGACAAACGGCGATCCCGTCAGATACTCGACCAGGTCGGTATGCGGAAGCGCCGCGGCCAATTGCAGGTCCGCCGCCAGCCCCACGGCGGTATTCCATCCGTGCGGGATGAGTCGAGTTCCGTGGTCCTCGGCCATCCGGCCAATCCTCCGCGACTCGCTGAGGCCGCCGACCTTAGTGGCATCCGGCTGCACGATGTCCAGCGCGCCTTCTTCGATCCACGGCTGAAAGGACTGGCGGCGCGTGAGCACTTCGCCGGCGGCAATCGGAACCGTGACGGCGCGCCGCAGCTTGCGGTAGTCTTCGAGCGCGTCGGGCGGCAGCGCTTCTTCGAACCAGAAAACGTCGTACGACGCCAGCATCTGCGCGGTCCGCAACGCCCACTTGTAATCCCGGGGCCAGAAGGCGTCGCTTGCGCCGGCATCGATCATGAGAAGGCTCTCGGGACCAATGGCATCGCGAGCCTCGCGAACGATCACCTCGTCTACCGCTGTCGAGACCCGTCCGAATGGCCCCCACCCGATCTTGAACGCTCGAAAGCCGGCGGCCTTGGCTGGTCGAAGCGCATCGCCCATCGCACCTGGCTCGCGCATCAGCAGCGAGGCGTAAGGCCGCACCCGATTGCGGTAACACCCTCCCAACAGGCGCCCGACGGGTTGTCCGGTGGCCTTTCCCAGAATGTCCCATAGGGCGATGTCGATTCCGCTGATGGCGTGGGTGATGGCGCCGCCGCGTCCCAGCCAGAAGGTGTGCTGATGGAGTTTCTCCGATACGCGTTCGGGTTCGAGGGCATTCTCGCCGAGCAGCAGCGGCGAGAGCACCGTGAGCGCGCCTTTCACCAGGTCCTCGTGTGTGAAGACGCTGCCCCATCCGGTGATGCCTGCATCCGTCAGCACCGCGACGATGGTGTGAACGCAATCGTCCGGCTGCAACTCGTTGGACCAGCCACCCTCGGGCGTCCGGCCTCGCAGGCCGGCGATCCTGACTTCGCGGATTTTCATAGCTGAGATTGTAGCGGGAGGCAGTGCGCGGTGTGAGGCTACTCGTCCGCGCCGGTCAATCTCCGGAGACCGCTTATGAAGGCTCTCAGGCTTGGGGATGGGTTCCGGTCCAGATTCAAGTGCTTTCCAATGTCCGAGGCCCACCTGCATTTCTCCTGGCCGATTCGCGGCCATCCCTCACGTTTGAGTGCGAGTGCTCCTCCCTGAAAAACTGCGTTGGCCAACGTTTCCCATGTGCCGCAGATCGAATCCGGAACCTAGGAATCGAGTTCCTTCGTCTTGGCTCTCGGGAACTCCTTGAGAACCGCCTCCCGGTCGCCAAGCAGCCACGCTTCCATTTCTTCGATCGCGATTCGAAACAACACCTCCGGCGCCGGATCGCACGCCTTCAAGAGTTGGAGCAGTTCCTTCTTGAAGACATGGCAGTTCCGGTCATCGAGATCGACAACGACCACCACGGCGTCGCGCGGTCCAAGGCTTTTTCCGTAGCCAGCCAATATCTTCGGAAGGCGGTCCAGGAGGATGCGCTTTGAGGGATCCGACTTGCCTCGGAGGTCCTTCGGCACTCATCCGATTCCTCTGTATGGGTGGATTCTCCAGGTGTGAGAGCGACCGTCTTGCCCGAAGATCTTCGGCAACAACGCCTCGAGCAATAACTCACCAGATGCATCTTCCATTAGGATCTCCAGATGCATTACGCCGTCCTGGAGTCCAGGTAATCACTGTACCAAAGACTGCCGAGCTCCAGACCCTCCTCAACCATGCTGACCACCGTCGGGTCGGCGCTGGCTCGCCGGATCGTCGAGAAGCCATCCGCTCCTTTCTCCAATACCCAAGTCTCGTCAGGTGTGAGGGCATCGACAAGATATGGCTGATGCGTGGTGACAAAGATCTGGGGCGCATCTTTCTTGCCAGTTGCGCGTTCGCGAAACTCGGATGCAAGGGACTCCAGCAACTTATGGTATAGGCCGTTCTCCGGCTCCTCAATGCAGATAAATGGTGCCGGATCTGGATCTTCGAGCAATAGCATGTAGGCGAACATTTTCAGTGTGCCATCCGACATCTGTTGCGCGAAGAAGGGATCCTGAAAACCGCGGTCGTTGAATCGAAGAAGCAGTCTGCCATCATCGGTTCGCTTCGTATCGATCTTTTCCACCCCAGGAATCTTAGCAGCGATTCGTTTCAGGATTGACTGAAACTGGTCCTTATGCTCCCGCTCCATGAATTGGACCACGTTTCCCAGGTTATCGCCGTGGATGTTCAGGTGCTTTTGTGGACCCGCCATCGGCAAGCTGCGTGCTGCATCTGGCGTGAAATAACTCAGATACCAGCTTTCGAGAAACTTCCGGAACTTCGCAATTCGCGGGTGCGCCTTTAAGGTGCCCAACGTGGCAATGCCGAGCCGTCTCCGGTCAGTCAGTTCGACCGGTACCTGGCTGGATTCCTCCCCTTCGAAGCTTTCCTCACCCGCCCACGCTTGGCCTTCGCCGCCTTTTAATAGAAGAAATGAGAGTGGTCGACCCCATTTCTGTCCCTTCCGACGTTGGCGCAAGCGCTCCTCGGAGACGAAAGGACGGCCGGTTCCGTCGCGGTGGATCGATAGCTCGTACGTTATCGGCCTGTCACCGGGGCCCTGCCGGTAATAGATGTCGAAGTGGATGGGACCTTCAGTGCCTGAGGATGCCAGCCGGTCGAATCCGCCCCTCTGCTTCAAGTCGCAAGCCTCTTCAACGCCTACCGCGAGGCAGTCGGAAAGAAAGCCGAACGCATCGAACAGGGTGCTCTTACCCACTCCGTTTTTGCCGATGACCGCAACCAACGGTGAAAGCGGTGCAACATTCTGCTGATCCCACAATTTTCCGATCGTAATGTCCTTCAGAGCGCGGTAGTTCTGGACGCGAAATCCCTCGATTAGCGGCATGAGTCATCCTCGCAACTTCAACCAGGCATCGGAATTCTTAGGATAACGTCGGCCTGGTTCTGCCGGCCAGACACTCTCTGACTTTCTTGGGCCCTCAGAAAGTCAGCTTCATGCCGAATTGAATCTGCCGCGAAGTGGTCGCGGTCGCCGTAATCAGCCCTGCGGTGGAGCTGATCGCGCCGCTCGAATACACGATCGCATTGGGTGTGCCGAAATTGGCCCGATTCAGCAGATTGAAGAATTCTGCCCGGAACTGCAGAGACGCCTTTTCGCTCACGGCGGTGTTCTTGAAGAGAGAAAGATCCAGATCGCCGAGTCCGGGGCCGCTGTACGTGCCCCTGCCGAGAGTGCCGTACGTGCCGAACGAGGGCAGTGCGAAGGCATTCGGATTGAACCACTGGGTCGGCGATCCCAGCACGACCGGTCCCGAAAAGGACGTATTCACCGACGGCCGGTCGGGATTGCGCGTATCGCCATCGCCCGAGCGGTTGGAGCCGATCTGCGGTGTAAATGGGAAGCCGCCGAGAACGGTGGCGATGGCATTCAACTGCCAGCCTCCCGTTACCTTGCGCCTGGCCGTCGATCCGGCCCTTCCGCCAGGAAGCTGATAGGTGGCCGAGAAACTGGCCTGGTTGGCGATGTTCAACGCGGACGGGCCCCAGTCCTCCCGCAGGTTGTTGCGATTCAGCACCATCTGCGCCTGGTTGTTGGCCTGCGCACCCGTGAGGCCGGAATTGATGTCCAGGTTCTTCGCCCGCGTGTAGTTGGCGCGGAACTGCAGGCCGCGGCTCAGGCGGCGCGTGACGTCCACCTGCAGCGCGTTATAGCTGCTGTTGCCTTCCGTGTACCAGAAGAAGCCGCCCGAAAGATACGGGTTCGGGCGCGCTCCCACCGGGATGTATTGCACCCCTTGCGCCACCGTCGCTTGCGATGCCGCGGCGCCGACGCCACCCGCCAGGCAGCCCGCCGCGCTGGCGCACACCTGGGCCGGAATGCTGTTGGGATCGACACTGAGAAGCCCATGATATCCGAACGAACCCACGTAGCCAATCCGCACCACCATGTTCCGGCTTAACTCCTGCTCCACCGTCAAATTCCACTCCTCGACCGTCGGGGTCTTGGCGCCTGGTTCGATTCCCTGCGGCGCATATGTGGTGCAGGGCTGCGGCACCGTAGGGCTGCACGCCGGTGGCGGCGGAACTCCCGGCAGAATCGGCAGGATCGACGGTAGCGCACCCGTAAAAGTGAGCGACCCGTTGTAGGGAGGAATCGAGTTCAGCAAAAACGAAAGATCGTCGATCAGCGAGAAATAGGTTCCGAATCCGGCGCGCACCGCGGTCCGGCCGTTGCGAAACGGGTCCCACGCCAGCGAGACCCTCGGGCCCAGCAGGCGCTTTGCGTTGTTCTGGGTGAATACCGAACTCCCGGCGATCGGGTCGGTCACCAGCACTCCCTGGTTCGTGATGTAATTGGCGGCCCGCCCCGACTCTTCGTTCCACCCCGTGGTGAATTCGTGCCGCAGACCAAGCTGGATGGTGAGGTTCGGCCCGAGACGAATCGCGTCCTCGACGAACCAGGCTCCGAAGAGGCTCCGCCAACCCAGCTCGTTGGGATTCGGCACCACCTGAAACGTAGTCAGCGTCCCTTGCAGAAATGTAGTCAGGCTCGCGAAACTCGCCTGTCCGAGACGCCGCGACGCGGTATTCTCGTTGTCGCGGAGCCGCTGAAACCAGACGCCCGCGGTGATCTGGTGCATCCCCTTGGTGAACTGCAAGGTATCTGTGTAGGTGAACAGCGTGCGCCGATTGGTCACGTTGGCCGCATTGTTCGGGCCGGCCGACGTGATCGCCGCGATGCCGGTAGTGGTGACGCCGCCGCCGATCACGATTCCCCCCGGTCCGGCATTCGCGACAAACGAATCGCTCGCCGGGAAATCCGTCAGCGGGAAGGACTGATAATCGAAACCGGCTCGCGAAACGCCCAGGCGTACCGTGTTGAGGGCGCGCGGCGAAACGATGTGCGTCTCCTCGACACTCCCCACCTGGCTGCGCAGCGTCGAGTACGAGCCGAAGAGCGGGTCTGCCAGCGGCGTGAGATTGTTGCCGTCGTCGATGGTGTAGGCGCCCGAGAGCGAGTCCCGCTCGCTGAGCGTGTAGTCGGTGCGCAGCGTGCCGAAATCCTCGCGGACCGATTGCCGCGGATTGTTGTAAGACAGCGCGGTTCCGCTGGGTATTCCTTTGACGAGCAACTCCAGACCGTTCGGCTGCGGCCAAAAGGCCATGTACTTCAGCATCGCCTGGTTCAGGTTCGGAACTGTCGCCAGTACTCCGGTCGTGGCGTTCGGCAGCATTCCCAGCCGCGCCGGGGCGTCAGGCACCACGGCAACGTTGCTGACCGCCAGCGCCTGGCGGAAGCCCTCGTAGTTGCCGAACAGAAACAGCCGGTCCTTCTTAATAGGACCGCCCACGGCCGCTCCGAACTGATTTCGGCGAAACGGCGGCACGGACGCCTGATCGAAGAAATTGCGCGCATCCAGGTCGCTGTTACGCAGAAATTCGAAGAGCGATCCGTGCAGGGCGTTCGTGCCGGACTGCGTCACCACGGTGACCTGTGCGCCGGGACGCTTGCCGTACTCGGCGCTGTAGGCGCTGGTGAGCACATTGAACTCGCGGACGGCCTCAATGCCGAGCAGTTGCCCGCTCACGCCGCCCGGACTGATGGCCAACTGGCTCGATCCGGTGTCTTCGATCCCGTTCAGCAGGAACAGATTCTCATACGTTCTCCGCCCGGCAACGGCGAACGTGTTGCCGTTGCTGGTGCTGGTTCCGGCGCTCTTCATCGCGCTGTAGTTGATCGCGCCGGGGTTGAGCGTCAGAAGATTGTCGAAGCTGCGTCCATTGAGCGGCAGATCTTTGACTTCCCGCTGCCCCACGACTCCCGAGACCGGCGCCGTGGTGGCATTGACTATGGGAGCCTCCTCCGACACCATCACCTGCTGCACAAACTGGCCCACGGCCAGGCGCAGGTTGAGTTTGACTTCCTGGCCGACGTCGAGACTGATGCCCGTGCGCACCGCGGGCTGAAACCCGGCCTTCTCGGCCTTGACTTCCTGCTGTCCAAGCGGGAGCGCGAGTACCCGAAAGCTGCCCGTCTCGTCGGTGGTGGCCGAGCGAGTCGCCCCCGTCTCCAGGCTCTTCACGGTGACGATGGCGCCTGACACAGCCGCGCCGGAGTCGTCCTCAACCCTGCCGGAGATAGAGGCAGTGACCTGCGTCCACGCTGGGATCACGGCGAGAAAAAAGATCAGAATGGCCGTCCGGTTCAGGATTGCGGTAACGACGGGTGTGTTGCGCATGCCCCAGAAGTGCCTCCCATTGGCGGTGCTTCTAGTCTATAACGGCTTTGTACAATGTGGTTCGGAGAGCACATGTCAAAATCGCGCAGGCAGTTTCTGGGCAACGCCTCGGCCGGGCTGGCATTGACAGCCTCAGCCTGCAAGAACACCGTGCAAAAAGCCGGTGAGCCACCGGCTGGTGCGCCGCCCGCCTTCGGTACTTCCCCGGCGGTGGGACCCGAGGTCTCAACCGCCACCTTCGCCGAGGCCGAGAAGTTGGTCCAGGTGGAACTCAGCCCTTCGGAGCGCGAAGTCGCGGCCGGCAGTTGGCGCAGAACCCTGGCGCCCGTCTACGAGCGGCGCACCGGACCGCGCAAGCTCGCGATCGAGGCCTCGGTCGCACCCGCAACACGCTGGGACCCGGTGCTTCCCGGAATGAAGGCAGGCCCCGATCGCGACCGGTTTGTGCGCACCTCGGCCGACCCCGGCCCGTTGCCCGCCGCCGACGTAGACATCGCCTTTGCGCCTCTCACGCAGCTCTCCCGCTGGATCGAGACCCGGAAACTGACGTCGCAGCGGCTCACCGAAATCTACCTCGCACGGATCGAACGATTCGATCCGAAGCTGCGCTGCATCATCACATTGACGCGCGACCTGGCTCTGGCGCAGGCCAAACAGGCGGACCAGGAGATCGCTGCCGGCAAGTATCGTGGTCCGCTGCACGGGATTCCTTGGGGCGCCAAAGACCTCGTCGATACCGCGGGTATCGCCACCACCTACGGCGCCGAGCCGTACCGCGATCGTGTGCCCGCGGAAGACGCCGCGGTGGTCAAACGGCTCCACGAAGCCGGGGCCGTGCTGGTGGCCAAGCTGAGCCTCGGAGCGCTGGCGTTGAACGACATCTGGTTCGGCGGCCAGACCATGAATCCCTGGCTGCTGGAAGAAGGTTCGTCTGGTTCGAGCGCCGGTCCGGGAGCGGCAACAGCCGCGGGACTGGTGGGTTTCTCGATCGGCAGCGAGACCGGGGGCAGCATTGTGGGCCCGTCGATGCGCTGCGGCATCACCGGCTTGCGGCCTACCTACGGACGCGTGCCGCGCACCGGCGCCATGACGCTTTGCTGGTCGCTCGACAAGCTCGGACCCATGACGCGCGGAGTCGAAGATGGCATGCTCGTGTTGCAGGCAATCTCCGGCCCGGACCCCGGCGACGTCGCGAGCGTGCCCAGCCGCTTGGACTTCGATGCGACGGCTCCCGTTCAGGGGCTGCGCCTGGGCTATTTCCCCGCGTGGATGAAGGAGCCGCCTGCCACCGACGTGGACCGCGCCGCGCTCGAGACCGCCCGCAAACTGGGCATGGTTCCAGTCGAGGTGTCGCTGCCCGATTGGCCGTATCAGTCGCTGTCCGTGGTGCTGTTCGCGGAAGGCGCCGCGGCGTTCGAGGAACTGACTTTGAGCGGCGGCCTGAAGCAGCTCAAAGCGCAGGTGCCCGATGCCTGGCCCAATCTCTTCCGCCAGGCGCGTTTTCTCTCCGCAGTGGATTTCGTGCAGGCCGACCGCATGCGGCGAAAGGTAGCCCAGGAAATGGCCCGTATTTTCACGCAGGTGGACCTGCTGCTGGTTCCGTCCCTGCGCGACGAGATCCTGACGATCACCAACTTCACCGGCCATCCGTCGCTTACTCTGCGCGCGGGCTTCGTGGAAGTCGCCGAAGCGCGCAGCGATTGGGCGCCCGATCCGGCCCACCCGCTGCCTCGCTTCTCGCCGCCGCGCCGCGTGCCCCACGGGATTACATTGCTCGGACGCCTTTTCGATGAGGGCACCGTGGTGCGCGCGGGGCTGGCGTTCGAGCACGCGTTCGGCGTGGCGGCGGAGCGGCCCCCGGAGTTCTGACCTCAGGCCGTTCTCACTCTTTGCTTCATCAGGCTGACCCACGCCCGGTGCGGCTGCAAAATGCTCAACTCGAAGTGCGATGAGGTCAGCGAGAGGATTTCGAAGCACGGCTCGACGGCGGTCACGATCTCCCGGGCGCTGCGCCGCGGAGGACCCGGACCATCACGTGCCTCGTCCGCATTGCCAAGAAGGCTCAACCACAGGCCATTTTCGTCCAGGCAGCGGCTCATCATTGCCGCCACGCTCCTTCGCTCTTCTTCCGAATCGATCAGATGCAGGAACCCACGGTCGAATGCGAAGTGAAACGGCCCGCCTTCCACCTCCCTTTCGAGAACGTCGTGCACCAAAAAAGTGCAGGACACACCGGCCTGAGCAGCCTTGTGCCTGGCTTTCTCTATGGCTATGGGCGAGAAATCAACTGCGAGAACCTCAAACCCCTGCTGCGCCAGCCACACTGCGTTGTCGCCCGTTCCGCAGCCGATCTCCAGTGCCTTGCAGGGTGATATGGGCCTCGTGGTTACGATCTCGATCAGGTTGAAATCGGGCTTCCCGATATCCCACGGGGGCTCACCGGCTTCATAACTTTGCCGGTAGTGCTCTGCATCTCTCATGTTTCCCTTCGCTTCCCCGGTGCCACCCTGTGGCTTGTGGCGCCCACGGCCGAATCATACCATCCGGGACGAACGGAAGGGTCCAGGACCTCTCCATGGGAACCGCGTCAGGAAATTGTCACGAGCGCCACAAAACTGCCGGTCGGCTGACCAAGTTGGAGCTTCTTTTCAGTAATTTAAACATGGCGGGCGAAATGCCGATAAGAGGTTATGAGTATAACCTCGGTCAATCCACTTTCCAACATCTATTTGCAGTCGTTGATGGGAAGCACCGGCTCCCAAGCGAGCTCTCAGTCCGGCGCCAGTTCATCCTCGGGTACGCAACAACCGGACAATGGCCAGCTCTCGCCATTTGCCCAACTGCTCAACACGCTCCAGCAGCTCGAGCAGTCCAACCCCAACCAATACCAGCAACTCACCCAGCAGATCGCCGCCAATCTGCAAAGCGCCGCCCAAAGCGCCCAGGCGAGTGGAAACACCAGTGCGGCCAACCAACTCAATCAACTGGCCACAGACTTTACGAATGCCTCCCAAAGCGGCCAGTTGCCGGACATCAAGGATCTGGCGCAGGCGATGGCCGGCCATCATCATCACCACCACCATCACACCAGCGCTCCCGCCGCCTCCTCCAGCACCTCGAATACGGAGAGCCAGGCTGCCGTCCAGGTATCGGCCGCCTATCAGCCGGCGGGAGCTCAGAACAACTCCTTGGATCCGATGAACATCATTCTCAACACGCTCTCGGCGCCGGCCATCGGCGGCCAAAGCCTGTGATGGGTGTTCCCGGTGTTATGATTGCGCTTGAAGACCGATGACCCTGGGACAAGCTGCCAGCCGCGGGTTCGCCCGCCTGCGAAGGCCGTCGTGGGAGCCCTCCAAATGTATCGAGCTGGAGTTGTATCGGGACGAGAACGGCAAGCTGCTTGGCTCGGTGGGTCCCTGGGTGAAGCTGTGCGAAGCCGGAACGGAACAGACGTTCCTGATCTTCACGTTCAATGAGGATGAAGATTGGGAGCCTGTCGAGGATCCCACGCCTCCAGACCCGCAGTGCGCCTGCGAGGCCGGCTCGTAGACGCCGGACGAGAGCCGGCGCCCTTCAGCCCTCAATTCGGTAGATCACCGATCGGTATCGGTATCGGTAGATCATCGATCGATGCGGGATCCGCCTGCTGGTGCCAAAAGAAATCCGTCTGCGGATTCAAACTGTGCGCGTCCGGGACCATCCCTACCGCCTCGAACACGGCTGTCGGAAACTCGAAGGTCACGGGTTCGCAGGACTCCGACACCCAAACCTGGTTGATCAGTCGGAATTCCACGACATCGTCCTCGTCCTTTATGGCAACACGCATCTGGTCGCCATGCAAGCTCATCATGATACCTGCTCTTACTCGCCCATCTCGATAGCGCAGCAGCATAGTTTTTCGGTTCCGAGACCCATGATGCGACGATTCCCGGCTGCCCGCCAGTCCGGTTCGTACGGGTGGTACAAAACGCCGTACGCATGGGACCTTTGGCTGGATTTCTGTCAATTGTGGCCACATCTGAAACTCGCCGGACCTCGTACTCATCTATGTAGATGATTAAGGAATTTGAATCAAACGTCATGCGAAACGCTGGTTGGCTCTGGAGAAATACGACGTTGGTTATGGGACTCGCCACCCTCGCATGGGGGCAGAGCGCGGAGCTGGAGAGGGCCCAAAAGTCCTATAACCTCACGGACTTCGATGCTTCCCTCAAAACCCTGCAGGAGATTTCCATCAAGGACGGCCCCGTCTATGAACTGATCGGCCGCAATTACTACATGCAGGGCGAGTATAAGAAGGCCAGCGAGGCGTTCGAAAAGGCGTTCGCCGCGGAACCCGACAACTCTCAGTACGCACTGTGGCTGGCCCGCGCGCACGGGCGCCGCGCCGAGACCGCCAGCCCGTTCACCGCTCCCGCCCAAGCCACCAAGGCCCGCCAGTATTTCGAGAAGGCCGCCCAGCTGAATCCCCGCAATGTCGAGGCCTTGACCGACCTCTTCGAGTATTACCTGGAGGCCCCCGGCTTCCTGGGCGGCGGCCTCGACAAAGCCGAGGCCATCGCCAGGCAGATCGCCGCGGCAGACCCTGCCGAAGGCCATTGGTCGCTCGCCAGACTCGCCGAGAAGCGCAAGGACAATGGCGGTGCCGAAGAGCAGTTGCGCCGGGCGATTGAGTCCTCTCCGCAACAGGTCGGCCGCCTCATCGACCTCGCCCGCTTCCTCGCCAAGCAGGGCCGAATGCAGGAAGTGGACCAGAGTTTTGCGCGCGCCGACAAAATTGCCCCGAACAGCCCCAAGCTTATTTACGCGAAGGCGGACCTGTACATTAAGCATAAGCGAAATCTTGATGTTGCAAAGGGTTTGCTAAAGCAATACTTGACCCTCAGTCTGGGGCCGGAAGATCCGCCAAAGTCGCAAGCGGAAAAGCTCCTCCGTCAGGTGCAGGGGTCCTAAAACCCCGCGCATGTTCCTCGGCGAAGCGGTCCGATTCAGCGCCCAGGCGCTTCGCGCCAACCCAGTCCGGTCCCTACTCACCGGCCTCGGCATGGTCATCGGCACGGCCTCCGTGATCCTGGTCGTGACGATCTCCCTGACCAGCCGGGACTACATTCTGGAGCAAGTCCAGGGAATCGGTTCCAACATCATTTTTGCATACTACGTTTCCGCGGGGCCGTCCACCGCAACCGCGGACGCGGATTACATCAAGATGGCGGACGTCGATGCCATCCGCAGCCAGTTGACCGCGGACATCGTGGCGGCCACCGGCGTAATGTCGAATTTCGATCGCATCCTCATCGGGGGCCGGGAGCAGGATGTCAAGGTGATCGGCACCGACCAGGCGTACCAGGCGGTACGAAACATCGTGATCAGCTCCGGCCGATTCCTGGACACAGGGGACCTCACGCTCCGGACCAAGGTCGCGCTGTTGACGGACAATCTGGCCAGGCGGATGTTCGGCAGCCAGAGCGCCGCTCTCAACCAGGTGGTCCGCATCTTCGGCTTGCAGTTCACGGTCATCGGCACCTTCCACGAGAAGGTTGAGACTTTCGGGCAGTCCGAAGTGGAGCGCGACACCATTCTCATCCCTATCACGGTGCTGCGCTACTTCACGCCGGTGGAGCGGATCGACCCGCTATACGTGCAGGTCCGGTCGGCGGAGGAGGTGGACCGCGTCGCCGGGCGCGTGCAGGAGATCGTCGGCGCACGACATCGTGCGGGGGCGACCTACCGGGTGGACACCCTTACCGCGATCTTGAACGCAGCCAAGAACATTTCGCTGATCCTCTCCCTGGTTCTGGTGCTGGTTTCGGCCATTACCCTGGTGATCTCCGGGATTGGCATCATGAATATCATGCTGGTGACGGTGACTGAGCGCACCCGGGAAATCGGGGTGAGGCTGGCCGTAGGGGCGTCGGCGCGGGAGATCCTGCTGCAGTTTCTCACCGAAGCCATGATGGTCAGCCTGACCGGAGGCGTGTTGGGCATCCTGGTGGGAGTCGCCATCCCGCTCAGCGTTCAGTTGTTTGCGGACATCCGGATCCCGATTTCGGTCGTGGCCATCGTGGTGGCGTTCGGCGTCTCCTGCCTGGTGGGACTGGTATTCGGAATCCTGCCCGCCAACCGTGCGGCGCATCTGAATCCCACCGAAGCGCTGCGGTATGAGTGACGCGAACAGTTGGCGGATCGCAGCGCCTGCGGTACTTCTGGCGGCGGCTCTGCACGCTCAATCCGTGGATATCAGCCCGGAGTTCCGCCGCATCGATCCGTTCGGCGATGTGGTGGCGGCCGACCGGGCGCTGGCGCCGCGCGAAATCCTCTCACCGGCAGTGGCGCGCAACGGTCATGCCTCGTTCCACATTGCCATTTCGCTCCCGCCCCAGGAGACCTATCTGCTGTACGTTGCGCCGAACCCGATCAGCGCTTGCCGTGTCAGTCTATTCAAGGAACACTTCGTGAAGACCGGCCGGGGCTGGATACCGGACACGTTGGTCGAGGTCACGCACCTGCCGGATTTCGGGCTGGTGCCCGATCCCGACGACGCCATCGAGGGTCAGAATACCCGCCTTTACCTGTTGGATTTGTGGATTCCCCCCAATGCCGATGTGGCCCGCTTCCGCGTGGAAGTGCAGGTGAAGGTCGCCGATTGGATGGTGAGGCCGATGGAGGTGCGGGTGCTTCCGGCGCGTTTCCCCGATATCCCGGAGACCCGTGACGCCCGGAATGCCGACCTGCCCGCTCCCGAACTGGGAGCAGACGCGGCAGCCATGCAGGTGGTGAACGCATACCTCGCTGGATCGTCGCTCCGTTTTGACGCTCAGCCCGCGACGGTTCGCGGCATCATCCGGCGAAATGCGATCCAGGATGTGGCCCTCGCGGCGTCCCTGGATCGCGCGCTTGCCGGACCGGACGTTTTGCGGGGCCGCCTGTTCGATCAGCTCTGGAATAATCTCCGGGTCACGCCTCGGGTCTACGGTGCCGAATGGTACCTGCGGCTGCGAGACTACCTGTTTGCCGCGCGGCGGTGAGCGGAAGGCGCACCGCGATGCCTGGAGGAGCGGAGCGTCGCGGTGCGCACTCGCCCGAACGCTTTCCGGGATTGTGTCCGGGCAGTTGTATGTTGACATGGATTTCATTCCCGGCGCGGTGCGCAGCGTCACGCAGACGGGCCACCGAGGTGCGGGATCGAACTCCACGAGCAGATTGCTTATGGCGTCCCGTATTCCTCAACCCCACGACGTGGCGCAGGCACTCCTGCCTGTACCCATGGGCCCCGCCGGGCCCACAGAAATCCATGAAAACCCGCCGGTCTTGGGGCGCGATGTGGCGCGACGCTCTTGGTCGCCTCGAATCCTGTCTTAGCGAAGGGTTTTCGAGGCTCCGCGACCGCGACGAGCACGGCGCCTCCGGGATCCGGCGTCCGCCGGGCGGTAAAGCCTTGCCCCGTCATTTATCGCGATAGGTCAGCGGCGGAGCCTGGTCCGGCGGAACCCGCGACTTGTACTCGAATCCGGAGCGGCGCTTTTCAAAGCTCGCCTTGGCCGCTTCCACCTGCTTCGGGTCGGTGAACAAGTCCACGGCCGTCAGCACCAGCGACTTCGCCGCGACTACCATTCCCTTGCGGCCGATGCTCATGCCCGCACACGCCGCCGACTGCCAACTGTGCGCCGGCACGCCCGGCACGAACGTGGCTGCTCCCAGCGCCGCCATCGGCACCGTCCAACTCACGTCGCCTGCGTCCGTGGACGCCGCCCCCGTGCCCTCGCGCGGCGGCTCGACCTTCTCCTGGCTGCCGATCTGCCGCGTACGGTCGGGCAGGGTCTTCCGGATCGTCTCCGCGAACGACTGCTCTTCCTTGGTGTAGGTCACGCCGCCCACCAGGCGCATGTTCTTGTCGACCAGCGCTGCCAGCGAATCGTTGGGAAGCGTGTTGTAGGAGCTGTCCACCAGTTCCATCTCCATGGTGGTCTCGCTCGCCAAAGCTCCTGCCTGCGCACACTTGATGATGCGGTCCCAGATTCCATCGAGTGT
>DATJWB010000106.1:0-138772 GCA_035501495.1 Bryobacteraceae bacterium | reverse complement strand
GGAGGGACAATGTAGCTGTAAGGGCGGCGCTTATCTTTTCTGCCACTGGCATGGCCGGGGCTTTCGTAGGCGCCACAGGCACACATTTTGTTTCGAAGCGAATCCTGCTGCTGTCATTTGCCGGTTTGATGTTGGTGGTGGCTTCGCTCATGTCGCGGGGCAATCGAGGAATGAACAGGAAGAGTAGCTGCTCGATTCCGAGGTGTCTCTTCGTTGGGTTCGGGGTCGGGCTCCTGACCCGGTTTCTAGGAGTCGGCGGCGGCTTCCTGATTGTTCCGGCACTCGTCTTGTCCGCGGGGCTCGATACGCGACTGGCAAGCGGCACGTCACTTGCCGTGATCGCTCTCAATTCAACGACGGGGTTACTGGGCCAGCTCCGCTACACCAACATGGATTGGGGCCTGTTGGCGCAATTCCTGTTTTGCGCACTCGTTGGCATCCTCGCCGGAATTGCCTTAGCCCACCGCCTGAATGAGAATATACTGCGGCGGGTATTCGCCGCGGCCCTGATCGTGCTTGCCCTGGTGATCGGTGGCCTGAACCTGTGATTGTCACCTCCCGCCGGATTTTGCATCCTGAGGAGGAGAGAAGACGCATGCCGATGTACGAATACCGCGGCCGCAAATGCGGCGAGCGATTTGAAATGTTGCGGCGGATGCAGGACGCTGACCGCGACCTCGAATGCCCGGAATGCCGGTCCGAAGAGGTCGAGCGGCTGTTTTCGACCTTCGCCGCGGGCGGGTGCACGACATCCGGCGCCGGGAGATTCACTTGAGCGCGTTAATGGGTGGCCGGTCGGCCGCCAAACGATCTCCGGTACGATGAACCAACGGACATTCGCACCCCAAAACGCTCCTCGTCTCGAGGACCCGGAAGGCTGAACTGGAATGCCCGGGTGAGGTCATCGTACGGCAGGGCCTGAAGCCCGGAATGGTAATCGCCGACATCGGCGCCGGCACAGGATTTTTTGCGCTACCGTTCGCCCGGGCCGTAGGTGGTGGTGGCGCGTGTGGGCTATCGATCTGCAGCCCGAAATGCTTCGTTTGCTTGGGGAGAAGCTGCGGCGGGAGGGCGGTCCTGAAAACATTCGCCTGATCGGGGGGATGCCGGTCATACCGGCATCGCGGATCGAGCCTGCCACGTGGCGTTCCTGGCGAATCCCTGGCACGAACTGGACGACTCTTCAGCGGTTCTGGCGGAAATGCGCCGCGTGTTGCGCCCAGGTGGACGCCTTGCGATCCTCGATTGGCGCGGCGACGTGCCCTGCCCGCCTGGACCGCCGGTGGAGCACCGCATTGCCGCCGATGGAACGATAGCAACGCTGAAAACGGCTGGCGCAACTTCAAACTGAGTCTGCTGGGACCGTACAGCTATCTTCTGATTGCCTCCCCGGAATAACCGTATCTTCTTCGCTACAGCGCCTGCACGACGCCAAAAGCGCGCGGTACGCGTGGGCCTATGTGGCAGTTGGATTGTCACCTGCCCGTCGCCGCGGAGGGCCCCTGGGGCAACGCGCGTTTGAGGATGGCGAATGTGACAACCGTAAGGAGAAACGTCGCAATCATGGGATGGGCCGGCCACAGAGTACCCGATAGGCCCATAAGCCATGCGCCGGTACCCGCTGCTGTTGCAATTATCGTCGCCTTCGTTGCTGTTCTCATGAACTCACCTAGCCAAGAGATGCAAGCATCGCGCAAACGTGACGTGTCACCAACCGCAGCGGTTTGCATCTTGAGAGACAAAGCGCGAATATTGAGATCCGAAAGTCATGAGAACGTCATTCCTCCTGGCCCTGGCGGTGCCTTTATGGGCCCAGAATTCGCTTTCGCTTCGCGAAGCGGTGCAACTGGCGCTGCGCGAGAACAAAGCTATTGCGGCGACCGACGCCGCGGCGCGGGCATCAACCGCACGAATTGATGAAGCGCGATCCGGGCGGCTGCCAAAACTGAACTATTCCGAGTCGTATGTGCGTAGCGACAACCCGGTTTTTGTCTTCAGCTCGCTGTTGACCCAGCACCAATTTGGCGCTGAGAATTTCAACATCGGCCCGTTGAACCGCCCGGACTCCATCAACAACTTCCAGTCCCTGCTTTCGATCGACCAACCGCTTTACGATGCCGGCCAGACCCGCAACGCGATAAGATCTGCAGACCTCTCGCGGCAGATGACTGTGGAAGAACAGCGGCGCACTCAGATGCAAGTCATCTCGGGCGTGATCAGAGCCTACTATGGCGCCGTGCTAGCGGCGGAGAGCCTCAACACTGCCGGGCAGGCGGTGCGGTCGGCTGAAGCGGACTTGAAACGGGCCGAATCGGTCCGCGCTGCTGGCATGTCCACCGACGTGGACGTGCTCTCGATCCGGGTGCACCTCGCAGCCGTAGATGAACAGCGGATTCAAAGGGCCGCGGACCTCGATGTGGCGCAGTCTGCTCTGAACGACGCCCTTGGGCTTCCGCTGGACACCCGCCACACCCTTACCAGCGCCCTCAACCCGCTCGACCTGCCCGAAATGGAACTGGCCTCGCTAGAGAGAAACGCTTCCTCGACTCGACCGGAGGTCCGCGCCACGCATCTGGAGGCAGACTTAGCCAAGACACAGGCCGATTCGGCGCGTAGCGCGCTGCTGCCCCAAGTGGGCTTTCATGGCGCGTTCGAGGCCGACCGCCAGCAGTTCATCAACAAGGGCGGCGCCAATTGGCTGGCTTCGATCGGCCTCCGTTGGAATCTCTTCAATGGTAACGGCGACAAGGCCAAGATCGAAGAGTCGCGCCATTGGATGGAGCGCGCCCATGCCGACGAACAGCGGGTGGACTCGGCCGTGCGGCTGGAAGTGCGCCGCGCGTGGGCCGACCTGCGGGCGGCCCAGCAGCGGATTGAGGTGGCCAAGGCGGCGGTCGCGGAGGCCGATGAAAGTCTCAGGATTACCCAGAACCGTTACCAGGCTGGCATGAGCAACGTGACGGACCTTTTGCGGAACGAAACCGCGGTGCTGGAAAGCCGCACACGGTACCTGGCGGCGGTGCACGATCAGCGCATTGCGGCCACCATGTTGGAATTGGCGGCGGGCCGCCTCTCGCCCGATTCGGAGGTTTTAAACTGATGCAAATCATTCTTGTCCCCGTTCTGGTTTCAGTTGCCATTCTGAGCGGTTGCGGAGCCGGCGAAACTCACACCAAAGCAGCAACAAGCGCCCCCGCGATTTCGGTACACAGCGAAACGGTATGCAGCCCGGAGTGGCCCGACGCGTATGAGGCCACCGGGACCGTCCGCGCGCGCACCGCCGCCGTGATCTCCAGCAAGGTACTGGCCTATGTGAGGCAAGTGGCCGTGCAGGTGGGCGATCGGGTAAAAGAAGGCCAGGAATTGGTCACGCTCGACGCGCAGGATCTGGACGCCAATGTTCGCCGCGCCGAGGCGGCCGAAGGGGAAGTTCGAAGCGCCGTTCCCGAGGCCGACAACGGCGTGGCGGGCGCCAAGGCCAACCTCGACCTGGCACAAAGCACCTTCAGACGCATGGAAGAGCTGGCGTCCAAGAAGTCGATCTCCAATCAGGAGTTCGACGAAGCTTCGGCAAGATTGAAATCGGCCCAGGCGGCCTACGAGATGGCGCGCTCCAGACGCAGCCAGTTCGATTCCAAACTGGCTCAGGTGGAGCAAGAGATCCGCGCGGCCAGAATCATGCGTGACTATACGCGGATCGCGGCGCCGTTTTCGGGTGTGGTCACAGCGAAGAGCGTGGAGCCCGGAAATCTCGCGGTGCCCGGCGCACCGCTGCTCACGATCGAGCGTGAGGGTGCCTACCGGCTGGAGGCATCCGTAGACGAGTCGAAGCTGCCTTTCGTGAAAACAGGTCAGACGGTGGAAGTGGCTTTGGAGGCGCTGGACCGCCGGCTGACCGCCCTGGTTTCGGAGATCGGGCCGGCGGTGGATGCAGCTTCGCGCTCCTACACGGTTAAGATCGACCTGCCCGCCCTGCCGAACGTGCGTTCCGGTATGTTCGGCCGGGCATGGTTCCCAATGGGCAGCCACAAAGTGGTCACCGTTCCGGCCGCCGCGATGGTAGAGCGCGGGCAACTGCAATCCGTCTTCGTGATTGACGATGGCGTCGCGCGCAACCGGCTGATCACCACGGGTACCCGCCGTGCGGACGTGGTGGAAGTGCTCTCCGGTTTGACCGAGGGAGAGAAAGTAGTGAACCCGATCCCATCGGGTTTGGCGGATGGTTCTCGCGTGGAGGTCCGGTAATGAACGGGTCGCGCCGTCTTGGTCCTGCCGGGCGCTTCGCCCAAGCCTGGATCGCTTCCAAGCTGACGCCTCTGGTCATCGCCGGCGCGCTGCTCATCGGCGCCTTCGCAGTCTGGAGGCTGCCGCGCGAGGAAGAGCCGCAGATCATCGTCCCGATGATCGACGTGTTCGTGCAGATGCCCGGCGCGTCCGCCCACGAAGTGGAAGAGCGCATCACCAAGCCGATGGAGAAGCTCTTGTGGGAAATCCCCGGCGTCGAGTACATCTACTCGACTTCCAGCCCAGGCATGTCTCTGGCTATTGTGCGTTTCTACGTGGGCCAGGACGAAGAAAAAAGCATTGTGCGGCTGAATCAGAAGCTGTACGCCAACATGGACCTGGTCCCCCCGGGAGCTTCGGGGCCGCTGGTGAAACCGCGGTCCATCGACGATGTGCCCATTTTGGCACTGACGTTTTCCAGCAAACGTTACGGGGATTTCGAATTGCGTCAGATCGCCGCCCAGGTGCACGATGCCATCAAGCAGGTGCCAGACGTATCGGCGGTCACGCTGATTGGCGGGCAGCGTCGCGAAGTCCGGGTTGTTCTGGATGAAGGCATGCTCGCAGCCTACAACCTTTCGCCTCTGCAAGTGGCCGGCGCGCTCGGCCTTTCTAATCGTCGACTGCCCTCGGGCCAGTTTGACAGAGCGAACCGCGAATACCAGTTGGAAACTGGAGAATTCCTCCGAACAGCGGAAGACGTGCGGAGCGTGGTGGCCGGGGTTGCCAATGACAAGGCGGTCTTCGTCCGCGATGTCGCCCAGGTTAGTGACGGCGGAGAAGAGCCGACGCAATACGTCCGGATGGCGCGGGCGGAATCGCGCGAGTTCCTGCCCGCCGTGACCATCGCGGTCGCCAAGCGAAAGGGAACCAATGCGGTCATTGTGGCCGACAACGTCCTCAGGCGAATCGAGCCCCTCAAAGGCAGCGTGATTCCTTCCGATGTTCATGTCGATATCACGCGGCACTATGGCGAGACGGCCGCAGAAAAATCGAACGAGTTGCTGTTCCACATGTTGATCGCGGTGGTTTCGGTGAGCATCCTGATCGCCATCACCCTGGGCTTCCGCGAATCGCTGATCGTGTTTATCGCCATCCCGGTAACGCTCGCCTTGACGCTCGCGGTCTTTTATCTCTACGGCTACACGCTGAACCGCATCACGCTGTTTGCGCTGATCTTCTCTATCGGCATCCTGGTGGACGACGCCATCGTGGTGGTGGAGAACATCGTGCGCCACTGGCGTATGCCGGCCAATCGAAAGCGGCCGCCATTCGAAGTGGCGGTCGAAGCCGTCGATGAAGTCGGCAACCCCACCATTCTGGCCACTCTGACGGTAGTAGCGGCGATTCTGCCGATGGCGTTCGTCGGCGGCTTGATGGGACCGTACATGCGACCGATCCCGATCGGAGCGAGCGCCGCGATGGTGTTCTCGCTGCTTGTGGCGTTCATCGTGACGCCGTGGGCGGCGGTGCGGATTCTAAAGTCAAGCCACGCGGCAGCGCAAGGAGAGCAAGAAGATTTGCTGACGCGCGTCTACCGCCGTGTCATGGGAAAGCTGCTCCACGTGCCGCTGCTGCGCTGGAGCTTTCTGCTTGGCGTAGTGGCGCTGCTGCTCGGCTCGGTGTCCTTGTTCTACATTCAGTTCGTCAAGGTGAAGATGCTGCCGTTCGACAACAAGAGCGAATTCCAGGTGATCGTGGACATGCCAAACGGGACGACTCTGGAAGAGACGGCGCGCGCCGCGAACGCTCTGGCGGTCGCTACGCTCGACCAGCCGGAGGTCGTCAATCTCCAAACCTACGTCGGCGCAGCCTCGCCGTTCAACTTCAACGGCCTGGTGCGCCACTATTACCTGCGGCAAGCATCGAACGTCGCCGACATCCAGGTGAATCTGCAACCGAAAGGCGATCGGAAGTTGCAGAGTCACGATATCTCCAAACAAGTCCGGCAGCGCCTCGCGCCAGTGGCCGAGCGATATGGCGCGCGCATCAAAGTGGCCGAAGTGCCGCCCGGACCGCCGGTGCTGGAAACTCTCGTGGCGGAAGTCTACGGCCCGGAACTGAATGAGCGCATCAATATCGCGCGGCGCATCCGCGATCTGTGGAAGCGCACTGACGGGGTAGTGGACGTGGATTGGTACGTGGAAGACGACCAGCCGAAATACCGGTTGGTGGTGGACAAAGAAAAAGCCGCCCTGAACGGAATCTCGGAGGACGATATCGCCAAAACTATGGCGCTGGCGTCGTCCGGCTACCGGGCTGGACTGCTCCACGCGGATTCCGCCAAGGAAGACATCCCTCTGATGTTGCGGCTCGACCGTGCCAGCCGTTCGGACCTGGAGAAGGTCCAAACGCTCAAAGTAGCTGGCAGGACGGGCCGCCTCGTGGCGTTGAGCGAGCTTGTGCGCCCCGAGGAAATCACCGCGGACAAGAGTATCTACCACAAGAACCTCATGCCGGTCACATATGTGACCGGGGACGTCGCTGGCGCCATGGAAAGCCCGGTGTACGCCATTCTCAAGCTCGGGCCGGAAATGGATAAATTCCGTGCGCCCGGCGGCTATGCCATCGAGCAGCACATGGCCGCACTGCCCACCGATTCCGAACACTACTCGATGAAATGGGACGGCGAGTGGCATATCACCTATGAAGTCTTCCGCGATCTGGGAATCGCATTCGCGGCGGTCTTGATCTTGATCTATGGCCTGGTGGTAGGGTGGTTCCAATCGTTCCTCACCCCGCTCGTCATTATGGCGGCGATTCCGTTTTCACTGGTCGGCATCCTGCCGGCGCACGGCCTGCTCCACGCCTTCTTCACCGCTACTTCGATGATCGGCTTCATTGCGGGCGCGGGTATCGTGGTGCGTAATTCGATCATTCTGGTGGATTTCATCGAGTTGCGCTTGCAGGAAGGGATGCCGCTGGATGAGGCGGTAATCGATGCGGGCGCTGTTCGCTTCCGGCCGATGCTGCTGACTGCGGCAGCCGTGGTAGTGGGCGCCGGTGTGATTCTGTTCGACCCGATCTTTCAAGGGCTCGCCATCGCGCTTATGGCAGGAGAAGTTGCCTCCCTGGCACTGTCGCGGATGACGGTGCCGATAGTCTACTTTGTTGTGAATCGAAGGAGAAAAGCAGCATGTCCGTCGAACGTTACTTACGACTCATCGCCGGTTTCTTCGTGACGCTGAGCGTGGCGCTTGGCTATTGGGTCAATCCGGCGTGGCTTCTGTTCACGGCCTTTGTCGGCCTGAACCTGTTTCAGTCGGCATTCACCGATTGGTGCCCGATGATGACGTTCCTGCGGAAGTTGGGCGTGGGCGGCGCACCGAAGGTCTTGTAACTCGCCGCCCGGAGAACGATCGATGAACTATCCAGTTTGGAACGTGGCATTCGGCGCCGGGCTGCTCATCGCCTTGGTGTCGATTCTGCACGTGTTTGTGTCGCATTTTGCCGTCGGCGGCGGGTTGTTTCTCGTGCTGACAGAGCGCAGGGCGCTGAGGCAGGGCGACCAAGGCGCACCCTCTTTCGGCCGCCTTGCTGGTCGTGGCTGCGGTTCTTCCATCGGCACACTCACCCGGTCTAGCCATGGTCTACCTTTCGGATTTGACACAAGCTACTTTTACGGCAGGTACCCCAGGCACCTGGACTGCGCCGTTCACACAATTCTCGTTGATGACTGTTTATCCCTTTGGGTCAGGGACTGCCGGAATTGCGGTTGCTCCCGGGTCGTCCCACCTGGCTGTTGTGACCAGCGAATTTGGCGGCAGCGCTTTCGCAGTCCTTAAGCTGCCAGCGAACAGTGGTACGGGCGTACCGAACGTACTCGACTATGCGGTAGCGCTCATTCCGCCATCGGCCGCATGCGGGGTATTTGACGTGGGTAAAGATCCGCACACGATCACTGCATACACGAGCCCGAACAACGGAAACGCTTACGCCGTTTTGGCCAATGCTCCGGCTCCCACGTGTTTGGCGGTGGTGGATCTGGCAGCGGTCCTTGCCGCACCACGCGGTGGACTTGGTTTGGGGACCAACGACGTCTCGGCAGCCAACCTGCCAGCTGGCGCGATTACGTTCTTCGCGATTCCTTAAGGGCGGCGCGAAAGCAGGTTCGCAGATCTTGGGGTGAGGAGCGCCTATTGCGGCGCCCGGCTTTACCGGCTGCTCAGCTTCTTTTCGATTTGCGCCGCCTTGCCTCGCTGGGCGTCGCTCAAGCTGTTTTGATCCGACGCCAGCCGCTCGGAGTTTTCGTTGGGATAGGTGTAATACGCGCCCGTGGTGGCCTTCTGCTGCACCATTAATTTGTAATTGGCATCCGTGCGGAAACTGCTGGCCCACGAGTAGTACACATCGTCCGCCACATCGTTCTTGCCCGCCGGCGGCAGATTTTCCAGCGATACGGTCGTGCCGGTCTGCAATCCGGCCTGCGGTCCGAAGTAGGCGGTCGTCAATCCCGCCAGGCGGCCTTCCGCGGCGGCCAGGCTGAAGTTCACGTCCGTGGTCATGTCGTTCAGGGTGGGCCCGCGATAGGGGTCTGAGGTGTCGCGATCCGACGCCCCGGCATCGTCGCCGTTCGCCAGGTCAGCCTGCCGATTCTCCTCCTGGTGCGCCGGACCGTAAGTCCGGAAATGCGGATGGAGATCCTGGGCGATCATCCCCTCCCAGTTCGTGCCGTAGTCAAGGGTGATCACGAAACCCGCTTGCAGGATATGCCCCGAGCCTTGAATGAACTTTTCCAGTCCGAGGTTGATGTAGGTCACTACGCCCTGCTCGCTCTTGGCCAACTCCGTGGAGTAGAAATGCGCGTACCGGCGCAAATGCTCCGCCACCTCGGGAACGACGCGGGCCGGGACGTAGAGTTCGTTGAACTCCAGCGCATCCGCGGCGGCGGCATAATTCTTGGAAGGAAGCATCCCCTCCAGAAAGGCCACAAAGGCGGCCCGTGTCAGATAGACACGACCCCGCTTGCCGGCGAAAAACCGTTCGCGGATCGCCTTATCGCCCGTGAGCACGGTCTCGACCGCGGGCGCGGGCAGTTCCTTCTTCAACCACTCCCAATTCTTCTCGGACACCGAAGCCGCCACGAAACCCACTTCCGCGGTGCCGTCCGCGGACAGGATCGTCTTGTGGACGCTGAACGCATCCGGCAACTCGTTCGACAACACCACGCCTTTCTGCGATTCCGGCGTGATGGTGGCCGTAGGGTCGGTGGCGTCCGCCTCCCGCGCCTCGAATCGCGCGCCGAAGCGGGCGTTGCGCTCGCGCTGCTTCTTGCTCAAGGCAGGGGAGCGGTCGTAGCAGATGTACAGAACCTGGGATGCGAACTCGCCCCACGCTTTGTCGGGGTCATGTTTGGCCTGGTCGCCGATGTATTCCAGAATCGATTCGGCCAGCGACCCGTTGCCGGCGCCGAATTCGGAAATGGTGAACGTCTCCTTCGGGCTCAGCACGCCCGCCTGCCGCATCCCCCGCCACATGCGGAAGATCTGCTGCGTGATCATGTGCCCGAAATAGGGCGCCAGCACGTTGGGATACGTCTGGTAGTCGGCGGTGAAGCTCACCCGGCCGCTGGCATAGTACCCGAACTTGGGGTGAAACATCACCAGATCCTGATACTCCAGAAACGACGGGAAGTAATCCTTGACCGCGGCTTCGGTTCCCGGGGTGACACCGATTTCGTCGTGCAGTTCGCGGGCATTCACCAACTGCCGGGCAATATCCGGGGCGGCGGCGAGAGGCGGGAGAAGGCAGGCCGAGGTTGCCAGCACCGCGAACGGTGTCAACCAGGCTCTACCGCAAAGGACACGCATTCTGTCAGCTTACTGCATGTAAATGCCGATTTGGGGAGGCCGAGTGGGTGCCAACGGCGTCCTACCGATGCCAGGCGGCGGCACGCAGGCCGGGCGGGAGCTGGGCGTGGGCCACATCCAGGTCGTCTTTCGCGATCGGAATGGAGACGACGGTCGTGTGGGGCGGCGATGGATAATTGTCTTCAAAAGTGATGCGGATCTCGCGGCCCGCCGGCCGCTCCACAAGCTGCAGCGTGCGCGTGGTGTCCGCGTACGATCGCAATAGCGCGGCGCGATTCGTATCGGCGCAGGTGATCAGCACCTCGCGAATCACCTTCTCGTCGGAAGCATATGCCAGGACGGCAACCGCGTGCGGCTCCCGGAGCCGCCCGTCTGCCGCGTCGTCGGGAGGCACCTCCAGCCCGGCGTAGCGGCCCGTTCCGTCAGCCCGCGAGATGGTGAAGCGCAGCAGGTCTACATAGGTGTCGAAGAGATGCTCTCCGGTGCCGAGCTTATGAACCGACCACCAAAAGGTATCTCCATCCAGGCTGCGGTCCACCAGCAGAATTCCCAAGTCCACGATGCGCGCGCCGATGCCCGGCAAATTCAAAGCGTACAGGGGCTTCTGCTGGAGACCGACTCCCAGGGGCCAGGCTTCGACGGTGACCGTGGCGTCCGTGCCTTCATCTCCCACGGACCACTTCGAGCGGGTCGTAGTGCGGAGCGCCAGGCGGGAACCCGAGGGTCGTCCGGGAACCGAGTCTCCCGTCACTTCGTAGGACACGTTGGTGATCTCGACGATCCTTTCGCCCTCCTTGCCGCCGCTGTAAGAGATGGACGCCGCGGACTGGTCCCGAAAGGGCTTGGCCTCGACGTCTGCGTTCTTCGTTCCAGGCGGTTGGGCCAGCAAAACCGGCACCGCCAGCAACACGGCACCAGCCGCGAGCCGTCGTGTCATATCAGAAATCCCTCCCCCTCATTTTGGGCCTCAACACCCACTCCTTACCAACTGACGCCGGCGAAGGGCGATTATTCCCGGCCGGGTCCGCGGTGCGGGCTCAATTCTCGGCGGGGGATTTGTGCGCGCGATCGATCACCACGACCTCGACCGGCGCCCTGCGAGGCTCCAGCCGAAGCCCCAGTTCGCCGGCCACAACGTCCTCGAGCAGCATCACCCGGACATCCGATTCGCTCGGCGGATGGCCATCCGAAATCACCCGCGAACGCAATGCCAGCAGGTACTTCTGGGTGTTGAAGGTGAAATCGAAGCGCCCCGAGAGGCCGGTCCTGTCGACGATGGGCAGATTGACCTCGCGCGACATCTCGTTCGCCAGCTCCGCCAGGCTGGCCCCGGTGATGACCGTGCCGCGAACCGGGTCCTCCCGGTCCTGTAAAGGACCATCGGTTTCGGACGCAGTCATCCTGTGGCCGGCCCTGGAATTCACCAGTGCCATGACCTCCAACTGCCGGGTTTCGCAGTGTGCCTCCAGTTGGAATCGCTCCACCAGCAGGGCCTTCAACATCCGGCGCATCTCGCTTTCCTTCGATGGCCGGCTCGTCTTGGCCTGTATGTCGTAGCGGGTCGAATCGATCCAGCCGGGCCCGAAGACCTCCGCACGCTGCACGTGGTAAGCCCAAGCGACCGCCATCGCCAGATCAAAGTTGCGCATGGTAAGGCTTGTGGGGGAGTGGTCAATAGTGTTATGCCAGGTCGCACGGTCCGCCTGGCTGAATCCGGGGTTCATCTTGACGCTGGCCACTTCGAAGGCCGGCGGGGCTGCGTCCTGCGCGAGGGCAGAGGCTGCCAGGAACACGAACAAACCGATGGGCCGCATTCGTCGGGTCTCGCTACCGGATGAAACGAGAGCGGGCCGGTGTTCGTTCCGGCGAATTTCATACGGCCAGGAGAAATGTCCGACAATGGAGTTGCATCATCCATGTCACCCTTTTCAGCCGCCTTTTTGATTCTGGGAATCGCCCAAGTCTACTTTGGTTGGCGCGGGTACCGATTTCTCGCGCGGCGCATTCCTTCTCGTATCTTTCGTGCGGCGCTCATGGCGGTGGCCGCCGCGGCCTACTGGTTCCTTTATCAGTTTAATTTTGCTGCCTGGCGGAGTGGTCATGAAACCGTCTACCTCACCTTCCGCGACGCGGTGCTGGCAGCGCCGTTTCTCTGGTGGGCGGCCAGTTCGCTGTTCGCTTTCCTGTTGGCGATCCCCATCGAGATCGTGCGGGGAATCGCCCGCGGTGTCCGCCTGCTGATGGCCCGGAGGCGCGCCCCGGACCCGGCCCTCGAATCGCCGTCCCGGCGGCATCTTCTGGAGCACGCCGCAACTGCCGTAATCGCCACCCCCTTCGTGGCCGGAGCCTACGGCCTGTTTTACGGCCGCATCAATGTGCAGGTCACGCCACAGCCCATCCGGCTCGCCCGCCTTCCGCGCGCCTTCGATGGCTTCCGCATCTGCCAACTCTCCGATATCCACATCGGGCCGTTCATGCCCGCCGACGAAATCCGCAAGTACGTCGCGATTGCCAACGCGCAGAAGGCCGAGATGATCGTGCTCACGGGCGATTTCGTCACCTTCGACCCCAATACGCAGGAAGCGGTGGTGGATGCCCTTCGCGGTCTGCGCGCGCCATTCGGCGTGTACGGCTGCCTGGGCAACCACGATATGTGGGCGCGGGTGGAAGATTCGATTACCGAGTTGTTCCGCCAGACGGGGGTGCGGATGCTGCGGGGAACGAATGTGCCGGTCACCATCGGGGCCGATTCGTTCAACTTCATCGGCGTGGACTTCCAGAGCCCGCGGCGTTTTGGACCTTCACCGCCGGTCTGGCCGCTGCTCGGAAACATCGAAGGGCTGGTGGACCGCGATCGTGTCAACATTCTGCTCAGTCACAATCCGGACACCTTCGACCGCGCCGCGGAGTTGGGAATCGATCTGAGTTTGGCCGGTCATACGCATGGCGGGCAATTGGCCCTGGAATTCATCAGTCCCGAGATCGCTCCCAGCCGCCTGGTAACTCCGTACGTTTCGGGATGGTTCGGAAAACCCGGAGGGCAGCTCTACGTGAATCGCGGCATCGGCACCATTTTCATCCCGATGCGAGTCGGTGCGCCGCCGGAAATCACGGTGTATTCGCTGACGCGGGGCAATCCGAATCTCGAAAGCGCTAGTTCAAACTCCTGAGAATCTCCGCCTGCATCAGATGCTCGCGGCTGGTGCCCACGATGATGACGCGCCAGGGGCATGTCAGAGGCGGGGTGCCTTCGAACACGATGCCAGGATTGCGGGGACGCGACTCGAGGCGGGTGAGCAGGACCGTTCCCTCGGAACGCACCAGCGATGCCTTCGGATAACCACCCGCCCCTGCTTCGGTAATCGCCAGCCAGTCGCCGCCGGGTTGCCGCATCACGAATGGGAGTGTCAGATACGCGTTGGGATCGATCCCGCCGGGCTCCACGGGCTCTCTGGCCAGGTTGAACTCCGTGGTCTCGTCCTCCAGCAGCAGCTCCATCAACGGGCTGGAAATCGGAACTCTGTAGCGGAAAGCGACCCCATCATTCGCCACCCTTACCTCGACGTCGATGCGCCGCGCCAGCGAACCGTTCTGCATGTAGGCCGCGGTCAGTGAGTGGAAGCGGGACGTCTCGGAATGCTGCGAGGAGGTGAGCCCGACATTCTCGCCCAGCAACGGCTCCTGGAAATGGATATTGAGACCGAGATACGAGGTGTCGATGAGCGGCTTGCCGTGATAGAAGAGCTGGTAGGCCAGCCGTGAGAGCGCGCCGCTTTCGGGCTGCGCGACTCCCAGCCGGAACTCCAACTGGCCGTCGGGCGACACCACTTTGCGCTCGTCCTGCGCGATCCCCGGGGCGCAGAAGAGGGCCAGGAGCAATACTGTGGCGCAGGCACTCCTGCCCGGACCCTGTGGAGAGTCGAAAAAGGGTCGGCATGAGTGCCGACGCGGCAGACACGAGTGTCCGCGCCACAACATCTATGCCCAGCTGAAGCCGGACTTCGAGAACGGCAGCGATCGCACGCGCTTCCCTGTTGCGGAGAAGATGGCGTTGGCGACGGCCGGCAGAATCGGCGGCAAGGCCGGCTCTCCCAATCCCGTCGGATTGTTGTTGGACTTCAGATAGTGGACTTCGATCTCCGGCGGCGATTGCGCCAGGCGGACCATCGTGTGCTGATGGAAATTGTTCTGCACCACGCGGCCCTTGGCTACCGTGATCTCCTGTCCCATCAACTCGCTCAGGCCGTCGATAATCCCGCCTTGCACGATGTTGTCCGCGGCGCCGGGATTGATGATCTGGCTGCCGACGTCCGCCGCCACCCAGATCCTGTTGATCTTCACCTTGTTGGCGGCATCCACTTTGACCTCGGCGACCTCGGCGAAGTACCCCATGTGACTGAAGTGGAACGCCACCCCCAGGGCCGTTCCCTTGGGTAAGGTTCGCTTTCCCCAATTCGACTTCTCGGCTACCAGTTGGACCACGCCCTTCATGCGATCGGGATTCATTCCCGGAGCGCCGAAACCGCCCCGGCCGCCCGGCGCTGCCGGCGGATTCGGGGGCAGCGGCTGCGCCGAATCCAGCAGCTCCAGCCGGAACTGCACCGGGTCCTTGCCCGCCGCATGCGCCAGTTCATCGATGAACGACTGGATCACGAACGCGAACGCATTGCTGCTCGGGGCGCGCAACGCTCCCGTGCGGATGCCCAGCGGCTGCACCGACGTGTGCAGCGCGTAGTTGGGGATGAACCGCTGCGGAAACTCGGTCGGCCCCATGCCGCCCGACGACACGAAGCGCTCCCCTTCGCCGTAGCTGATGAAGTGATTGCGCCACGCCACGATCTTCCCCGATCCGTCGAGCCCCGCCTTGAGGTACTGGAAGCCGCCGGGGCGATAGTAGTCGTGCGTCATGTCGTCTTCGCGCGACCACTGCAGCTTGACGGGAACGCCGATCTCCTTGGCGATGTAGCCGGCCTCGATCATGTAGTCGTTGGTGAGGCGCCGGCCGAAGCCGCCGCCGCCGCGGACCATGTGCAGGTTGACGCTCTTCTCGTCGATTCCCAGCGTCTGAGCGACCATCCGCCGCCCCGGGCCCGGCTGCTGGCTGTTGGTCCAGATGTCGAGCTTGCCGTCCTTCCAGTGCGCGGTTGCGCCCTCCGGCTCGAGCGGAGCATGCGCGATGAACGGGTAGGAATAGGCGGCTTCCACCACCTTCGATGCGCTCTTGAGCGCTCCTTCGGCATCGCCGTCTTCGCGGATGGGACGCTGCGGGGCCTTCTTGCTCTGCTCATCGGCCCACTTCGCGAAGCCTTCGCTGCTCTGACCGGCTCGCGGACCTTCATTCCAGGTGACCTGCAGTTTCTTGCGGGCGGATTGCGCCAGCCACCAGTTGTCGGCGACGATCGCGATGCCGCTCTCGAGGCCCGGATCACCCACCACGGCGCCGCTAATCTCCGGCCGCTCCACCACGAAGGCGTGCCTCACGCCGGGCATCTTCCGGATGTCCTCGATGTTCGAACTGGTCACCCTGCCGCCCAGAACGCCGCACTTCTCGTACACCGCGTACAGCATGCCGGGCAGCTTGACGTCGATGGCGAACAGCGGCTTGCCGGTCACGATGCTGTGCACGTCGGTGCCGGGCTGGGTGTGGCCGACGATCTTGTAGTCCTTCGGATCTTTGAGCTTGACGCTCGCCAGCGCGGGCGCCGGCAGAGTGGCGGCTTTCGTGGCGAGCTCTCCATAACCGAGCGATCGGTTCGATGCCTGGTGCATCACCCGTCCGGATGCCGTGGTGCATTCCGATTCCGGCACGTTCCAGGTTTGCGCCGCGGCCGTGACGAACAGCGCTCGTCCGGCGGCGCCCACCTGCCGCATGGGCATCCAGTTGATGGGCGTGGCCGTGCTTCCCCCGGCGCTCTGCGCGGCATACTTGCTGTCGTCGAAATCGGCCTGTTCGATTTTCACCGACTTCCAATCGACGTCGAGTTCCTCTGCGATGAGCATGGGGAGCATGGTGCGGACGCCCTGGCCGACTTCGGGATTCTTGGCCATGATGGTGACGGTGCCATCCGCTGCGACGCGAATGTAGTTGTGCGGATCAGGGGGAACCTGTGGCCCGCCTCGCCCCTGCGCAGCGGCCTTGGGAACTTCATACAGCCCGAACAGCACGCCACCGCCAGCAAGCGCGCTGAGCTTCAGAAAGGAACGGCGTTGGATTTGCATTTTCTCTGAGCGCTTCATGTTCCGCCTCCTTACTGCCGCCTCTCGGCTGCCCCTGCGCCGGTGCTGGTTCGGTGCGGCGCGGTGGTCATCAGTTCGGCTGCCTTGTGCACGGCCTGCCGGATGCGGATGTAGGTTCCGCAGCGGCACAAATTGCCGTTCATCGCCGAATCGATATCCTTATCTGTGGGCTTGGAGTTTTTGGCGAGCAATGCCGCCGCCGACATCATCTGCCCGGCCTGGCAGTAGCCGCACTGTGGGACATCGATGTCCTGCCAGGCAATCTGCACGGGGTGCGTGCCATCGGCTGAAAGGCCCTCCAGGGTAGTGATGGGCTGATTCCCCACGGCCGAAACCGGGGTCAGGCAGGAGCGTACGGGCTGGCCACCCAGGTGGACCGTGCATGCGCCGCACTGTCCGATGCCGCAGCCGTACTTGGTGCCAACCAGATTCAGAAGATCCCGGATGACCCATAAAAGGGGCATGTCGGGTGGGGCGTCTACGGTGGTAGTGTGCCCGTTCACGTTGAGTTTAAAGGGCATTAGGTTCTCCTCTCCGGGGTTAAGACCAGCATAAACCATCCGGAAGGAGCGAATCACCCCCTACAGCTCAAAAACTCCCGTCCCAAAATTACACACCTACGGAAAAATCTGGTATGATGTGGTACATGTTGGGCCGGTATTCCCCAGGGTTGTTACCGTTTTCTGCCTTCCTGTTTTTGAATCTCCTGACTGTTGGCAGTAGTCGTGCACAGCAAGTACCAAACCAGCCGGAGTTCACTCCGCAAGAACGCACCCAACGCGCGCAAGCGTACACTTCCGAACGACTCTCTGTCTGGCAGCAGCGTTTGAGTCTACAGGATTGGAACATCTCGGTGGTCATGGCCCGCGCTTCCGAGTTAAAACCCAAAACATTGGGAAATATCCACTGGGACCTGCCCAAGAAAACCGCCGTCATCCGCGTCCTGGATCCTGCGGACTACCACATGGCCGACAAGGAGATGTTGCAGGACATGGAGTTTACCGTCGTGCATGAGCTGATTCACCTGGAATTGGCCCCCGTCCTTTCGGACCTTCAGCGCAGCGATGCGAACCGCCGGGAAGAGGAGCACTCGGTGAATCACATGGCCGACGCGCTGCTCAAACTCGACCGCGGAAAGTAGTCGGCTTCCCGAACGTGTAAGATTTGCCTTGAGGGAGCGTGGTGTGGCAACTCTTGCCACGCGGGAAGCCGCCTGGCGACTTGCCACACCTGTTCCAGCCTTGTAAGCCCTTTATTCTATTGCCCTTTGGCCAGGCAGGTGCCGGCTTCCGCTCCGTTTACGCCGGTCTCGTGGCAGGTCATCCCGTGCGGGATCACGTCCTTGAAGTCGAACGTCTGCCCATTTAGTTTGAAGGGCGTGCTGGTCACGAGGTCTGCCGAGAAAATGAAAGTGTCGGTGGCGCCCATGTCGGCACTTTGATAAAGACCTGCCCTCCTGACAAACGTGGCTACCGGTTGCCCCCAGGTACTCCGGTTCGTCAGGTCGGTCCAGTCTCGAAGATCAGGCCGGTCGGTATAGTAAATCGTTGCCGTGCCGGCCGGAACCAGCGCCAGGAGGTTGAAGCTCTGATTCGCGGGCAGCACCTGGACACTGAAATCCGACACCCAGATGAAGCGGGAATGTTCGCGGTCCGCCACCGGGGCGCCGAACAGGGGTCCGTTGAAGAGCGAGGCGAATTCGAGATCCCCCACCAGCGGGAGGTACCAGATGCAGATGCCGGTACTGGGGGAAGTCCAGGTCGATCCACCTGTGAATGCGACAGCGACCTGGGAAGCGCCCGTTTGGCCGGCGGCCGGCCCGGCGCCGCCGGCGATCAGGATCGCCGATATCGCGAGAGTTGCGAGTTTCATAGGCTTTTCCTTTCGGTTCTTCAGTCTTAGAATGAAAATGATCAAGGTCCTAAAATCTGTTTTAGTCCTGGATCACTACGGAAACAGTATTGCCGGCGTGGACCGCGCAAGTCTTGATGGAATCTTGATGTTTTCTTAATGAATTTTCAGCGGACCTTGCCGAGTTCGCCTGGTCGGGTGGCCCTCCCTCCAGACGCTGAGTCCCATACCGAGGCGTCCGAACCCCAATCGTACTCCTTTGGGCCCTTCCGACTGATTCCTGCGGAACGCATTCTGCGGCGCGGCGACCAGGTCCTCGCGCTTCCTCCCAAGGCTTTCGAGACGTTGCTGCTGCTGGTGCGCAATTCGGGCCACCTGATGCGGAAGGAAGACCTGATGGCCGCCATTTGGCCCGACAGCTTCGTCGAGGAGGTCAGCCTCGCCAGCAAGGTCTCACTCCTGCGCAAGGTATTGGAGAGCGGCACGGGCGTTTGCATCCAGACGGTTCCGAAGCAGGGTTATCGTTTCGTCGCCCCCGTCACGCGGACCTGGGCCTCAACACCGGCGGGAGAGCCGGCGCACCACCTCGGCGACGAGCCCGCGCCAGGGGTCATCCGTTTCATCGCACTGCCGTTTCGAATCGTCCATGGCGACGAGCAGATCGCCTTCCTCGGCCACACCTTGCCGGAAGCGATCTCCGCTTCGCTCGCCAGCCTGCGCTCGCTGACGGTTCGCTCCAGCATGTTGGCCGCATGCCTGGCGGAAGGCCAGCCCGATCCCCGGCGCATCGCCGCGGAGGCGGATGTCGATATGCTGCTGGCGGGTACGATTCTGTGTAGTGGCGACCAACTGCGAATCACCGCGGAGTTGATTCACGCGCCGGCGGCAACCCTGGTCGGGTCGTTTGTTTGCGAGGCCGGCCGCGATAACCTGATCGAGTTTTCCGACCGCCTGGTCCGCGGCATCGTGGACCTGTTGATGTTGCGGCTGACCGAGCGTGAGCAGCGGGTCCTGGCACACAACGTACCGGCTTCCGCGAGAGCTTACGAATTCTATCTGCGCGCTAACCATGTGCTGCGCGAACGCACCTACGAGAACGCTTCCACGGCTCGCGATCTGTATCGCGAATGCCTGGACGAAGACCCGGATTTCGCACCCGCCTGGGCGCGTCTGGGGCGATGCTACCGGTTTCTGGAGAAGTTCGGCCAGGAGGGACGGCAAAGCCTGGAAGCAGCCAAATGGGCCTTTCATCGGGCCTTTGCTCTGAGTCCCGATTTGCCGATCGCGCACAATCTGTATACCTCGTTCGAGGCCGATCTCGGCCATGCGCAGGACGCGATGGTGCGGCTCGTGCGCCAGGCGGACAAACATCCGAACGACCCGGAACTGTTCGGCGGCCTGGTACAGGCCTGCCGTTACTGCGGCCTGCTGGATGAGTCCATTCGGGCACACTCGCGCGCCCGCAGATTGGACTCGCGGATCGTGACCAGCGTAGCGCATACCTATTTCCTGCTGGGCGATTATCAGGCTGCCCTCGAGTGGTATCCGCCGGGTTCCCGCTTTTATATGGACCTGGCGGTTCTGGCCGCCACGGGGCGCGACGTCCAGGCGTTGGAATTGCTCCGAACGCGGCCCCACCCAGGCGGACCGTTTCCTCCCGCGATCGAGTCTCTGCGTTTCTGGTTAGAGGGCAATCACGCACGAAGCATCGAGATCGCGGCGCAGGGGCTGGCCTCTCTGCAGTCACCCGATCCGGAGCTCAAGTTCTATCTGGCACGGCAATTGGCCAGAGATGGCGCCACCGGATACGCACTCTCGGTTCTTCGTGGCCTTGTGAATGACGGGTTCTGCTGCTCGGCCGCCATGCAATGCGATTCGTGGCTGCAGCCCCTGCACGGCTTGCCGGCCTTCCAGGATGTCCTCAACGAGGTGTTGCACCGCGAGGCAAGCGCCAGGACGGCTTTCCAGACGGCCGGCGGCAACCAGTTGCTGCCCTGATCGGTGGTTACTCTTCCCGCAGAGAGGTCATCGGGTCCTTCTGAGCGGCGCGGCGGGCCGGAATGTAGGCGGCTACCAGTGCCATTGCCAGAAACGCGAGCGGAACCCCGGCGAGAGTCAGGGGGTCGGTGGCCGTAACTCCCACCAACAGGCTCGCGAGCATCTTCGCCGCCGCAAGGGCTCCCAGAAGGCCAACCACCACGCCTGCCTCCACCGCGAGCATTTCCCGACGGATGACCGATCGAACCAACTGAGGCACTCGCGCACCGAGCGCCATCCGCACACCAATCTCGCGCCTGCGTTGCGATACCGAATACGCCACCACGCTGTAAATGCCCAGACCCGCCAGGACCAGCGCCATCGCCGCGAAAGCCTCCAGCACCCGCGTCACCACGCTCACACGCGCTACCGAGTCGCCCAACACGTCCTCCAGGCTCTTCACGTCGAAGATGGGCTGATCCTTGTCGATCGCGAGGATCTCGCGGCGAACGGCCGATGCCCATTGCAGCGGTTCGGCGGAAGTCCGCACCATCAGCTGCAGGATTGACGAAGGGTTCTGTCCATACGGCAGGTAAATCTGGGGTTGGGGCATTTGCACTACGCCGTCCAGCCGTACATCGTCCGCCACGCCTACTACCGTGAGCCATCCGCCGTCAGACTTCGGCTGCCAGTAGCCCGGCGAATCGGGAAACAGCGGCCGGATGCGCTTTCCAAGTGCGGAGCCCCCTGGCCAGAAGCGCCGGACCATCGCTGCGCTAACGATTACCACACCGCGCGACCCATCGTTGTCCTGCTCCACGAAGGTCCTTCCCTCCAACAGCGGAACGCCCGCCATCTGAAAATAATTTGGACCCGCGATCCAATACTGTACCGGCGGCTCCTCTCCTGGACGAGCCGCGAGCATGCCCTCCACCTGGATGCCGACGCCGGTCCACAGTGAAGAGAGCGGCGGAAAATTGACCGCGGTAGCGGACTGCACGCCCGGCAGCGAAGCTGTTCTCTCCACAGCCTGGCGCCAGAACCGGGCAATCTGTCCTGCGCCCGCATATCGCGTTGGAGGCAGCCAGATCTGGGCTGTCAGCACGTTGCGCGTATCGAGTCCGCGCGGCATTTCCTTAATGACCCAGGAGCTGTGCGCCAGCAATCCGGCTCCCACCAGGATGGTGACGGCTAGCGCAACTTCCGCGAACACCACCAGCACCGTGAACCGGCGGCTGCGCCTTGCATCGGGCTTCAGATTCCGCGGCGTCGAGTGCCAGGCAGGAGCCACTCCTGCGGTAAGGCCGCTAACCAAGGCAATCGCCAGGCTGAACGCCAATGCTCGCACATCCAGCCGAAAGTTCTCCACACGGTTCACCGCGGTGTAGGGCAAGCGGTTCAGCAACTCGGTCAGCAGCCGTGCTATGGCTGTTCCCGCGATGCCTCCGAGTAACCCCAGCACCGCGCTCTCGGCCAGCAACTGCCGGGCGAGCCGCAGGCGGCCGGCCCCCAGTGCCGTCCGGATAGCCATCTCTCGCTCGCGGCCCACCGAACGCGACAGCAACAGGTTGGTGACGTTCGCGCACGCGATCAGGAGAACGAATCCGGCGGCTGCCTGCGACATCAGCAAAACCGGCCGGATCTGGCGGGTCCACTGCTCCTGGAGCCCGTAAACCTCGGCGCCCCAACCGGCACTGGTATCCGGATGCTGCCGGGCGATTCCATCTGCCACCGCAGTTAGCGCCGCCTGCGCCTGGAGCTTCGAGACGTCGTGGCGCAGCTTGCCATAGACGAACAGGAGATGATCGGCGCGGCTGGCGTGCGCCGGATCGAGTGCATACGGAACGAAAACATCCAGTTCCCGATTGAGCACGCGAAACAGGCGGAAGTCCGCGGGAAGGACTCCAACCACAAGGTACGTCAGCCCCTCCACCAACACGGTGCGCCCTACGACTCCAGGCTCTCCGCCGAACCGCTGCCGCCAGACTCGATTGCTGAGAACCGCCACCCGATCGCTGCCTGGGCGCTCTTCGCTGGAAAGAAAGGTGCGGCCGATGGCAGCATTCACTCCCAGAATCGAGAAGAAGCCGGCCGTTACCTTCAGACCCTGTACGCGCTCCGGCTCATCCGATCCGGAAAGGTTGAAGTACTGGAAATTCCAGCCGGCCAAGGTCTCGAACGCACGGCCGTTCTCACGCCAGTCGAGGTAATCCGGTATCGAGACCAGTTGCCGGCTCAGGCCGCGGGACGGATTCGCCTGCCAGACGGTAACAATCCTGCCACCGTCGGGGTAAGGAAGCTCGCGCAGCAGAACTCCGTTGAGAACGCTGAACACCGCGCCATTCACCGCGATCGCCAGTGCCAGCGTCAGGACAGAACATAACGCGAAGCCCGGATGGCGGAGGAGAAGACGCAGGCCGTAACGCATGATGTCGCGCAGACAACTCCTGCACTGATGCGGATGGGGCGGATGGTCCGCCCCGCATTCTCAGTTGTTGTTATTACTGCTGCTGGTGCTGCTTGCCGGACGCGGCGGAGGATCCTTGACGTACTTGTCGAACCAGGTGAGTTCCTCCCAGAGAACGTGCTCGATGGTTTCCTTGGCGCGGTAGCCGTGGGCTTCGTCCGGAAGGAACACCAGCCGCACGACGCCGCCATTCCCGCGAATGGCCTGGTACATCCGGTCGGACTGGATCGGGAACGTGCCGGAATTGTCGTCCGCTTCGCCGTGGATCAGCAGAATCGGGGTCTTGATCTTGTCGGCGTACATGAAAGGCGACATCTTCAGATACACGTCCGGCGCTTGCCACAGGGTTCGGCGTTCGCTCTGGAAGCCGAAGGGGGTCAAGGTGCGGTTGTGCGCGCCGCTCTCCGCAAGGCCGCCTTTGAACAGATCGGTATGCGCCAGCAGGTTGGCGGTCATGAACGAGCCGTAGCTGTGGCCCCCCACGCCCACGCGATTCGGGTCGGTCACCCCCATCGACGCCGCCTTATCGATGGCCGCCTTTGCATCCGCGGTAATCTGCTCGACATAGGTGTTGTTGACCGTGTCGGGATCGCCGACAATCGGCATCGCCGCGTTATCCAGAACCGCGTAGCCCTTCATCACGAACAACAAGTGCGGGGACGTGAGCTCCGTGAATCGCTGCGTCGAGCCGCTCACCTGTCCGGCAGTGTCGGCATCGTTGTATTCGTAGGGGTAAGCCCACATTAGTGTCGGCAGCCTGGTGCCAGGCTTGTAATCCGCCGGCAGATACAACGTGAACGAAAGATCCACACCGTCGTTCCGCTTGTACTTCACCATTTCCTTATGGATGTTCCGAATGGTGGGCTGCGGGTCGGGATACCTGGTAACCGCGGTCATCTGGCCGGACGACGTCCGCAGATAGTAGTTCGGCGGTTCGTTGGGGCTCTCGCGCCGGGTCAGGAACTTGTCGCCCTTCTGATCGAGCAGCGCCTCCACCACTTCGTAATGGCTGTCGTCGCAGCGGAAGAGGTGCTCGGTCTGTTTGGTGGCGAGGTTGAAGCGGTCGAGGAAGGGATGATCGCCGGTGGGCGAGGATCCGAGGCCGGTCAGGAAGATATTGTCGCCGTCCTGGATAATGCCGCCGCCGCGCCCCGAGGATGTCATGGGACGGCCAGGGTCCTTATAGCGGTCCTGGTTGTTGCGCTCCCAGATGAGGCGGGGTTCGCCGGGCTTATCGAGATCGATCTGGAAAGTGCGGACCCAGCGCTTTTGCCGTTCGAAATCCTCCACCAGGGCCAGCCCGCCCTTGTCGGCCATCTGAATCCCCTGGAAGCGCTGCTGGGTCTTGAAGACTTCGCGCGGCTCGCCGCTGAACGGCGATTTCAATGCCAGGATTTTATCGCGGTAGGGCACCTGGTTCCGCAAGTTCCCGCCGTCGAGAGCCTCCACCCACATCAGCGTTGCCGGCTCGCTCGGCCGCCACATGATGCTGCGGGGCCCGGTCGCAACGCCGGTCAGCGAAACGCGCTCTTCGAGCGGCTGGCTAGCCACCTTGCGCAGCATCTTCCCGCTGAGGTCCCAGACTTCGATCTCCTTGGGGAAGGAACGAACCGCCAACAGATAGGAGAAGGGACGGTGCACGATGGTCACCAAGAGGTCCTTCCCGTCGGGCGAAATGCGCGCCGACTCGATGATTCCCGGCTTCCCGGCGGGCGTTACTTTATTCGTGGCCAGGTCCACCAGCGCCAGTTGCGATGTGGCGTAATACTCGAACAGGTCTTCGTCGTGGGGATTCTGCAGCATGTCTTCCAAGGTCGCGGACCCCGAAGCGCCGCCCAGGCTTTCCTGCACATGCGGCCCGGCGGGCACAGTCTCCTCCGGCGGAGGCGTGCCGCGATTGGGCTTGATCACCTCGACCAGCAACGACTTGCCATCGGGCATCCACTGAAACTCGGAGGAGCCTCCACCCGCGCCGCCGCGTCCGCCGCCGCCACCGAAGAATCCGCCGCCCATCACGCCGTTGAGCTTGACGCCGGGGATCACGTGGGTCTTGCCGGTTGCCGCGTCGCCGATCCACAATTCAATCCCGTTCGCCGTCGTGTTCGTGAAAGCGAAACGCGATCCATCCGGGCTCCACGGGCCCAGGCTGAGTTTGGGGTTGGCGGGCAGATCCAATTTGATCGCGGTCCCTTCGGGAATCTTCACGACGGTCAGAGACGAGTTGAAAACAGTGTTGTGCAGACCATTGGTCTTCGGGTTGATGCGCACGCCGGCCAGCCGGAGCATAGGCTGCGCCAACTCCGCGATGGGCGGATTGCGGACGGCCTGGCCCTGCAAGGCGTAGGTCCGCGCCGGGCTGAGCGAGAGCGTCGGCGTAGGCGGCGCGTTGAGAACATCCAGGATCGCTTGGGGCGGCTTCTGGTACGGCTGTGCTCCGAAGAGGAACAGAGCCGGTACGAACAGCAGAAAGGAAGCTTTTGCAACCGGTTTCATAGGGATAACCCGAATCTTATGGGAATGTAGCTCTGAAGTCAAACGCGGGTGCGCAGCCGGAAAGGAAGAATCTTACTCTATCCCAGAATCGGCAGGTACTCCCGCCAAGGCCCTACTTCCTCCCGGTATTCTCTGGACATGACCCGGGCGATCTGCGCCACGTGTCCAAGATCGTGCACCACCCAGCTCGCCAGCAATTGCCGCACCGTCACCCGCCCGAGCCCGGGATGGGTTCCGGTGCGGTCGAGGCCGGCACCGTCCAGTCCGAGTTCCCCCAGTGTCTTCAAGTTCTGCTTTCTCGCCTCTGCGAAATCGTCCAGCACCCGCTCCACCGCGCGCCCTTTCACCAGAGGCCCGAACCCGCGCCGGTCGAATGGATCAAATGCCCGGCTCTCGCCGCATTCCAGGATGATCTTCGCGCGCGGAATCCAGTCCACGGCTTCGCCGTACAAAAGGTGGCCCAAAACATCCATCGCACTGAACGTTTCCGTCGCTTCGCGGCAGTTCAGCCAGGGTTCAACCTGGCCGCGGAGCAGCGCGTCCAGGACCTTCGGCGTCCGCTCCAGAATTCCGATCGCTTCCTCCATGCGAAACTGCATCGCCGTCACCTTTCCAACGCCTCACTTGGCGCGTCCCAAAAAGATTGTATGATATCGCCCCGATTTGCCGTTCGCCCGGCACTGCTCCACCGTCACGTCAAACCCCACGCCCGCCATCAATCCTTCGAACCCGGCGTCCGGTGCGGCCGACCACACGGCCAGACAACCTCCCGGACGCAGTGCGGCGCGCGCCTGTTCGAGGCCGGTGCGGTCGTACAGCCGGAAATTGCCCTCCGCACAAAGGGCGTTGGGCCCGTTGTCCACGTCGATCGCGATCGCATCGCATAAACCTCTGGTCGCGCCGACCGCTTCCACCACATCCTGCTGCCGGACAATTACCCGGGGATCGCGCAGGGCATCCGCGGCGAACGGGTAAGAAGAGTTGCGATTCCACGCGATGACGGCCGCCAGCATCTCGGCCACCACCACGGTAGTGTCCTCGGCAACCGCCGCCAGGGCCGCCTTCAACGTGAACCCGAATCCCAGCCCGCCGATCAATACACGCGCCCGCCGGATCCCGCGCACATGCGCGCATGCCAGTTCAGCCAGCCTCTCCTCCGACCTGTGACGGCCCGTGGACATCAGTTCCGCGCCGTCCACGCGAATCATGTAACTTCCGCCGAGTTGCTGGAGCGCGATGGCCTTCCCGTCATCCGTCCGCGTGGTGTCGAGCGTGAACCATCTCCTCATGCCCGTCTACCAGTTTCCGCCTGCTGAACCCGCCGTGGAAGAGCGTGCATGCGCCGTGAGGGTTTTCGCCGCGAATCGTCGCCTATATCAGTGGAGGCGGCAATGGCACGAATTCCAAATTACAAACAGTGGATCCAGGACACCGAGCTGAATGCATTCCACCCGAGGAACGCGGCGTTGAAAACGCTGGACGAATCCATCCGGCAGTATGAGCGCTCCCGCAGCGGCCGGGATCTGTGGCGGATTCGCAACGCCTTCGAGGATTGGAAGCGCGGCGAAGGCCCCCTCTGGCAGCAGAGTCCCCGCAATCGTAAACAGGCCATGACGCTGCTCGAGCGCGAACTTGCGGGAGCCGCCGACGCCCGCACCTGGCAGATCAGTCATCTGACCATGGCTGAGCTGATGGCGCTTGCGCACGTGGCGCGCGAGCGCAAGCGCGTCCTCAAAAACATCTTCTCGAACAAGCAGGTGACGCTGAAGGCGGCCAGGCTGAAGGATGGCCTGGCCTCCGCGGGGGAGAAGGTGAAGAGCACCTGCCAGCAGGCCGGCGCCTGGCTGACCTCCTCCAAACGCGCAGGCCGCACGCCCTCCGTTCCCGTGCGAGACAAGATGATCGCCATGGCGGCATCATTGTTTGAGGTAGATCGCCTGGAGCAGTTGGGCGCTCTCGGCGGGCTGATTCTCAGCGTGCTCGAAAAGTGCGCCGTCAGCGTGCCGCCAGTGGTCGGCCAGATTAAAGACGGCTACGACCTGTTTGCCGGCTGGGCCAAGGTCGGAGCCGGGCTCTATACCCGGCACAACATCTCGGAGCGCAGCTACGTCATCGACACCGGCGTACCCGCGAACGCGTTTGCCGCATTAAAGAAATGCCTCGAAGAGGAGACCAGGCATCAGGCCATCAGCGCGGGCAACGCCACTACCTCGTTCGCCCTGAAGACGGGCCTGGCCTTTGTGGATGGAGGCGCCATCAGCGGGCCGGTGGTCGGGGCCGTTTCGGCGCTCGCGGAATTCGCCCACCTCCTCTACCTCCTCGGCATGGAATACCGGGCCACCAAGGCCATCAACCGCTCGCTCGAAGAGGACACGCTCGACATCCGCCTCTTCAAGACCTATCCGCTGATGGGTTGCTATCTGCTGGTAAGCGCTACTCTGAGTGATCTGATTCCCATCGATTGCTTTGGCACGCCTGGCTGGATGGACTACATCGAAAGCACTCACCAGAAGCTCTTCCCCGACGTCTACAACGCCGCCACCAACCTGATCGACCAATCGCCTTGGGAGATCATTGGCCTGCCCAAGCGGCCCACCGGAACATCCTGCGGGGTGGTCTCCGAAGCGCAGAGGCTGTTCTCCGTCGCCAGTCCCCTGAGCGGGCTCGCAGGGCTCCGCAGCCTGGCCGCCTGAGCCGCTGTCATTCGTAGCGAAGCGCGGCCGTGGGCTCGATGCGCGCGGCACGCGACGCGGGGATCCAGCCCGCCAAAGCGCAAACCAGGAGAAGTGAGCTTCCGGCCGCCGCCAGGACGGCGGGATCGTCGGGTTGGAGGCCGAAGAGGAAGCTTCTGGTGAGGCGAGCCAGCCAGAACGCCACTGGCACGCCAAGCGCAATCCCGCACCCGGCCAGCAGCAGCGTCTCCCGCAGCACCATGCGGACCACGTCTCCGGGCACCGCGCCTAATGCCATGCGGACGCCGATCTCCGAAGTCCGCCGCGTCACGCCGTACGCCATCACGCCATAAATCCCGATACAGGCCAGCAGCATCGCGAGAACGCCCAGGAAGCCGGAAAGACGAGCCAGCAGCCGCTCGCGGACCAATGAGCCTTCGATTTGGGATGTCAGCGTCTGGGCGTCCACGAAGATGTCGGGGTGCACGCTCGTCACCGCGCGCCGCAATTCCCCGGCGAGAGCCGCGGGCTCGCCAACAGTCCGTACGATCGCGGCATTCAGCCGCGCCGGCATCACCTGCCGCCACGGATAGTAGGCCATCGGGATGGATTCCTGGCGAAGATCGTTATACTTGGCATCCGCCACCACGCCCACGATTTCGATCTGCTCCGGCGAATCGCCGAACCCGTAGAGCTGGCCGATCGGATTCCTTCCCGCGAAGTAGCGGCGCGCCAGTTCCTCGTTCACGATCGCCACCTGCGCCGGGCCCACGTCCCTTTCCGTGAACGTGCGCCCCATGCGCAGCGGGATGCCGGCGGCTTTGAAGTAATCCGGTCCAATGTAGGTTTCCGCCAGTTGGCGGCTCTCACCGGGCGGAAACGCATAACCGGGAAAGTGCACCGGACCGCTGCGGGTCATACCGGCCTCGATTAACCCCCGATTGACCAGGGTGGCGGCATTCACTCCCGGCACCGCCGCGATCCGCTCCGCGACGTGCTCGTACACCGCCGTCCATTGGCTGCGCGGATACCCGCCCGCATCCAGGTTGATCCGCACCTGCAAGACGTGCTGGCGTTCAAAGCCTGCGTCCAGCGTAGTGAGGTTGCGAAGCGTCGCGATGAAGAGGCCCGCGCCCACCAGCAACTGAATCGCGAGCGCCAGTTCGACAATCACCACCGCCTTGCCTGGCGTAACCCGCCACGTTCTCACGCCCTGAGTCCTCAGGTGATGGAGAGAGCCGCTGGTAGCCGGTCCGGTGGCGCGCCATGCCGGGGCGAGGCCGAACAGCAGGCCCGTGAACATCGAAACCGCCAGTGTGAAACCGAGCACGCGATGGTCCGGACCGATGTCCAACAGCACCGGGACCTGTCCCTGGGGCAACATACCCACCAGCAGGCGGCTGCTCCACAGCGCAAACAGAACACCCAGCCCTCCTCCGGAAAGTGAGAGGAGCAGGCTTTCCACCAGAAGCTGGCGCACCATTCGGAACCGTCCGGCGCCGATCGCCAGCCGTAGGGCAATCTCTCTCTGCCGAGCGTTGGCGCGGGCCAGCAGCAGGTTGGCGACGTTCGCACACGCAATCAGCAGCACGATGGCCACCAGCACCATGAGCGCCAGCAAGGGCTCCGAAAACTGTTGGCGTAACCGGGAGAAGCCGCGGCCGGCCGGCTCCAGGGCGATGCTTTGGGGTAGCGGCTTCCTGCCCTCCTGAAAAGCCCGCTGGTCGGCGGGGCTCATCCGCGTAAACTCGTACTGTGCGTAGATGGGGGTGAGGTCGCTTCTGACCTGTGCCTGCGACATGCCGGGCCCGATCCGCCCCATGACGGTGACCCACGTGGTTTCCGAATTCTTCACGTTGTGCAGAAGATTCTCGGGCGCCGACACGGCCGGCTGCAGCTGCATGGGGATAAAGATATCGGGCGAACTGCCCACCTGAATCCCGAAAAACTCGGGAGGCGTCACCCCCACCACTGTCAGCCAGACGCTGTTCACATTGATGCTTCGTCCGAGTACCGACGGATCGCGGTGATAGGCCCTGTTCCAGTAGCGGTAGCTCAGCATGGCCACGGCGCCCTGCGGGCCCCCGGCGCCTTCGATGGAGTCGTCGGCGGGTGCGATGGTACGGCCGATCAGCGGCGCGACTCCCAGCACCTCGAAGTAGTTTCCGGAAACCAACTGGCCCTCGTGTACGGCGCGGTCGCTGCCCGCGGATGTATCGCGCCACGTGGTACTCCCCGCGGCAGCCAGGCTCCCGATCGAGCGGTTATGGTCGCGCCATAGAACGTAGAGCGGGTAACTCTGGGCAGTGCTCGCCTTTCCGGAAGCATAGGCCCGGCAAACCGCCCACAACTCCTGTGGGTTGGCCACCGGAAGCATCCGCAAGACCAGGGCGTCCAGCAGACTAAAGATCGCGGTGTTCGCACCGATACCCAGGGCAAGCGAGAGGACCGCCACTGCGGTGAAACCGGGACTGTGCCGAAGTACGCGGAAGGCATAGCGGAGATCCTGTGCGAGGCTCTCGAGCCGGGTCCATCCCAACGAGTTCCTGCTGTCCTCGGCGATCAGCGCCGCGTTGCCGAACTCGCGGCGTGCCCGCAAACGGGCTTCGTTCTCGGGCAATCCGCTCTCCCTCAGCGCAGCGGTCTTCTCTTCCAGGTGCGCCTCCAGTTCCTCACCGATCGATCCGCGAATGCGCAACCGCTCCAGGAATCGCTTCATGACGGTGCCATCCTCATCACTCTCCGGAAGCCTTCCAGCATCCGTTCAAACGCGGAAACTTCGCGCGCCAGTTGTTGGCGCCCGGCGGCCGTGATGCTGTAGATTCGCACCCGCCGGTTGCGCGCCGATACGCCCCACTCCGAAGAGACCCAGCCCGCCTTCAACATGCGCAGGAGCGCGGGATACAGTGTGCCCTCCTCCACCTGGAGCAGATCGTTGGAACCCTGCCGGATGGTCTCCGCCAGAGCGTAGCCGTGCATCGGCTGCCGGCGGAGGGTCTGCAGGATCATCATTTCGAGCGACCCGGGAAAGAGGTCGCGGGTGGGAGTTTCCTTCATATCTATTCGCTCTATGCCTAGAGTGAACTCACGAAGGGGTTTTGTCAAGCCAAGATCGGCCGCCCCCGCCCGGGCAGCTGTCCTACGCCAGGCGCCGCAGAGCGGCAAGCGACGTTGCCATCCCAACCAGGTCGTCGCCGTTGATCGACCTGACCACGGCAAACCACTCTTCGTTCACAGTGTCCGGGCGGAGGGCTCCGGCGATGGCGCTGCCGATAGACGCTACCGAGTCCGAGTCTCCACCGAGGTTCGCCGCCAGCAGCGTGGTTTCCTGCGCGGACTGCGTGATCAGAGCCAGGCTGATCGCGAGCGGAACGATGTTCTCTGCGCGGTTGGGAAAGTACATCGCCGCGAGCTCATCAACGGCGAGGTCCTTCCATTTCGCCAGGTCGGAATACGTTTCTTGAATGGACGCCGCCATGGTGCGGCCCTCCGCGTGCGGCCGCAAGCTTTCGGCCCGGGTGGATGCCCGTATCGCGGCTGCCAGCACGTCACTGGCCTGCAGTCCGTCGAGGGCCGCTGAGACAGCACCCGCCACCGCGGCTGCCCCACAAACGGCCATCGGTCCCGCGTGGGTGGGGATCGCGCACTCATAGGCCCCCTGCACCAGCTCATCCAGCCTGCCCGGTGGATAGACCACTCCGACCGGCGCTGCTCGCATGGCGGCGCCGCAGCCATCGCCACCAGAGGCAATTCGCGACGGATCGGCGTGCTGCACGAACGTCCATAGCGACACTCCCGGGTGGAGCGATTTCCTGCATTGCAGGAGCTCGCATCCGATCGCCTGATGGGTGGGCGGTCTGTGCCGGAGGAGCGCTCGGGTCACCGCGAGAGTCTGTTCGGTATCGTCAGTGGTCTCGCCGATGCGCCATTCGTACCGCTTGCCTGCATACCGCGGGATCACACCTCCAGGCCGGCCGTGGAATCCCGTCACTCGTCCGGGATACCAGCGCTGGAGATCGGCTCTCGACAACGTTTCGGTTTGCTTGCCAATCGCATCGCCTGCCGCGAGGGCCATGTAACAGCCGATCACGCGATCCTGAAGCAGCAAAGGGCGGGCCAAATTCCCGGTTTCGCATGCGGAAGCGGATACTACGTTTCCTAGAACTCCCATATTCACCATTAGGTTAGCGCCATACCTGTAACCAAAGGCAGTAAAGACTACGAGGCCGATTCGCGCCACGCTTGGTAGAGGCCATACCACGAAAGCTATTTTTATGCCAGTCTCTTTTCTGCTGCTCCAGGCCACCAAGACTACTGCCCTGATGACTGCGCTGATTCCTCTGGTCTTGGGTGCCCTTTGCGTGCTCTTTACCATCTCGCTTTACAACGGTCTGGTGCGGGCCCGCATTCGCACGCGCGAGGCTTGGAGCGGGATCGACGTGCAACTCAAGCGTCGCGCCAGCCTCATCCCGAACCTGGTCGAGACCGTCCGCGGATACGCCACCCACGAGCACGAGGTGTTTGCCGAAGTGGCGCAGGCTCGCGGCGCTCTTGCCAAGGCCGCCGGACCGGCAGCCTCGGCGGCCGCCGACGGCATCCTCACCCAGGCACTTGGCAAGCTCATGGCCGTCGCGGAGAACTACCCGGCCCTCAAGGCCGCCGGCAACTTCTCCCAACTCCAGGACGATTTGGCGGACACCGAGGAGAAAATCGCCTACGCCCGTCAGTTCTACAACCAGAACGCAATGTACTACAACACGCGGATCCAGAGTTTTCCTGGAAACGTCCTGGCCGGCCTGTTCAGCTTCGAGCCGGTGGCGTTCTTCGCCGCGGAGCCCACTGTCAATCAGGACATTCAGGTGAGCTTCGCAAAGGTCTAACATGGCTCCCACCACTGTCAAACAGAACGTGCTGGTCTATGACCGGATCGACCAGAACCGCCGTAAGACGATCTTGCTGGTGGCGATTGCGATCCTCTCCGTCATTCCGTTTGTGGCTGCGGTCAGCTACGGGGCCGCCGACTGGACGCTCGCCCAGTTCGGCCATCGATCGATCAGCCAGGCGGAAGCTGACGATCTGCAGAGAGTCATCGCCAGCCAGCGGGCCGAGGAAATCCGCACCGAGGAAGATGCCCAGATCGAGCAACAGATACGCGCCAACATCGAGAAGCTGCGGCAGGCGCGCATCGAAAACGAGAGACTGAAATGGCGCGTCACTAGCGTCTTTGCCTTCGGAGTGATCGCGGTCCTCGGCCTGTTGTTCTGGAGCATCGCCTCGTCGCCAACCTCTCAGGTGCTCGCCATGTGCGGCGCCCGTCCCGCCGGCCCGGCGGAGGCTGAAGCCAAACGCATACTCGAAAACCTGGCCATTGGCGCGGGGCTTCCCACGCCCAAACTCTACATCATCGATTCGCCTGTGCCGAACGCCTTCGCCGCGGGCATGGATCCCAAGACCTCTGTAGTAGCCGTCACGCACGGCTTGCTGGCCCTGATGGACCACCGCGAACTGGAAGGCGTGCTGGCCCACGAAATCTCCCACATCGGTAATCGGGATACGCGCCTCAATACCGTGGTCACCGCCATCGCGATCTTTTTGCGCCTGCCGTACCTGATGCGCAAACGCGCCACCGAGGCGAGAAGGGCCGCCGAGAACACCCACTCCTGGACGCCGTATCGGAGACGCTATCGCGTCTATACCCTGGCGATGCTGCCCATCTACATCTACGTGTTCTTCATTGCGCCTCTGCTGGCAGCCATCATCCGGGCGGCCATCTCCCGAAGCCGCGAGTACCAGGCCGACGCCGATGCGGCCCTGCTCACCCGCAGCCCCGAGGGCCTGCTGCGCGCCCTCGCCAAGATTCGAGGAGCGGGCTCTGCGCTGCCCGGTTCCAATTCCTTGATCGCCCATCTCTACTTCTCTGATCCAGCCAAAGTGGAAGGTTTGATGAGCTTCTACCGTGTCAATCTCCTGGCCACCCACCCGCCGCTGGAAGACCGAATAAACCGCCTGCTCGAGTTCAATGACGGCGTGCCGATCGCGGTTTTGGAAGCCGCCGCGCGCACCGGCCTCGACTTTGCCCGCGATCATCCGGTCCTTAAGACCCCCGGGTCGGCCGACACGATGGCGCAGGATGAGCTGTCGGTTCTCACGACCGGGACTCCCATGGGCCGCGTCTATCGCGTCCTGTCGGACACTCGCGTGTATGACAAATCCGACCTCAAGTCGGCGACGGTAGCCAATCTGAAGGCGGGGGCTTTGATTGTCGTATTCGATAATCCCGGCAAGTTCCGGCAGGTTCTTACACACGACCAGACCTTCGGCTATATGCCGGGTACCGTGAAGTTGTTGCGTGTGGACATGCTGCCGGCCGAGATCCATGACCCTGCCGCCCGCGCGGCTGTCCTCGCTCAGTCCCTGCCCGCTGCCAGCGAGGTCAGAGCCAGCGGCGTTTTGAAGTCACACGGCAACGACCGGCTGACGCCGGCGCAGATGGCCCTCACCACCGCCGTCGGCCTCCTGGTTTTCGTCGGCATCTTCCTGGTGATGCTGAAATTCGGCAACTGAGTCTGTTGGAATTCCGGGCTGGTTCTGCGAACCCGGGACTGTTCCGGCTCACGTCGGCGCGCGCCAGCCATCGAAGACTTTTCGTTGCCAGCCTGGCAGGAGTGCCTGCACCACACAACGGCCTCGCGGTTGAATTCACGCGGGGCGTATGACATAGTAAACCGCATATGCGCGGACTATGGTTGTGCGCGGCCCTACTGACGGCCGCATCGGCGCAGGCGCCCGTGGCCTGGACGCCCGAGTTTTCGTTCCAGTTCAAAGGCGTCGGAGCGGTCGTCCCGTCGTCCGACGGATCGCGCGCGGCGTGGACCCAAAGCGAATCGGTGATGGACTCCGAGCGCAGCGAAGTGCTGACTCATATCTTCCTGGCCAACGCCGACGGCTCGCATCGCATCCAATTGACACGCGGCGACAAAAGTTGCACGGCTCCGTCGTTTTCCCGCGATGGCCGGTTCGTCTACTTTCAATCCTCGCGCTCGGGAAAGATGAACGTTTACCGCATTCCGGTGACCGGCGGCGAGGCGGAGATGCTCACCGAATTCAAGGGGAGTCTGGGAAGCTACGAACTGTCTCCCGATGGCAAGACGGTCGCGTTCACGGGATACGAGCCGCCCTCCGACGAGGAGAAGAACAAGAAGGAAAAGCGCGACTGGCACGTGGTGGACTCGCACCCCGAGAACATGGCGATCTACCTGGTTCCGGCGGAAGCGGACCAGGATGGCAAGCGCGCGCAGCGCAAGTTGAGCGACGGCAAGCGGCACGTGACGGCCTTCGTCTGGTCGCCGGATTCGAAGACGATCGCCTTCGTCCACCAGCCAACTCCGATCGCGGACGACTGGACGAGGAGCGACCTCGCCGAGGTGGATGTGGCCTCGGGAACGATTAAGCCGATCTCCGCGACCACCGCGGCGGAGCAGGATCCGATCTATTCGCCTGACGGCAAGTACCTGGCATACACCAGGTCGCCGGATCCGCCGCGGTGGGCCACGGACAACCGCATCGTGCTGGTGAACCGGGCGAGCGGCGAATCGCGAACCTTGCCCGCTACCTACGACGAGCAGCCGAATCTCCTCGGGTTCACGGCGGATTCATCGAAGCTGCTCTTCATCGAGTCGCGGCACACGCGCACGGCGATTTACTCGATGCCTGTGGATGGCCCGCCGCAGACGATCTTTGAGACCTCGAAAGGCGTGATCGGCGCGGGCGGGACGCACCTCAACGATACCGGCACCTATCTCGGGATGCCGATGGAAAGCACGGAAGAGCCGCCCGAGGCCTACGTCATGAAGGTGTCCGGCGGTTCGCCAATGCGCCTCAGCCGCGCCAATGCCGATCTGCCGAAGTTGCCCTTGGGAAAGACCGAGCCGATCAAATGGAAGTCCAAGGACGGGTTGGAGATTGAAGGCCTGCTCACTTATCCGGTGGACTACCAGGCCGGGAGGCGGTACCCCTTGATCCTGAATATTCACGGCGGACCAACCGGGGTCTTCAGCGAGACGTTCACAGGCCGCAGCGGACTGTATCCGATTGCCGTGTTCGCGGCGCGCGGCTACGCGGTGCTGCGGCCCAATCCGCGCGGATCGAGCGGCTATGGGCGCACGTTCCGTTTCGCCAATTACAACGATTGGGGCGGCAAGGATTACGAAGACGATCAGACCGGCGTGGACCACGTGATCTCCATGGGTGTCGCGGACCCGGACAAGCTGGCGGTGATGGGGTGGAGCTATGGCGGCTTCATGACGTCGTGGACCATCACGCAGACGCATCGCTTTAAAGCTGCTGTGGTGGGCGCGGGGGTCACGAACCTGTGGAGCTTCACGGGCACGGCGGACATTCCCGGCTTCCTGCCCGACTATTTCGGAGGCGAGCCCTGGACGCAGTTCGAATCGTTCCAGAAGCACTCGCCGATCACCTACGTGAAGAACGTGACGACGCCCACGCTGGTGCTGCACGGAGAGGCGGACATCCGCGTGCCCACGTCGCAGGGGTACGAATACTATCACGCGCTGAAACGGGAGGGCGTCACGGCCAAGATGGTGGTATACCCGCGGCAGCCTCATGGCCCGCAGGAGCCGAAATTCATTCTCGATATCATGCAACGGCATCTGGATTGGGTGGATAAATATGTCCGGTAGATTGATCGTAAGACTCCTGCTCCCGCTGCTTCCCGCCGCGCTCCTGGCGCAGTGGACTCCCGAGCTTTCCATGAAAGTGAAGACCGTCACGGCCGCCGTGCCATCGCCGGATGGCAAGCTGGCGGTGTGGACTGAAACCCGGCCCGTCATGGACGGCGAAAAAAGCGAATCGCTGACGCACGTCTTTCTGGCGCATGCCGATGGCTCCAGCCGGATGCAGCTCACGCGCGGAGACAGGTCGGCGAACTCGCCGGCCTTTTCCGCCGATTCGGCCTGGGTGTTCTTCGCCTCCGACCGCAGCGGCAAACGCGGCATCTACCGCATTCCCATCGATGGCGGCGAGGCCGAACAGGTGGTGAACTGGGCGGGCACCCTGGGGGCTTATTCGGTTTCCCCCAATGGCAAGTGGATCGCATTCGCGGCGCGCGAACCCGATACGACGGAGGAGCGCGCCAAGCGCGAGAAGCTCGACTTCCGCGTGGTTGACGAGAATCCACACAACCAGTCGCTCTGGATCGTGCCAGTGGAACCGGACGCTTCCGGCAAGCGGCCGTTCAAAAAGATCGCGAGCGGTCCGTATAACACCGGGGCATTCGACTGGTCACCCGATTCGCGGCGCATCGCTTACGAAACTCGCCCCACTCCCGATGCCGACGATGCGCGCAAGTCGGACATCTACGAAGTGGAGGTAGAGACGGGCGTGATCCGGCCGGTCGCCGCTACGCCCGCGAGCGAAAGCCAGCCGCGGTATTCGCCGGACGGACGCTACCTGGCATACATCCACAGCAACGTTTCGGCCAAGCGCATCGATGGCAACCGTATCATGCTGCTGACCCTCGCGGACATGAAGTCACGGGAGTTGCCGGCATCGCCCGATGAATCGCCGGCGATGGCGGGATGGACCAGAAATCGCATCATGTTCACCGAGGGCAAAGGCACCCGGAGCGTCTTGTATGCGATGCCGGTAGATGGTCCGCCGGGGGCCGTGTTTCAGCCCACTCGCGGCACCTTCGCGGGGTTCGTCCTGAATCGCGCGGGCACGCACGCGGGCCTCGCGATGCAGGCCACGGACCAGCCCGTGGAAGCCTACATTACCGAAGTCGCGTCGATCAAGCCGGTGCGGGTGAGCGCGGCCAATGTCGATCTGCCGAAGCAGCCGATCGGTGAGACCAAGGTGATTAAGTGGAAATCTTCGAAGGACGGCAAGGAGATCGAAGGACTGCTGACTTTGCCTCCGAACTACCAGGCCGGCAAGCAGGTACCGTTGATTCTCAACATCCACGGCGGTCCTGCGGGTGCGTTCAACGAAACGTTTATCGGGGCATCAGGGCTTTATCCCATCGCCTCCTTCGCGGCGCGGGGGTGGGCGGTGCTGCGCGCCAATCCACGAGGCTCCACCAACTACGGTCTGCCGTTCCGATCGTCCAACGTGGATGACTGGGGCGGCGGAGATTACGCCGACCTGATGAGCGGCGTGGATGCGGTGATCGCGATGGGAGTTGCCGATCCGAGTCGCATGGCGGTAATGGGCTGGAGTTACGGCGGCTACATGACCAACTGGGTGGTGACGCAGACCAACCGCTTCAAGTGCGCCGCTACGGGCGCCGGCTTGTCAAACCTCATCTCCATGTGGGGAACGAACGATATTCCGACGACGCTCGACGATTACTTCGAGGGCACCTGGTACGAGCAGCCGGAGCGCTACATCAAGATGTCGCCGCTGGCGCACATCGGAAACGCCAAGACGCCGATGCTCATCCTGCACGGCGAGGCGGACATCCGCGTGCCGACGACGCAGGGGCGCGAGATGTACACGGCGCTGAAGAGGATGGGGACGCCGGTGGAGATGGTGACCTATCCGCGGACGCCGCACGGACCGCAGGAGCCCAAGTTCGTGCTCGACATCATGCACCGGCACCTCGACTGGGTGGCCAAGTACCTGGGCGACTGAGTACCCGGCTCGTAAAAGCGTCGGCACGAGTGCCCGCGCCACGAATGCGATCACGGCAGCGCGAACGCCACGATGCTTCCGCCCGAAGGAGCGCCGTTCTTGCCGCCGCCGCAGACGATCGCCACGAATTCGCGCCCGTTGATTTCGTAGACGGAGGGCGTAGCGTTGCCCGCTGCCGGCAGCACCGTTTCCCACAGCAGCTTGCCGGTGAGTTTGTCGTAGGCGTGAAACTTCCGGTCGAAGTTGGTGGCGCCGATGAAGAGCAGGCCGCTGGCAGTCACTACCGGCCCGCCGTAGTTGTCGCTGCCGGTGTTTTTCAGACCCTTCGCGGCGAGGTCGGGGAACTCGCCGAAAGGGATTTGCCAACGGATTTCGCCCGCGTTGAGATCGATCGCGTTGAGCGTGCCCCACGGCGGCGAAATCGCGGGATAGCCTTCGGGATCGAGAAAGATTACCTCGCCGTCGGTGCGGTACTTCAGCCAGTTGGGGTCCTGCGCCGCGCGTTTTGGATCGCCCGCGCTGTCCTTGCCGGTCAGCAGGAACTCCACGATGTCGTTGACGGTCGGAGTGCCCAGCGTGGCGAAGCCCGGCATGCGCCCGCTACCCTGCCGCACGATGGTCGCGATCTCCTGCCGCGAAAGCCGCTTGCCGATGTCTACCAGCGAGGGGAAGGTGGGCGGTGTGCCCTTGAGGTCTTCGCGGTGGCAGCCGGCGCAATTGCTCTGGTACGCCGACTTCTCGTCGCGAGCCACCAGGCGCGCGATCCAGGGCATCTCGTTGGAGTTGACGTAGAGCAGCGCGGTTTCGGGATCGAACGCCGCGCCGCCCCATTCGCCGCCGCCATCCACGCCGGGAAAGATGAGGGTACCCTCGACAGTCGGCGGGAAGAAGATCCCCTTCGAATTGAGCTTGCGGAACGCCGTCAGCACGCCGGCGTGCGCTTCCGGCGTGCGCGTGGTAAGCATATTTTCGGTAATGATCTGGCGCGTGAAGGGCGGAGGTTTCACCGGGTACGGCTGCGTCTCCGAGAGCTTCTCGCCGTCCACCGGCGAGGGCGGCACCTTGCGGTAATCGATGGGAAAGAGCGGCTCGCCCGTGCGGCGGTCGAACACGTAGACGAAGCCGGTCTTGGTAATCTGCGCGACCGCTTCCACCTTCCGCCCGTTGCGGGTGACGGTCACCAGGCTGGGAGCCGCCGGAAAATCGTAGTCCCACACGTCGTGCTTGATGGCCTGAAAATGCCAGATGCGCTTGCCGGTACGCGCGTCCAGCGCCAGCACGCAATCGGCGAAGAGATTGTCGCCGATGCGGTTGGCGCCGTAGAAGTCGTAGGAGGCCGACCCGGTGGCGGCGAACACCATGCCGAGCCTGGCATCCACCGAAAGGCCGGCCCAGGCATTCGCGCCTCCCGAGATTTGCCACGCGTCTTTGGGCCAGGTGTCGTAGCCGAATTCGCCGGGCTGCGGAATGGTATGGAAGATCCAGCGGAGCTTGCCGGAATTGGCGTCGAAGGCGCGGATGTGGCCCGGCGATCCCGGCAGCGTCTCAGGCACGGTGCTGCCCAGGATGAGCATGTCTTCGAAGATCACACCGGGACTGCTGGCGCTGACGGTCATATTCTCGGCGGGGCGCCCGAGTCCCTGGCGGAGATCGATGCGTCCGTTGTCGCCAAATGACGGAATGGGCTGGCCGGTCTTCCGGTCGAGCGCCCAAAGGAAATTGCGGTGGGTAAAAAAGACGCGGTCCCTGTAAACGGTCACGCCGCGGTGGCGGTAGCGGCGGGTGGGAGCCTGCCCGTTGTTGGGGTCGAAGCCCCACACTTCGGTGCCGGTCGCGGCGTTCAGCGCCACGACGCGCAGCTTGGGGGTGGTGATGTAAAGGATGCCGTCCACCACGATGGGGTTGCTCTGCATCTCGGAATCTTTGAAAGCGTCGTGAGTGTCGAAGCTCCAGGCCACTTGCAGGCGATCGACGTTGGCGGGCGAGATCTGCGTCAGCGGCGAGTAACGGATGTTATCGGGCCCGCCGTTGACGGGCCACTGGACATCCGCGGCGCGGGCGCAAAGGACGATCGGAAGGCAAGCCAGGACGATGCGGTGACGGGGACTCACGGTTAAGCATTATGACGCATCGCAGGAGGCGGGAACTTTTTGTGGAGAAAGTTCGTCACCTCTGATGCACCAGAGAGGGGAAGGAATGGGCCTGTCGCAGGACGTGCGATTTGGGGTTCGGCGATTGCTGCGCGAACCGGGGTTTACGGCGGTCGTGGTGGCCGCCCTGGCGTTGGGCATCGGCGTCAACACCACCGTTTTCACGCTGGTGAACGCCGTGCTGTTTCGCGGATTGCCCTTCGAGCAGCCGCATCGGGTCATGTATCTTACCTCGAACAACGCCACCCGAAATCAGACCGACATGGGGGTGTCTTATCCGGACTTCCGCGATTGGCGCGCGCAGGCGAAGACCTTCAAAGGACTGGGAGCGCTTAGCGCCAGGGCCATGGTGATCGGTGACGGCAACAGCTCACCGGACACGGTACGTGGTTGGAGCGTGTCGGCCAATACCTTTTCGTTGATCGGGCAGGCGCCGCTGTTGGGCCGCGATTTCCTGCCGGAAGAGGACCGCGTGGGAGCCGCGCCCGCTTGTATCCTCGGCTACACCATCTGGGAGAACCGCTACGGCCGCGACCCGAATATTCTGGGCAAGACGATCCGCATCGACGAGGTAGACACGACGGTGGTCGGAGTGATGCCCAAAGGCATGAAGTTCCCCTTGAGTTCGGACCTGTGGACCCCATTGGTTCCGACCAGTGAGTATGAGAAACGCGAGTCACGCGATATGACGGTCTTCGGCCGGCTTGCCGATGGCGCTTCGCTGGCGCAGGCACGCAGCGAAATGGACCTCATCGCGCGCCGGTTGGAACAGGAGTACCCCAAATCCAATCGCGGTATCACGTTCTCGGTCGTCCCTTATAACGATCAGTTTAATGGCGGTCAGGTCCGGGTAGTCTTTCTGTCGCTTTTGGGTGCGGTTGGGTTTGTGCTGATGATCGCATGCGCCAACGTCGCGAACCTGCTGCTGGCGCGCTCGCTGGCCCGTCAGCGCGAAGTTTCGATCCGGACGGCTTTGGGCGCGGGCCGCTGGCGCATTATCCGGCAACTGCTCGTGGAGAGCGTAATACTCGGCGTGCTGGGCGGCGCGGCGGGATTGCTCATCGCCCGGTGGGGCGTGCGCATGTTCGATCTGGCGGTCGCCAGGATCAACAAGCCGTACTGGATCGACTTCCGCATCGATTTCACGGTGTTCGCATACCTTGCCGCTGTATGCCTGGTGACCGGCATCCTGTTCGGACTCGCGCCGGCGATTCAGCTTTCGAGGGTCGACCTCAACTCGACACTGAAAGAGGGCGGACGCGGAAGCAGCGGCGGCGCGCGATCCCGCTGGCTCACGGCGTCGCTGGTGGTCAGCGAGGTGGCACTTTCGATCGTGCTGCTGGTGGGCGCCGGCCTGATGGTCCGCAGCTTTCTGAATGCCTACCAACGGACTTCGGGATTGCACGCCGAGCGCTATCTCACCATGCGGATCGCCCTGCCGGACAAGAAGTATCCCGATGCCGCCGCGCGCACGCGGTTTTACGAACAACTGGAACCGCGCATCGGTTCGGTACCGGGAACCGAATCGGCCGCGATCGTCACGCACTTGCCGCTGCAGGGCGGCAACGGCTGGAAAATCGAGATCGAAGGCCGGCCGCCGGTGGAAGAGGATAAGATGCCGAGAACCTCGGGCGTAATTGTGAGCCCCTCGTATTTTGCGACTCTAGGCATCGCCCTGCTGCGCGGCCGCGCGTTCAACAGCACGGACGGACTGCCGGATCAGGGCGCGGCGATTGTGAACCAGCGTTTCGCGGCCAGATATTGGCCCGGTGAGGATCCCGTGGGCAAGAAGCTGCGCATCCGGTGGGACGGCGACCGGCCATGGCTGACCGTGGTGGGAATCAGCCAGGATTTCCGCCAGCGCCTCGATACGGATGAGTTGGAGCCGATCGTCTACGTTCCGTATCGTGGCAAGCCGGCCGGCGGTTTCGCGATCCTGTCCCGTGCCGCCGTGCCGCCTACGTCGCTGACGAGCGCGCTGCGTAAGGAGATTGAGGCGATCGACCGCGATCTGCCGGTGTTCGGGGTCGCGACACTCGAGGAGAACTTCGAGCAGGCGCGGTGGCCGTTCCGCGTGTTCGGGAGCCTGTTCGCCATCTTCGCGCTGATCGCGCTGGTTCTGTCATCGGTGGGGCTGTACGCGGTGATGGCGTATTCCGTGACGCGGCGGACGCAGGAGATCGGCGTACGGATGGCGATGGGCGCGTCGTCGGGAAACATCTTGTTGCTGGTGCTGTCGCAAGGACTGCGGCAGTTGGGGATCGGCGTGGCGATCGGGCTGGCCGGCGCGTTTGGCGTGGCACGCGTGCTGAAGACGCTGCTGGTGGGTGTGACGCCGACCGACCCGGTGACGTTCGTGACGATCTCCGCGGTCCTGGTGGTTGTCGGCGCGATGGCGTGCTGGCTGCCGGCGCGAGGGGCGATGAGAATGGACCCAACTACGGCCTTGCGGTACGAGTGAACGGCCAGATCAGCGGCGCGACTCGGGCGGCACCCGATTGTTGGCGCGATAGTACACCACGAGCTGGCCGAAAGGTTCCGTGCTGTGCTCGATGGCGGCCTCATCCCCGATGCGGGTGATCGGCCCGAACGTGCGGCATGTAATCGGACGCGCGGTGTAGATATCGCACCGGCTGCGGGACGATCCGGCTCCACTGTCGCCAGCACTCGCAGCCCTTCCCGCAGCCGGTGCGCGTCAAGCTGAGTGATGGCGAACGGCTTGATACAGCACCTGGTGCGCCCCGGCCTGCAGGCGAGCCGCGCGCCGCTTCGCCGCGCCGATTCCGACCAGTTGCCGGCGATCACTTCCAGAAGACGGCGATCCCTGTTTCAATCCGGACCAGGCTCCCATCGAAAGGCGTTCTTCATTCTGCCATCGGGTCGGCGGTACGGTGCGGGTTATAATGTAAGCGATTCCAGACAACCTGCCACGAAGAGGTGCGAACCATGAGCGAAACGAAATCTCCCCGGCTGAACCGGCGTAAGTTTGCGGCCGTTCTGGCTGCTTCCGGAGCGGCGGCCCCCGCGGTGCTGGCCGAGCAGCAGACCGCGCCGCCAATGCAACAGCCGCCGGGCGTGGCGCCGAATCCTAACACCAGCGTGCAGCAACAGCAGCAGCAGCGGCGCGTGGCGCCGGCCGAAGCGATGCCATTCGACGCGCCTATCGAGTTCGCCCGGAAGGACGTATCCATCCGGGCGCAGCCCTTCCCGATGACCCAGGTCCGGCTGCTGCCCGGAAGCGTCTTCCACGACGCGCAGGAATGGAATCGCGGCTACATGTCACGACTGCCGGTGGACCGGCTGGTGTATAATTTCCGCGCCAATGCGGGGCTGCCGGTCGGGAACACGGAACCGTTCGGCGGCTGGGAGATGAAAGATGACGGGCAGCGCGGCAGCGAACTGCGCGGCCATTTCACCGGCCACTTTCTCTCCGCCAGCGCCAACCTGTGGGCATCCACCGGGGACAAGGCGGCGAAGGCAAAGGGCGACGAGCTGGTGGCCGAACTGGCGAAGTGCCAGGAGAAGCTGGGAGGCGGCTATCTGAGCGCGTTCCCCATATCGCTTTTCGAACGGCTGGACCGGCTGTCGGGCAGGCCGCAGGCGGCGAGAGATCCCAATGGAAATCCGCCGCCGGTCAGCGAGACGCTCCCCTGGGCGCCGTTCTACACCATCCACAAAATCATGGCGGGAATGTTCGACATGTACCGCCTGGCGGACAGTCAGCAGGCGCTTCGCGTGTTGGAAGGCATGGCCGGTTGGGCCGACGACTGGACGGGCTCCAAGTCCGAACCCCACATGCAAGAGATCCTCATGACGGAATATGGAGGGATGGGGGAAGTCTTGTACAATCTGGCCGCCGCCACCAACAACGACCGGTGGGCCAGGGTCGCGGACCGGTACACCAAGAAGTGGTTTTTCAATCCGCTGGCGCTCCACCGCGACGAGTTGAACAAAGATCCGTTCCGCGGCTTTCCCTTGCACGCCAACACGCATATTCCCCAGGTGATCAGCGCGGCCCGCCGGTACGAGATTTCCGGCGACATGCGGTTCCACGATGTGGCCGATTTCTTCTTCTATACGGTGTCCACCGGACGCACGTACGTGACCGGCGGCACCAGCAACGGCGAATCCTGGAATGGCTCGCCCCGCCACCTGTCGGCCGAATGGAAGCGCAACGTGTCCACGGCGGAATGCTGCTGCTCGTACAACATGCTGAAGCTGGCGCGGCATCTGTATAGCTGGGACCCCGACCCGCGCTATTTCGACTACTACGAGCGGACGTTGATGAACGAGCGTATCGGCACCATCCGTCCCGAGAAGGGCTACACGCAGTATTACCTTTCGCTCACACCGGGAGCGTGGAAGACCTTCAATTCGGAAGACCATTCGTTCTGGTGCTGCACGGGAACGGGCGTGGAGGAATATTCCAAGCTCAACGACAGCATCTATTGGCACGACGGCCAGGGCGTGTACGTGAATCTGTTCATCCCCTCAGAGTTGAACTGGGCCGAGAAGGGATTCAAGCTGCGACAGGAAACCAGGTTCCCCGAGCAGCCAGGCACCGCGCTGACGGTCACCGTCGCGAAGCCAGCACAGATGCCGCTGCGCCTGCGAATTCCCGAGTGGGCCAACGGCGCGACTGTGAAGATCAACGGCAGAGCGCTGGAAGCGTCCGCCGCGCCGGGCAGCTACCTCACCATCAATCGCGCCTGGAAAACCGGCGACCGCGTGGAGATGGAGTTACCGATGCGGTTGTGGATGGAATCCATGTCGGACGACCCCAAGACTCAGGCGTTTCTCTATGGCCCGCTGGTGCTGGCGGGTGATCTGGGCAACGAAGGACTCACCGAACGCTTGATCATCGGCCCCAATGCACCGCGCATGCGGGCGCCAGGCGCTCCGCCGCGGGTGAACGCGAACCCCAACGCCCCGCAACAGCCCGGCGTGCCGCCGATCGAAATCCCGACGTTGAAGGCATCGGGCGCGGATTTGAGTTCGTGGATCAAGCCTGGCGACAAGCCGCTCACGTTCCACACCACAGGCCAGGAGAAGAACGTTACTTTAGTGCCGCTGAACACACTCTTCGACAAGCGGTATTCGGTCTACTGGCAGGTTTCGTGACAGAGTCAAACTGGCATCCGAGCCGAGACGCTCGATAGGGCGAAGCAGCCGTACCGTTTGTGTGGCTCAATTGAAGTTCATCCGAGCAGAAATGTAGAGGACGTTGGGTGAACCTACCAGATCTGACCCGGCCAGTCACTTTCCGGTAACGCTGTTTCAGCGGGCGTTTATCGGTTACTGGACGCGCGCTCAAGCTCGTCCAAGCGATCGTTCAGCTGGCGCAACTTTGCCTCCTCTGCCTGTAACTGGCCCGCAAGCTGGTTCTGGCGTACCTGTTGCAGTTGGTCTCGCGCCGCATTCTCCCCCATAACCGCCTTGACTCTCTTGATTTCATCCTCGATGTCGTGCCGCACGGCCCCGATCTGCTGCTCTTTGGCGAGCCGCGCTTCGTTCGCCGCCAACGCCGCTGTCAGAGTGTTGCTCTCCTGCGCGGATTGGGCGATCTGTTGTTGTACCTGATCCAACTGCCGCGACAGTGCGTCTACGTGCTGCTGTTGCACCGCCAAACGCTGGATCACAACCAGAGTCTGGTGGAGCTGCCTGACTTCCACCAGCAAGGCCTGCAACGTATCCGGCTGCGAGGTTGCACCGGCCTGCCCGAAGGCCGCCCCGGCCAGGGATGCTGCTAACAAGAGGGTCCGATAAGGTTGCATTCCTAATTGTCCCTCGCGAACGAATCTCAAAGAAGGCGGCTGTGCCAGGCGCGAGCGTGGCTCAGTTGGCAGCAGTTGCACCCAGCTTGTTGTTGAGCTTGGTCAGTTCTTTCTGGAACAGCGGATTCGAGGGGTATTGGTGGGTCAGGTCCACCAGCAGCTTCTGCGCTTCCCTGGGCCTCTTTTCGCGCAGGCAGATGATGCCGAGCAGGATCTTGGCGAATGCGCGAAAGTAGTGGCCCTCGCGCGAGACGAGCTCCAGGTTCTGCTTGCCCCGCTCCTTGCTGCCGCTCACGTTGTCGAAGTGAATGAACCAGCGGATGAAGAACGGAAGGCTGCCGATCATGTATTCCGAGAGGCCCGCGGTCATGTAGGCGTCGTAGAAGTGGGGATCGACGCGGAGCAGGCGCTGCGCGTAGTCGTTGGAGCGGCGCGCCGAGGAGAGGCTGGAGATCTGGCGCTTCTCGACGAACGCCATGTAGTCGGTGGCCACGCCCTGCGAGATGCTCAAGGCGAAGAGCGCGTCGCGGTCCACCGGGTTGGTCTTCAGGGCGGCGTCGGCGCGCGTTCCGGTATCCTGCAGAGCCTGCAGAAAGCGGGTGCGGATGTTGGCGTCGGGCGTCTGCGTATTCTTCTTTTCCACAATGCGGTTGTCGTCGATCAGAAACTCGCTTTCGAGAATCCCCAGCCGGTCCAGTTCGGAGAAGAGATACGCGGACGAGCGGAAAGCGTAGGGCAGCGGGTCCCGGGGATGGGCGGTTATGTACCGGTCCAAGAGCTCGAACGTGGAAGGAAAGTCGAAATCATACAGATGCTGGACGACGTCATCGAGGGTGGGTGGGTCGGAGCCCGCGATGGCACGCACAGACAAGGCAGCGGCCATGACGATGAGTCGCAGCATCGGCAGTCAGCTCGTATCTTACCGCAGAGGACCAGGTGGCGGCGCTCGAGAAACGAACGGGACATAACCGCCGCAATTTCAGAGTTTGTAATCTGATTCGCGAGTTGCTCCCGATACCCGCCTCCTGATATCCTTTGTATTAACGATCCCTTCACCGAATCAGGAGAAATCATGGCAATCAAAGTTGGCATCAATGGCTTCGGCCGCATCGGCAGGAACATCGTTCGTGCGGGACTCCACCGCGATGACGTGGAGTTCGTGGCGGTAAACGATATTACCGATACGAAAACCCTGGCCCACCTGTTGAAGTACGATTCCGTGCTTGGAATGTTGCACGAAGAGATCACTGCGGACGCCGATTCCATTACGGTGGCCGGCAAGAAGATGAAGGTGTTCGCCGTCAAGGATCCCGCTCAGCTCGACTGGGAGTCGGTAGGCGCGCAGGTCGTGGTCGAATCCACCGGACTGTTCACGGACGCAAAAGACGCCTCCAAGCACCTGCGCGGCACGGTCAAGAAGGTGATCATCTCCGCTCCCGCCAAGAACGAGGATGTCACCATCGTGCTCGGCGTGAATGACGGCATGTACGATCCTGCGAAGCACAACGTCATTTCCAACGCCTCCTGCACCACGAACTGTCTCGCGCCGGTAGTAAAGGTCGTGCACGACGCATTCGGCATCGAGAAGGGGTCGATGACCACGATCCACAGCTACACCAACGACCAGAAGATCCTGGACTTCCCGCACAAGGACCTGCGTCGCGCCCGCGCCGGCGCGCTCAACATGATCCCGACCACCACCGGTGCGGCCAAGGCGATCGGCCTGGTAATGCCGCAGTTGAAGGGCAAGCTGGACGGCTACTCGATGCGCGTCCCGACGCCCGATGTATCCGTGGTCGACCTGGTTGCGATTCTGAGCAAGCCAACCACCGCCGCGGATGTGAACGCCGCCCTCAAGTGCGCCGCGGAAGGTCCCATGAAGGGCATCCTGGCGTATACCGAGGACCCCGTGGTATCGAGCGACATGCTGCACAACTCCAACAGCTCGATTGTGGACTCGCTCATGACCAAGGTGCTGGACGGCAACCTTTTGAAAGTGGTTGCCTGGTACGACAACGAGTGGGGCTACTCCTGCCGCGTGATCGACCTGGTCGCGTTCCTCGTGAAGAAGGGCCTGTAGCGCATCAGTCCCAGATTTTCACCTGCGGCCAAATCTCGGCGAGAGGCTTTTTGAGGCCGCGGCAGTAATACACGTCAAAATGCTCGTAGGGCATCGAGTAGGGGTGCTCTACACGCGCGACTTTGTGCACCTCGGCGAAACGCGACTCCAGGTCGTCCATTCGCCCACCCATAACGATCATACTCTCGCCGGTGTAGTCCCGCGGGCCCCACAGGAAGTAGCTCTGGTGCCCGCAAATCGCCGGCGGGAGTCCGTATTTCGGGCCCAAGAGGTCGATAGCGCCGGCCTGCCCGTAATTGCGCGCGAAGATGGCGGTCCGCGGGCGCACCTCGGGCGGCAGGCCGTTGAAGACGCCCGCCACCGTGGCTACCATCTCCTCCCATCCGAACTGGTCGGCAAAAAGCTGCGGCAGCGGGCCGAGGCGATGCGTTTCCACCCTGGGCTGATCGATGTGCAGAGCCTTGGTGTAGCGGATGTAGGTCTCCGGCGGCAGTACCGGAATTGCGATCGGCGCGAGCAGGGCGCCCGTGACCACCATCAGAGCCGGCCACACCAGCTTCTTCCACACGGAAGTCGTGCGCTCGAAAACCCCTTCCCAAAAGATCGCGCCGCCGGCAAACAGCAACGGGAACGCGGGGAAGAGGTAATACACGCGGGGGCTCAGCCGGACGATCACCGCCGCGGTGAACAGCCATGCCCAGCCCATCGCCCGAAACGCCTTCCCCGGCTTCGCGAAGAAGTAATACCAGAGACCCGCCAGCCACACCGGCAGGCCTAGCGGCTGCATCACCAAGACCTGCTGCGCGAAAAACGCCAGCGGGCCGAGAGGCACGTCGCGTCCGCTGCGCCGGATGTTGGCCTGCTCCTCCAGAAACGGAAAATGGTGCTGCACATTCCAGAGCAGATTCGGCAGGAAGATCAGGAACGCGATCGCGCCGCCGGCCCAAAGCCAGCGACTCAGAAGAAGCCTGCGCTGGGGCGTCACCAGGAGGCCGAAAACCAGCCCCGCGCCAAACATCCCCATCGAGTATTTGTTCTCCAGACCCACTCCCGCCAGGAGGCCGAACCAAATCCACAGGCGGTCGTTGCCCGTCCGGATCATCCGGAGAGTAAGCCACGCGCAGCCCATCCAGAACAGCGGCTCGTAGGCGTTCATGGTGAGCAGATTGCCGATACTGAGGATGCCCGGCGCCACCAGCACGCCGAGCGCGGCCAGGCCTTGAGCGAAGCGCCCGCCGCCAATCTCTCGCGCGATCATCGCGGTAAGAACCACCGCACCGGCGCCGGCCACGGCAGGTAGAAAGCGGACCGCCGCCAGCGAGTCCCCCAACACCAGCCGGGCAATCCAGGTGACGAGCGCGATCAGCGGCGGATGGTCCACGTATCCCCAACCCAAATGCCGGCTGCACGCCAGGTAATAGAGTTCGTCCACGAAATACCCGTAGTGCCGCCCGGCGTACAGGTGGACGAGGAGCTTACATGCTGCGATCGCGACCACTACCGTGGTAGCGTTGAACAACCGGTCCTGGCGGCCGGCGTCAACCGAGGGTGTGGAGGAGGATGCCATGCGTGAAACCTCTTTATACACCCATTGCACGAGAGGAGTTCCACGGGATGGTGGCACTGGTGACGGGCGCGGGGCGGGGAATTGGACAAGCGATCGCGCTGCGTCTGTCCAAGGATGGATGGAAGGTCGCCGCCACGGCGCGGTCGGCCGGTGAACTCGCGGAGACGGCGAAGTCGTCCGGGGGCCGGATCCTCACCGTCGCGGGCGAAATCGTCGAGGGCGCCTTTGTCGAGCGGCTGGCCGGCGAGGTGGAGCGCGCCTTGGGTCCCGTGGATCTGCTGGTGAACAATGCCGGCACCGGTGGACCGTTCGGCCTCTTTTGGGAAAACGATCCCGGCGAATGGTGGCGCTGCCAGGAGGTGAATCTGCGGGGTCCGATGCTGTGCTGCCGCTATCTGCTGCCCGGCATGATCGCGCGCAAGTCGGGCCGCATCGTCAACGTGGTGAGCGGCGCCGGCTGCCAGGCATACCCCGACATGTCCGCGTACGTTGCCAGCAAGACCGCCCTGCTGCGTTTCAGCGAGCAACTGGCGCTCGAAACCAGACCCCACGGAGTCTCGGTCTTCGCGCTCCGGCCTGGACTGGTGAGAACCCGGATGTCCGAAGAAGCGCGCGTCCATCTATCGTTCATTCAGCAGATGTTTGATGGCCGCATGGACGTTGCTCCCGAAGTGGTGACCGACCTTGTGACGACGCTCGCATCCGGGCGGGCGGACGCCCTCAGCGGGCGTCTGTTCTCCGTTCACTCCGATGTGGACGCCATGATTCGCAAGGCGGAAGATGTGCAGGCGCAGGAGCTTTATCTCTTGCGGGTGCGGCAGTTGTAGCGGACTGGGATCCCCGCGGTCGCAACTGGCGGTAACGTATCATGCCAGTAGGACGCCTGTTCAACACCGGCTTTATCGAATGCCCAAATCCGAATTGAAATCCCCGCCTGCGCCGTCTGTCCGCGCCTCCTCGCCGCCGGCGCCGCGGCCCCTGCCGAGCCCCTATCTTCCCCTGTTGCTCCTGGTCTTTGCGGGCAGCGGCTGTTCCGCGCTGATTTACGAAATTGTCTGGTATCAATTGCTGCAACTGGTGATCGGCTCGACGGCCATCTCGCTGGGTGTGCTGCTCGCCACGTTCATGGGCGGCCTCTGCCTGGGGAGCCTGGCGTTGTCGCGCATCCGGCGCGCGGAGAAGGAACACCCGCTGCGGGTCTACGGCAAGGTGGAACTGGGAATTGCCGCCTGCGGAATCCTGGTGCTGTTCGTGATGCCGTTGCTGGACGGTGTCTACACGGCCGCGGTCGGGCACGGGCTGCCTGCGATCCTGTTTCGGGCGTTGATCTGCGCGGTGGGCCTGCTGCCGCCGACGTTCCTGATGGGCGCCTCGCTGCCCGCGGCCGCCCGGTGGCTCGAAACGAGTCCGCAAGGTGTTTCGTGGATGGGAATGCTCTACGGCTCCAATACCGCGGGCGCGGTGTTCGGGTGCCTGCTGGCCGGGTTCTACCTCCTGCGCGTTTTCGATATGACCACGGCTACGGTGGTTGCCGCGGCGATTAACGTCGCAGTCGCGCTGGTCAGCTTCGCGATGGCGGCGCGGACGCCGCAACGGGCCGGCACAACCAACTCGCAGCCCGTTGCCGCGAGCGCGCCGGCAAGCGCCTCCACCGCCCGCGGCTATTGGCCGGTATACGTGACGATCGCGCTATCGGGCGCCACTGCATTGGGCGCCGAAGTCATCTGGACGCGGCTGCTCGGGCTCATGCTCGCGGCCACGGTCTACACGTTCTCCATCATTCTGGCGGTCTTTCTGGTGGGTTTGGGGGTGGGCAGCGCCGCGGGTTCGTTCCTGGCGAGGACCGTGCGGCCGCGGCTGGCCCTGGGCTGCTGCCAGCTTCTCCTGGTGCTGGGAATCGCGTGGACCGCCATGATGCTGAGCGACTCGTTGCCGTATTGGCCCGTCAATCCGCTGCTCTCCACCAGCCCGTGGTTCACCTTCCAGATCGACCTGGTGCGCTGCCTGTGGGCCATCTTGCCGGCCACTCTGCTGTGGGGCGCCAGCTTTCCCCTGGCATTGGCGGCGGCGTCGCGCGGCGAAGATTCCGCGAAGCTGGTGGGCGGTATTTACGCCGCCAATACGGGCGGCGCGATTCTGGGCGCGCTGTCCTTCAGCATGATCCTGGTGCCTTGGATCGGCACGCAGGGATGCGAACGGGCGCTGGTGATTTTGGCGGCGGTGAGCGCCGTGTTCGTGCTGTCTCCCCTGGCCATGTCGGCGCGCAGCGCGCTGGGCGCGGCCGGACTGGCAGCCTCGCTGGTGATCGCCGGTGTGCTGGCCTCGAATTTGAATGGGGCCCCCGGCATGCTGATCGCGTACGGGCGCCGCATCATGACGTCCATGAACCGCTCGAAAGTCCTCTACACCGGCGAGGGGATGAACTCCTCGATCGCCATCTCGGAATGGGATGACGGAGCGGTGCAGTTCCACGTCAGCGGCAAGGTGGAGGCCTCGACCGAGCCCTACGACATGCGCTTGCAGCGCATGTTGGGCCACATGCCCGCGCTGTTTCATCGCGATCCCCACTCGGTGCTGATTGTCGGGTTTGGCGCGGGAGTCACGGCTGGTACCTTTGTGCTCTATCCGGGAATCCAGCGAATCGTCATCTGCGAGATGGAGCCGCTGATTCCGCCAGTGGCGACCGAGTATTTCGGCAAGCAGAACTACGATGTGATGCACGATCCACGCGTGCAGATCGTCTACGACGACGCGCGCCACTTCGTCCTGACCACGCGCGAGAAGTTCGACATCATCACCTCCGACCCGATTCATCCGTGGGTGAAGGGCAGCGCCACGCTGTACTCCAAGGAGTACTTCGACCTGGTGAAGGAGCACCTCAACCCCGGCGGAATCGTCACGCAATGGGTGCCCCTCTATGAAAGTAACGAGGCTACCGTCAAGAGCGAGTTCGCGACGTTCTTCGAGGCGTTCCCCAACGGGACGATCTGGGGCAATTCGAACAACGGGGGGTACGACACGGTCGCTCTGGGACAGGTGGAACCGGCGCGGATCGACATCGACGCACTGGACCGCCGCCTCGCCCAACCCGACTATGCCAGGGTGGCCCAGTCGCTGCGGGAAGTGGGATTCGATCCGATCGGGCTCCTGGCGACTTACGCCACCCGCGAGCCCGATCTGCGGCCCTGGCTGGCAGGCGCAGAAATCAATCGCGACCGCAATCTACGCCTGCAGTATATGGCAGGGCTGGGTCTGAATACCAGCATGGAAGGGACCATCTACAACGAGATTCTGAACTACCGCACCTTCCCCCGGAATCTCGTCGTGGGATCGGAGGATCGCCTCCGCGCGCTCGAGGGGGCCATGCAGGCCGCCAACAAGTAGGCATCCGCTACTGGGTATCGGACTTCTTCAGCCGGACCTGCCCGTTCACGGTGCTGACGTGAATCAGCGCGCCGCCGCCGCCAATGTTCGAGTCCAGCTTCCGCGGCCGCATGTTGCCGTTGCCGCCATCGGCCATCGGCACAGCAAGCGGAAAGTCCGACTGAATACCGCCCATGTTCGTTTCGGCCTGGAAGTGCGCCGAGTAATTGGATGGCATCGCGATGGTAACGCCCCCGTTGTGCGTGCTGACCTCGAGTTGACGCCCGTCAAAGCTCGGGCCCGCCAACTCCACCTGCACTCCCCCATTCACCGTGGAGCCGCTCACGTCGCCGGCAACCCGCTTCAGGTGGACCCCGCCGTTGGTCACTCCGAAGTGGAGCTGGCCTCGGACGTCCGAAACGTTAAGCCCGCCGTTGTGGCTCTTCAGATCAAGATCCGTGTTCTGGGGCACGAAGATCTCGTAGCTCACGCTCCAATAGGAATTATTCGCGGATTGAGGCCCCATCGCGCGTACCAGGCCGCCCGACGTGTCAATGGAAACCTGGCTCACCAGGGTAGCCGCCGCGGCCGCCGTCTCAGCGGAACCCTCGATGCGCGCCCGGACCAGCGTGTCTCCCCGCAGCCACCCCTTCACGGTGATGCCCCCGTTGGGGCTGGCGTCCAAAGTCAAATGGCCGATGGAAGCCACGCTCTGCTCCCGCATTTCGCAGTGCCGCGCGCGCTCGCCATCGTAGCCGCCGTTCTGACAACTCATTTGTTTCTCGGTGTTGTCCTGCATCTGCGCGATTAAGGGAACGCCTCCCGTGGAAACCAGCAGACCGACGCAGGCCGCGCCCGTAAGTGCCAACTTCATCGAATCCTCCTTTTCAGGACGGGGAACTCTGGCCGCTAGCAAAGCCTCTTCTGTTCCGCGTCGGTTATGATACTGTCCGATGCGGAAAAGGTTACAAGGTTAGTTTCCGGGGTCGTAGATCACGCCGGCAAACAGAACGGCATCCGTCCGTTCGTCGCACAACAATACGCCAAACGGCCGGTCGAAGGTCAGGCTTTTCCGCTCCCTGCGCGACATGACCGCGCCGGGGCGCATGATGACTGCGGTGGCGGCCGCAGCGACGGTGCCTTCCTCGTCCACCTCCAGCCGCGTCTTGTGGATCACGTCCCCGATGTAAATCCGCGACGAGCCCATTGGCGCGAAATCCGCGCCGGGCCAGCGGAACGCGATCTCCATGCCCATGCGGGCGAGCGGATCCTTCAGGCTGTTGCCGTAATTCAGGCTGAATCGCGGGAGGCGCAGGTCAAGCTCCGCGGGATCGGAGCCTTGTATCAAGCCGGCAACCGAGATCTTTGCCAGCGCTTGTTCCGGGGTGGTCCCCGCCGCCGGCAATATCGCATACATGGCAATCCCCGAGGTCTGGTAGGGCAGTCGAGCGGCCTCGAAGCTATCGCCGCTGCGGTAGGCGCCGGAGAGCCGGTCCCGGTGCATCATGGGTATCATCTTCTGCGTGCCGTCGGCCTTGTGAAAGGGGGCGTCCTGTGTCAGGTTTTTGGAGAACGGTTCGAGCCAACGGCCGCGGAAATAGACGGCGTTGGTGAGGATCGCGATGGCGGCGCGGACGATATCGAACGTCACGATCTCCGGGATCTTGCCCTTGGTATGCTGGCTGACCCAGTCATTGATGGTACGGGCGGCTGCCGGTTGGTGGAAATCCAGTGTGGCGGCTTCGGCATCGTAATATTCCCGGGCACGTTGGACGAATCCGTCCGCCAGTTTGAAGCTGCGATCGGCCCAGAGCGCGTTGGCGATCGAGATCTCGACATCCTGCCGCGAGCGCAGCGATTGCGAAAGGGCGGAGGCTGCCCGTTGGAAGTCGTCCTCGCTCAGACTCGTAGGGATCGCGAGGGTGGAGCGCATGTCGGTCCGGGTCTTGCCGGCGGCGCCGTTCTCGGTCATGGAAAGCGCGAGGAAGACGCTGAGAGGCGAGAGGAAGACATTCTCGCGCGGCTTGCGCGCGACTTCGAGCGCGAGCAGTTTCATGCCGAACTCGTTCTGCGCGGTGGCCGCGGTCTTGGCATGTTCGACCAGCGCCTGCGAATCGGCCATCTTGTCTCCTTTCGCCTGGCCCCAGGCACTGATTGCGGTAAGGGCCAGGAGTACCAATAAGCGACGTTGCGTTGCCGGATCCATAAGTTCACCCGGACCCAGCATACGACGGGACGCGGGCACTCGTGGCTGCCGCGCCGGCACACGTCACGGCGCGAATTGCACCTGAAGGTCGCGCTCGGCGGCACGGCCGTGATCGTCGATCACGCGGAGCAGGTGCGCGCCGTCGGCCGCGGGGCGCCACGCCAGAGCCCCGGCACTCACTGCGGATTTGCCGATCAGGGCGCCGCCATCGAACCAGAACACGTTGCGAACGTCTGCGGCGACTCCCGCCTCCAGCGCGATGACACTCTCCGGGCGCGAGCGGCGCAGCGTGTACGTCAGGCCTCGCGCCGGCGAGGCGATCCGCGGGGCGTCGGCTGTATCCTCGGCAGCGCAAGGCGGCAGGTCGGGCGGCGCGCGGCGCGGCATGCCGGCTTCGCGGAAGAGCTTGAGCATGTCGGACGTCCAGAACTCGAATACCTCGAAGCGGGTGCTGCCGGCGGAGTATGGCGGACATGCGGGGCGACCGGTCGAGACGTCGATCGCCACGGCGCGATGCAACTGGCTGACGCGGATGGGAGACTTCCCGGGGATGTACCACGTCTCGACCGTTTGCGGGCACCAGGCGTTGGGCAGGTCGCCGCTCGCGGCACAAACGGTGACGCGGCTCGCGCCGGGAGGCGGCCTCCGCTCGGGAACGGGTTCGGCGGCGCGCGCGAGGTTCAGAGCATCGACAATACGGAAGAAGAGCGGAGCGGCCGCATCGACGCCCACGAAACTGGGATTGCCCCGGCCCGAGAAATCGCCAATCCAGACCACCAGCACGTAGCGGCCGGCAATGCCCGCCGACCAGGCATCCCGAAAGCCCCACGAGGTGCCGGTCTTCCAGGCCACGGGCCAGCGGGTGCGGACGGGCAGCGTTCCGTCTTCATCCGGGCGCGGGTTGCGGTGGAGCATTTCGAGCGTGATGAAGGCGGCCTCCGGGCTCAGCATGCGCGGCCCTTCGGGAGGCTGGAGCGGGCGCGCCGGCTGGACTACGCGGATCGGCTGCAGGATGCCTTGGTTCGCCAGCACGCCGTAGAGCGAGGCGAGTTCTTCCATCGTGACTTCCACGCCGCCCAAGGCAAGGGCGAGACCGTAATACGACTCGGATTTCAAGCCGCGCACACCCGCGCTTTCCAGGAAGCCGTGAAAGCTGGGCTGCTTGAGCTGCATCGACACCCAGACGGCCGGGATGTTGCGGCTCCGAATGAGGGCGTCTTCGGCAGGGATCGGTCCCAGGAAGCGGCCATCGAAATTCTCCGGGGTGAACGGGCCGAAGGAAGTGGGCGAATCGCGCAGGATGGTGCGCGGGTGCAGGATGCCCTGGTCGAGCGCCATGGCGTAAATCAGGGGCTTGAGAGCGGAGCCCGGAGAGCGCTTGGCGAGAACGCCATCCACCTGCCCGTCGATGGCTTCGTTGGCATAGTCGGCCGACCCGACCCAGGCTTTGACCGACATCGACGAGGAGTCCAGCAGCAGCGCCGCGACGTTACGAATTCCGCGGTCGCCGTACTCTGCGATGTAGCGCTGGACCTGCCGCTCGACGAGACGCTGCAGGCCGGCGTCCAAGGTGGTATCGACGCGCGGAGTGCGGCCCCGAGGTTCGGCCAGCAGCGCGTCCACAAAGTGCGGCGCGAGCCAGGGCATGGGGAACTCCTGCCGGGCAAGGATCGGCGCTTCCAACTGGCGGCGCTCCATCTCGTCAACCGAATGGTGCTTCAGCCACTGGGCGGCAAGCTGGCGGCGCGCCTTCAGTAAGCGCTCCTGGGGAACGCCGTGCCCGGCGCGCGCGGCGGGGCTCTGCGGGATCACCGCGAGGGTGATGGATTCTCCGAGGCTGATGCGGTCGGGCGGCTGGTTGAAGTAAATGCGGCTGGCTGCGCCGACGCCCTGCACGTTGCCGCCGAAAGGCGCGAGGTTCAGGTAGGCTTCCAGCAGGTCGCGCTTCGAGTAGCGGGCCTCGAGCCAAAGCGCGGCGGCAGCCTGTCGGAGTTTGCCTGTGGCGCTGCGGGTTCGGAGCCCGTAGAGCAGGCGGGCCAACTGCATGGTGAGGGTCGAGCCGCCTTGACGAGTGGGGCCTCGCCAGGTACGAAGGCCCGCGCGCAAGAGCGCCCACGGATTGACGCCCGGATGCCAGTAATACCAGCGGTCTTCTTTCAGGAGGAAGGCCTCGACGAGAGTGGGTGACATCTGAGAGAGCGGCGTCCAGACGCGGTATTGGTCGTCGGACGCGAGGGTGACGCGGAGGAGTTCGCCATCGGCGGACCAGACCGCGGTGGAGAGCGGGATGCGGTCGGCGAGCGGGGCGTGCGGGTAGAGGCGAATGAGGATGAGGAGGGCGAATGTGGCGCAGGCACTCCTGCCTGCCGTGCCCCGACTCATCGGGGCACATTTTCGAGGCCAGTTCATGGCTTCACGATCTCCAGTCTGCCGGGCTGGCTGAGCCCCGAGATTTTGCGGTCGTACATGCCTTCGGCGGATGCGGGCGGCGCTTGATAAATGCCGGCGTTGGTGGCCCGCACGCGGTAGACGAAGGTGCTCGCGTTCTTGCCAAGGTCGCCGTAGAGGACCACGCGATCGTCCCGGACGTCCACGTGCTGCGGCGTCCAGTCAGATTTGTCGGGCAAGCCGATGGGCAGGCCCCCCGCGGCTTGTGACGAGGCGGGATCGGCGGCGGGAGTCGTGCTGTCGGATGGAGGTCGCAACTCCAGCACCGCCTCGGTGCCGCCGGGCAGGAGATCGACAACGGCAATCTGCGAGAGGCTGGCACGGACGGTGGGCCGCAGACGCACGCGCACCAGGAACTCCTGACCGACCGTGACCTTCGAGATGACGTTGCCCTGCAGGTCGAGGAATTCGTGGATCACCTCGACGCCTTGATTCACGGCAGACGGCGGAAGAACACGATCGAATCCCGATTGATCGAGGCTGTAATACCCGGGCAGCGGTCCTTCCTTGCCGAAGCGGACTTTGGCGGCATTCGTGGAGATCTCCGCCTTCGGCATGGCGCCCGCGGGCAGGGAGAGAGCGCGCTCGCGCCCGTCGGCCGATACTTCCGCAATCGCGAGCTTGCCTTCGGAGCCGGCGGCTTTCGCGTAAGCATCGAGGGCAAGCAGGGTCCAGGCGGCGGAGAGCGAGTCGATACGGTTGTCGCTGACCGCGCCGCCTATGTCCTCGAGCACGGTCGGCGGAACCGCGGCCAGGCGCGCAGGGAAGTGGCGGGCCAGGAGGTAGAGCAGTTGCGAGTCGTGGACCAGCGAATCGTAATAGATCTCCTCGCCGAAGTCGTGCTTGGCGCGCGACCACGGGACTTTGGCGATGACGCGATCGGCATCGCCATTGCGCTGCATCAGCCGGTAGGTGGCGGCGAGCCAGCCCGCCGAGAGATCCGACGGCCAGGCTTGCGCGTAGCGGTGCGATAGCTCCTGCTCGACATTCGAAAGGGCGCTCGCGGGATTGATCCCTTGCCGCGCCAGCAGGTACACCGCATAGGCGCGCCAGCGGGCATCGGGGAGGGTCGAAGCGGGGGTGGACGCGTAGCGTGTGAGCCACTCGTTGAGGCTGGCCAGCATCGGCGCCGGAATCTTCTGGCCGCGGTCCTTGGCCTCCAGCAGGAACTGTGCCGCATAGACGCTGGGGAATTCGGCGATATTGGGGGAAGAAGACCAGAGGCCGAAGCCGCCCGAATCGTTCTGGCGGCTCTGCAGCACCGGGAATGTGGAGGCCGGGGTTGACGTAATCCGGCTGCGCACGGAGCCGAATTCGGGACGCGACGTGAGCAGCAGCGTGGACATGCCCTTGCTGACGAGTTGTTCGGTGCAAGAGTAAGGATAGTCGTCGAGCCAGGCGATGAGCGAGGGACCCCAGATCAGCGGAACCGGGGAGACGGCGGCTTCGACGCGGCGCTTCTCGTTGTACATCTGTCGCGTCACGGGGATGTCCGCGCGGGCGTTGTCGAAGCGCCCGAGGGTGAGCTGGGTGCGATAGGCGACCGCCGGGCGGACGCTGACGCTCTCTTCGATCTGTGCTTCCGCAGCCCCGCGGCGTGCCACGAACTTCACCGAAGCCGGCCCGAGCACGGAGTTCGCCTTGAAGCGGAAGATGCCGGTGCCTTCCTTCTGATCGGCGATTAGCAGGTCTATTGCGGCCGGGCCTTGCAGCGCCAGGCCCGCACCCAACTGGGCTTCGAGATGAATCGGACCTTTGGCGCCCGTGGTGTTGTTGAAGAGCCCCACGCCTACCTCGAACTCGTCTCCGGGAGCGGCCATGGACGGAACGTTGGGAGTCATGATGAAGCTGCCTTTTACGTCGGTGGCTCCGGCGGCCGTGCCGACGCGCTTTGCGCTGACAGCTATGGCGACGATGCGCAGCTTGCCGTTGAAGTAGTCGGGAACGGCGTAGCGGAAATTCTGTCCCGCCGGGCCGACGTCCACGATGCCAGACCAGTAGGCGACGGGCGGCTTGCGCTTCTTGGCGAAAGGATTGAGGTGGCGCGCGAAGCCGCTTTCGGCATCGCCGCCGGGCGCGGCCAGGGCAACGAAGCGCTGGAACTCGGGCAGGATCAGGTCGAGGATCTGGGTGGTATCGACCTCCAGCCGGCGTTTCTGGAAGAAGTAGCGGAGCGGGTCTGGGTCGTGGTAGCGCGCGACTTGCAGGATGCCTTCATCCACCGCGAGCAGCGCGACGCGGGAAGCCTCCCCCGGGACCACTTGCATGTTGATCGTGGTGCCGGGCTTGATCTCGGTCGGCACATTGAGGCGCAGCGGCTCGGTGCGCGCCGTCAGGCTGGCTGAAAAGGGCGCGGCGCCGTACGAGAGCGGGCTGAGGAAGATCTCGTCGGAGGATGGATCGCGCACGAATTCCACACCGACGTAGCCGTTGCCTTCGAAATCTCGCGGTAACTGGACGCGCTGCACGGAGCTGGTGGTGCTTGTCTTGAACCACTGGTGCTGGAGCACGCGGTCGCGCTCGATGGTGATCAGCCCGGCGCCGGTGTAGGGAGCGCGGATGCTGACCTCGATGGTGTCGCCGCCTGCATACGACGACTTGTCGAGCTGGATTTGCAACTCAGCATCGCGATCGAGCGAGCCGGTGATGTTGGCTTCTCCCGCGACCGTGTAGTTGAGGGAGTTGAGCACGGACCCGGACTCGTCGCGGAGCACGAGCACGAAATCACCGGGCTCCTGGGTGGGCAGCGGGAACATGCTGCCACCCGAGGCGATGCGTACCTTGCGGCTGTTGCGGACGATTTCCTTGAGGCGCGAGACGTATTTATACGTCTGATTGCTCTGTTGGGTCAGGACCGAGACGTATTTGAGCTGCACCCATTCGAGCGTGAGTTTGTCGGCGGCGACGGGGTTGAGTCGCTGATTGACGGCCAGCCAGTTGGCCTGGCGGGCGGTGCCCCGCTTCACGAAGTTCAGGTCGCCATCGGGTTTCACGCCCACGAGGTAATCCCCATCCGAGACGATGGCGCTGCTCTCGGCGGCTACGTTGCGTCCGCCTTCGGCTTCATAGGCGCGTGCCAGGAGATTGAGCCGGAATACGCGGCCGGTGAAGCGCCCCAGGTCGATTTTGAATCTGGCGATGCCCTTGTCATCGGTCACGGTATCGGCAAGGGCTTCGTGGAAGGGCTCGTTTAGCGACTGCCCGGCCTGGAAGCGGTGTTCGGGATAGCGGGCGAAGACAGGCAGCACCGCGGAGAGATCCATTTCGCCATCGACGCGCCGGTTGGACGCGGCCTCTCCGAAGAGGTGAGCGACGGTGACGCGAGGCTTCACGTCGTCCGGCTTGAGCCACCCTTCCGCAGGCTGATCGCTGAGATCGAGCCGCACTTTCATGCGGTCGGGCTCGAATTCCTGCACCTTGAAGGAAGTACTGCCGAGATTCTCCTGCTCCTTCTCGCTCTTCACGAGGTAGGCGACGGCCTGGTAAGTGCCTGTCGGGGCGGCGGGCTGGCTCGTGAAGGCCACATCCTCGAATGCCGCTGCCGAAAGCTTGATAGGGCTGCGGCTGACCACATTGCCGCGGGAATCCGTGATTTCGACCGCGATGGGGAGGCCGGTGAGCGAAGACTTCCAGTCGGCGGTGCGCACAATCATGCCGAGATGGGTGGTCTCGCCCGGCCGATAAATACCGCGATCGGAGAAGAGGTAGGCGGAGAGTTGCTGCACCGACTGGTCGTTCTCGATGCCGCCGGTATCGAAGCGCGAAAGGTCGAGCGTGCGTCCGCCGGTCTGAAAGGGCATGAAGGAGAAGTCGGAGTCCTTCTGCGCCACGATCATGAGCGGCGCCTTTTCGCGCTTCATGGCGGGAATCTTCGGCAGACGGGCGCGCCCGCCGCCTTCCGTGGTCGCCGTCGCCACAGCCTGGCCATTGCGCCCCACAGCCTCGACGCGCACCCCATCGATCGGAAGGCCCGAGCGGATGGATTGCACGAACACGTCGCGTGTGCCGTCTTTGGCCTGCTTGACGATGAAGCCGAGATCGGTGACTAGGATCAGGCGGGTGTCCTCGATGGCTCCGCCCTCGCCGGGTCCGGATTCGGATTCTCCCTCGGCCTGGTTCGGCTGCGGTGGGTTCTGGTCCTGAGGCTGATCGGGTCCGGGAGCCTCTTTCGGCGGAGGCTGCACGGAACGAACCCGCAGCAGGAACAGACCCCGGCTGCCTTGCGACCTGGACTGCAGGTAATTGCCGAGATCTACGTTGTCGTAGGTCGGTTTGCCAGGCTCTTTGTCGGTATAGTCGCGGACCTCGGTGAAGCGCTCGACGATCTTGTCGGCAAGGTCGTCAGAGACGGAGGGCGCGGTGAAATCGCGCATCTCAGGCGCCAGGTGGTGCACCTGGTTGGCCAGCACGCGGCCGATCTCGACTTCCACGTGATCCACGCCACGCACCAGGAACCCTACCTTCCTGTCGCCGGAGAGCGACAGCAGCGCGCCCTTGCCGAGAAACGTGAGCGCCTGCGGATACGGGATCACCTGGATCGTGGCGACGTACGGTTTGCCGGCGATGTAGCCGCCCGTGCCTTCGACGCCCTCGGCCACCTGTACAAAGAGGTAGCGTCCCACGGGACCGAGAAACTTGAAGCCGTGCGAGGTGTCGCCGCCCTGTTCGGAGGAGACGTAGGCGAGAGCGACGGGCTTGGAGAGCGCGAGGATGTCCTTGCCGACCTGGTTCTCGTCGTCCCAGCGGTACGGGTTGGTGTCTTCCTTGGGCTGATTGGGATGGCGTTCGGGCAAGAGGTAGGCGGTGACCTTTCCGCCGAGGGCCTTCTCGGCGACCGGCGAGGAACTGGTCATCATGAGGACCTGCTCCGGCTCGAAGCGGGCATTATCGACAACCACCATGGTGAGGCCCGAGAAGCGCAGGCTGGTGCGGCCGGGAATCACGACCACTGCTTCCAGACGGTCCTTGGTCTCGTTGCCCCCGCGGGCGGCGCGCACGCCTTTGTCGATGCGCAGGGTGATCGACGTATCGTCGCGTGGCATCGCCAGCGGCGCGGAATGGATGTGGGCGGCCAGGTTGAACTTGTCGTAGACGACCGAGAAGCTCTTGCTGTCGGGCTTCAGTCCCAGGTATTGGGCGTCGCTGGCGAGCGCCAGGGATACCCGCTGTTCGAACTGGACGGTATCGACGGGATGGGTGAAGCTGACGGTGGCGACCAGCTTTTTCAGGTTGGGGTCCACCGGGTCTTGATAAAACTGGCTCTCCGCGATCGTGGCGGCGAACGGTGCGCTCTTGAAATCGAAGCGATAGTCTTCGAGCAGCACGCCGCGGGCGAAGAAGCCTTTGCTGGCGAAACTCACGGTGAACGACCCGTCCACGGGCCAATCGTTCTTTGGCGTGAAGCGCAGGGTCCTGTCGCTCGCCCAATACCACGAGCCGGCCATGCGGGGCGAGATGGCGACTCCGGTAGTGACGGTCTTCTCAATCTGCTGCAAAGGTGCAGCCGTTTCGCCGAATTCGATGATCAACGGGTCGATGGAGGCGATGCCGTTGTCGCCGTAGCGGGTGAGCCCGGGCGCGGTGATTTTGTAGGGAACGTAATGCGGAACGGGACGGCTCTTGTACCAGAGCCAGGCGCCCGCAATGGCCAGCAGAACCAGGAGCGCGGCGCCGGCGCGTTTGAGGTCGGCGACAAGGTAGCGTCCGGCACGGGCGATCTGGCGGGTTATCCAGCCAAGCCACACCGGCGGCTGCCAGTGCCAGCGTCCGATTACCGCCTCCGTTACCCGGGAAACTCCGGCAGTGACTTGAGTCCGAAAACGATCGAGTTGTGGCACGTGATTGATGCAATTGTACGAGATTGCGTACGAATTGCTCCCGGCGATCACGACGGAAGGGGGCGCGGGTTATTGGCGGATCGGGGGCGGATGTGGTGGTAAAGGAGGACTACTCGGGAGGCGGCATCAGGAGGCGGCGCTCCAGTTCCGTGACACGGGATTCGACCAGTCCGAGACGCTTCCTGAGAGAGGCGGTGTCGTCCTCCATCGCAGCGACGCGTGTGTCATTGTTCTGTGAATAACTGTAGAAGGCCTTCAGAAGCTCGGTTTGAACGTCCCGCATTACCTCTTTCAGGTCGTCGAAGGCATGATCGAACTCCGAGCGCAGCATTTCGTGGCGCTCGTTCATCCGGCCTTCCATCTCTTGCATACTGGCTTGCAAGTCTCTCAGGTCGCCCTTGGTCGCCGGGGCATTGCGATCTTCGTCCATGTTTCCTCTCTCGTATCATACCCCTCTTCCGCCGCAGGCACTGGCCCTTTTTGTGCCTTTTCCACAGCCGGCGAGACATGCGCTATCGTATGCGTTGATGGCCGAGGAAGCCTACATCCGCGCGCGCGACGTTTCGAAGGTATACCAGTCCGGCACCTCGGAGCTGGTGGTGTTCTCGGGAATCAACCTCGACGTCCAACGGGGGGAGATGCTGGCGCTGGTGGGCGAGTCGGGCGCCGGCAAGTCCACGCTGTTGCATCTTTTGGGCGGCCTCGACAGCCCTTCCGACGGTGCGATATACTACGGTAGTAAAGAGATTTCCGGACTCGCTCGCTCGGAACAAGCGGACTTCCGCAATCGTGAAATTGGATTTGTATGGCAGATTCACTATCTCCTGCCGGAATTCACGGCGCTGGAAAACGTGATGATGCCGTTGCTGATACGGGGATGGACGCATTCGCGCGCCGCCTCCGAATCACTGACGAGGTTGGATGAGGTTGGCCTTCGGGCGCGGTCCACGCACCGCGCGGGTGAACTGTCGGGAGGAGAGCAGCAGCGGGTGGTGCTTGCGCGGGCGCTGGTTGGCGGCCCCTCCGTTCTGCTGGCCGATGAACCCACCGGAAACCTCGACTTTCGGACCGGCGAAATGATCTTCGAACTCCTCGAAGGACTTCATCGTTCCCATCAGCTCACGTCGGTCTTCGTTACACATAATCTTTTGTTTGCCCGGCGGTGCGACCGGGTGTTGAATCTGGAAAAAGGTGGACTGGTACCGGGCGGACCATTCGGTTCGCAACCGGGAAGCGAGTAGGGGTATCTTTAAGTCAAGGGGGCGTCACATTCTATGTTTGAGCGATACACGGAGAAGGCGCGAAGGGTGATTTTCTTCGCGCGTTACGAGGCTAGCCAGTTCGGTAGTCCATACATCGAAACCGAACACCTCCTGCTCGGCCTCCTGCGCGAAGACAAAGCGCTGGCCAACCGGTTCCTCCGTTCTCACGCCGCGGTGGAATCCATCCGTAAGCAAATTGAAGGACATACTACGATCCGCGAGAAGGTTTCCACTTCCGTGGACCTGCCGCTCAGCCATGAGTGCAAGCGCGTTCTTGCGTACGGCGCCGAGGAAGCTGAGCGATTGAATCATAAGCACATTGGAACGGAGCACCTGCTCCTGGGGCTGCTCCGCGAAGAGAAGTGCTTTGCCGCGGAGATTTTACATGAGCGCGGTCTGCGGCTGTCCACGATCCGGGAAGAGCTGGCGCGTTCCCAAAGTGAAAAGGTCGCATCCGCACGCCCCAAGGAAAGCTCCCTGCTGGCGGAATTCAGCCGCGATTTGACCCAGGCTGCCATGGACAATACGCTCGACCCGCTGATCGGGCGCGACTACGAACTGGAGCGGGTGGTGCAGATCCTCTGCCGCCGCACCAAGAACAACCCGGTGTTGATCGGTGAGCCCGGGGTGGGCAAGACCGCCATCGTGGAAGGCTTGGCGCAACGGATTGCCGAAGGCGATGTGCCCTCTTTCCTGGCCGATAAGCGGATTCTGGCGCTCGACCTCTCGCTCATCGTGGCCGGCACCAAGTACCGCGGCCAGTTTGAAGAGCGGCTCAAGACCATCATGAAGGAGTTGATGGAGAACCAGAACGCCATCATCTTCATCGATGAGCTGCACACCTTGGTCGGCGCCGGTTCGGCGGAGGGTTCCCTGGATGCCGCCAATATCCTGAAGCCGGCCTTGTCACGCGGCGAGATCCAGTGCATTGGCGCCACTACCCCGGCGGAGTTCCGCAAGTCTATCGAAAAAGACCGGTCGCTCGAGCGCCGCTTCCAGGCGGTCAAGGTTCCCCCACCCAGTGAGGGCGATGCCGTGAAGATCCTGTTCGGCATCAAGGACCGCTACGAGAAGTTCCACGCCGTGGCGTATACCGATGACGCCATCGAAACCGCGGTCTTTACCTCCAGCCGCTACATTCCCGACCGCTACCTTCCGGACAAGGCGATCGACCTGATCGACGAGGCAGGCGCCCGCGTAAAGCTGCGGCAGACCACCCTCCCCGCCGACCTCGCGGACATTCAGAAGCGCATCAAGTTCATCGTCCACCGCATGGAAAACGCCATCGCGAACCATGAGTTCGAGAAGGCGCGCTTCTACTCCGACGAGGAGCGCAAAGAGCGCGAGAACATGCGGCAGCTTCGCGAAAAATACAACCTGGACGATTCGTCCACCGGGTGCGTGACTAAGGACGACATCGAAGACGTGGTCGCGCGTTGGACCGGCGTCCCCATGACCTCCATCAAGGAGGAGGAGATCACCAAGCTCCTGCGGATTGAGGAAGAGCTTCACCGCCGCATCATCAGCCAGGAAAAGGCGATCTCGGCGCTGGCCCGCGCCATCCGCCGTTCCCGTGCCGGATTGAAATCGAGCAACCGCCCGGCCGGGTCGTTCCTGTTCCTCGGCCCCACCGGCGTCGGCAAGACCGAAGTGGCGCGCGCCCTGGCCTCCTTCCTCTTCGGCAGCGAGAAGAGCCTGGTGCGTTTCGACATGTCGGAGTACATGGAAAAGCACTCGGTTTCCAAGCTCATCGGTTCGCCTCCGGGATACGTCGGGTACGAAGAGGGCGGCCAACTCACGGAGCGCGTGAAGCGCAATCCCTATTCGATCATCCTGCTGGACGAGATCGAAAAGGCCCACCCGGATATCTACAACATCCTGTTGCAGGTGTTCGAAGACGGCCAGTTGACCGACGGCCTGGGCAACCAGGTGGACTTCAAGAACACGATCATCATCATGACCTCCAACCTGGGTGCCCGCTTCCTCGAGAAGCGCGGCCACCTGGGGTTCTCGGCTCCGGCGGGCGAAGGGATTCCCTCGAAGATCGAGGACATGGTCCGCAGCGAGGTGAAGAAGGCCTTCAATCCCGAGTTCCTGAATCGCCTCGACGAAGTCATCCTGTTTACCAGCCTCACCGACGACGATCTGATCCAGATCATCTCGCTGCTGGTGGAGCAGGTGAATGCCAACCTGGTGGCCAAGCAGGTGAAGATCCGGCTGGCGCCCGATGCCGCCAAGTACATCCTCGAAAAGACCTGCGCGGATCGCAGCTACGGCGCCCGGCCCTTGCGCCGCGCCCTGCAGAAGTACATTGAAGATCCACTGTCGGAGGCGCTCATCCAGGGCACGCTGCCGCGGCCTTCGGAGCTCGAAGTTTACCTCGGCGACACGGGCATCTTCTATCGGCAACTCAACGTGGAAGTGGAAGCAACCGCGGGTACGGCGGTGGCGGTCGGACCGGTGGAACCGGCGGCGGGCGTTCTCCTGTACACGTTCTAGGATTTCGGTTTAGGTCTGGGTCACTTCGGGCAGGGCTCTTTCGAGCGTCTGCCCTTTTTTATTTGGTCTGCGGTTCAGCCAAATCCCTGACGTCACGCGATTCGCCTACTGAAACCCCGAAAAAACCAGGTTCGGCAACACCCACGATGGTGAACGGAGCGCCGTTTAACGGAAATATGCTGCCCAACACGCCAGGTTTTCCGCCGAAGCGACGCTGCCAATAGAGCTGATCACCGTTACGGGATGTTGGCCCAAGAACCGGTTATCGTCCGGGGTAAACAGGCGCCTGAGAGCATAACGGACGCCCAACACGGAAAAGAATTCGCCCGATACAAGCTTCCCCGTGACCGGCTCGAGCACCAACATATCCGCAGTGCCTTGAGAGCCTCCCGGGAGCGCTGGAACATGGGAAAGGAAACCGCCTCCGAGCTTGCGTTCGGGCCGGTTTCCTGGAGCAGGTAAAGCTGCTGCGGATCGCGGACAGGCAAAAGACGCAGCAGCACCGCGTCAAACAGGCCGAAAATAGCGGAGTTGACACCAATGCCGAGCGCTAGCGTCGGAATGGCAATTGTGGCGATCACCGGGTTGCGGCGAATGATCCGAACGAGTACAGAACATCCTCGAAGAATCGTTCGAGCATGGCACTTTGACCCTCCGCGGGGCTGGATCACGTGGCCCGCTCGCAACCCGGCCCCTGATGAGCATCTGCTGAACGCCTGCGGTCACGAACTTTGACGTTGATGTCGGAAAAAACGTTGGACCGAAACACGTTCGTGAGACTGTTCTCGATCCCACTGGAAGCTTCGTCGATTTGCCCGCGATCGGAGCCGCAACGCGGTTCTCGATGCCGATCCGGCCATTAGCAGCGTTTGGAAGGCGTTGCTTACAGCCAATATTTCTCAGTCGTCTGGATGGAGACATGGGCTGGCAAGAACTGGATCCAGTTCCGCCGCCTCTTCCGCCGCAGGCCGCAGTCCAGGATAACGCCGGGAAGGGCTCTATCTCGCTTGCCCCTGAGCGTGCTGGGATCGGGCATTTGCCAGAGTGTCTTCGCCTCGCTCGGCTGTCAGCCAGTTGCCCCGGACGAATGCCGAGGCTCTTCGGCCCTTTGACTCGCCGGATGCCGGCGGCGAGATTTCCGGAAGGCTCCGAGAGTGCTTTGCGGATCTGCACATGTCCGCGTAGTCCCCATCCCTCCCGAGCGTCAGGAAGTGCTACCCCTCACTGCCAGCGAGCCCTTTGGGGCTTTCGAACGTCTGAGATCAGGATGACTACTCGCCGTCTGTTTCTGGCTACCTTGCTGGCCTCGTGCGCGCGAGCAGAAGCCGGGGTCCGCCTGAGAGCCAGGCCGGTCGAAAGCCCGACGCGCGAGACCGGCGTCGGCGTCATTCCGCTGGAGTTGCGAAAGGACCGGGACGCCCTCCTGTACGTGCCGAAGTCGGCGCCCGACCCGGCTCCTCTGGTGCTCTACCTCCATGGCGCCACCGGGAACGAGCGGCAGGGCGTTCGCCGGCTGGGCGATCTGGCGGAAGAACTCGGCTTCCTGCTGCTCTCTCCGGCATCGCAGGAAATCACCTGGGACGCGATCCATTCCGGCTATGGACCTGACGTGCGGCTCATCGACCAGGCGCTCGACAAGGTGTTTTCGCAGCGACGCGTGGACCCGCGGAAGATCGCGGTCTGCGGCTTTTCCGATGGAGCGTCGTATGCGATCGGACTCGGCATATCGAACGGCGATTTGTTCCGCGCGGTGATCGCGTTCTCCCCTGGCTTCGTACCTTCTGGAGTGGAGCACGCGGGCCGGCCTCGCATCCTGATCTCCCATGGCACAAAGGATCAGATCCTGCCGTTCGAGAATACCACCGGCCAGATGATTCCACTCCTGAAAATGGCGGGATATGACGTGACCTTTCGGGAGTTCGATGGGCCGCACACGGTGCCGCCGGAGGTCGCACGAGAAGCCATGAAATGGTTTCTGAAGTGATGCACACTGCGCGAGCAACCCGAATCGGTTTGCCGTCAGTGCGCCGTCGATGGTCCCGGCGTCCCATCGGACCACGTGGGGGCCAAAACCATGAAGACGGTCACCCGCTCTTCCGGATCGGTCCCGGCGATTACCGGAGACCCGGGCAGATTGGCTCCCCAGCTTTTCACGGCATCACCCGAAACGAAAAACATCAGATGCGGATGCCAGCTCATGTCGTCGTCGCTGAGATACTGCTGCTTCGCCATCATGTAGCACATCGCTCCCGGAGCCAGCGCGGGTAGCTCCTTCTTGTCCAAAGCGGAAGTCGTAGCCGCAAGGATCTGTGCTTTCGATTTTCCCGCAAGTACCAGTTCGGTTTTCTTCAGAAAGATGGGCAGAAATGTCCGGGCGGCTGCCGGATTGAAGCAATGCGGGGCGCGAATCTTGGAATTCCAGAATTCCGCGTCATCGGTCGGCTTGGCCCAGGATCGCTCGACCATGCAGACGAAGCCGTTCGAGCCTTTCACCGCGGTTGCGTACCCGTCCCGCCGCAGCACCATCACGTCGGCCGCACCCGAAATCGATGCCGGGGCGGAACTCCGGGCCAGCGCGATCTCAGCCTTCTCGTCAGCAATCAAATAGTGATCCAGAGGTGCCATGACCGGATAGGAAGCCTTGGCAGCTTGCGCGCCTCCACCGGCAGGCCAGAGGAAAAGCGCGGAAATAACGCCCGCTAACGCCGTGATCCCGATATTGTCCTTCTGCATTTCATTCTCCCGTGAATCGCGTTTGTCAGTTTTGGGCCGCTGACCGTCGGGTGGCGATACGCACCCATTGATTATGCTATCCGATGCGGCCTGGCAATCGCGCCTGGGCATGGGAACCCGCGCGGGCGTACAGGAGGAATCCGCTGATGTGCCGCTGAGCCATGGCCCGCGCAGCCGTGCGTGGTAGGAAAGGAAACGTGGGAAGGCGGCTGGCCGTCGCCCTTACCTGCTCGCGCCTGTCATTGCGCCGCCGTCAACGGCCATATCGGGAAGTCGGCCGGACAGGCACTTGATCCGCCGGCCGTTCCACCTCGGAAACCCGCGCGAGCTGAGCCGCCATTTTGCGCAGGAATCCTTCCTCGGAGAAACGGCGCGCCCACACCTGCAGCTCGGCCGGCACGACTCCGCCTTCCATCTCCTCGAAGCGGTCGATCGCGGCCGCCAGCGAATCTTCGGACGCTTCGTCGAAGAACACGCCTCCAAAACCGGGAACCGTCTCCAAGGCGCCGCCGCGTCCCAGCGCAATCACCGGCTTTCCGCTGGCCAGCGCCTCCACGGGGGTAATGCCGAAGTCCTCCTCGCCGGGCAGCAGCAGCGCGCGGCAGCCGGCATACAGCCTCGCCAGTTCCTCGTCGGTGACGCGGCCGGCGAAGCGGATGTGGGGCGCCGCCATCCCTCGCAGCTTACGGTACTCCGGACCTGAGCCGGCGATCGTCAAAGGCCGGCCGGTGCGCGAGAACAGCCGCACCGCCAGCTCGATGCGCTTGTACGGAACCAACTCCGAGACGATCAGGAAATAGTCTTCGGCGGGCCTCCAGTAGAACGCCTCCACATTCACCGGCGGATGCACCACTTCCGACTCGCGGCGGTAAGTCTTCCAGATTCGCCTGCGGACGTTCTCGCTGTTGGCCACGAATTGATCCACGCGCGCCGCCGAGGCGTAGTCCCAGAGACGCAGATAGTTGGTCAACGGCGTCATCGCCGCGCGCTTCCAGCGGGATGTGGTCCACTCGTTGCGGTACTCGGGATAGAGATCCCAGAGATAGCGCATCGGGGTGTGGCAGTAACACAGGTGCCGCGTGGAAGAAGAGGTGATCACCCCTTTGGCGGGTCCGGATTCGCTGCTCACCACCAGGTCGTAGCCGCGCAGGTCCAGGCTCTCGAGCGCCATCGGCATCAGGGGCAGCAGCGAGCGGTAAGCGCGCCGCAGCGGATTCAGAAACGACGTCGTGATCTTGTGGCGCTGTAATTCGGGGCTGAGCGTGCGCGGATCGAGGAAAAGCGTGAAGACGTCGGCGGTGGGCAGTAGGCGGCACAGCGCATCCACCACCTTCTCGCCGCCGCGCCGGTTCAGCAGCCAGTAATGGATGATCGCTGCCCTCATTCCACCAGATTACAGCTTGCGGGAGGAGAATCACGCTCCTCCGCGAGTTTTTACCGATGTAAAGATAATGCTTGTGTTATCAAGGTCTTGTGGGTACTGTAGAGAGCTTGGGGAAGAGGCCCGCCGATCCGTTGCTGCACGACCTGGAGCTGCCGCTCGCGGGGACCTTCTTTGCACAGGGCTTCCCGGTGAAGATCGCCACCAATTCGCGCGATGTTCTGGAGGCGGCCGGGGAGAGCTGGGGCATGTACCCGTGCGAATTCCCGCGGCCGCCCGTCGAACTCCGCGTCATCGTGCAACCGGAGGGCAATCTGGCGCCGGAGCCGGCGTTCCGCGCGCAGCGCCACTATTTCTCGATCGTCGCCGACCGCGATAACTACGCGTTCTACGATTCCAGCACGATGTTCGGGTGCTGTTTCGTTTCGGCCCGGACCGCCGCCGACCACGCCTGGTTCCGTTATTACTTCCTCGAAACCATCGTCTACATGCTCCTGGCGCAGCGCTACATTGTGCCGGTCCACGCGGCCTGTGTGGCGCGCCACGGTTGGGGCGTGCTGCTGTGCGGATGGTCGGGGGCGGGCAAAAGCACTCTGTCGTTTGCCTGTGCGCGCGCGGGTTGGACGTTCGTGGGAGACGACTCGACGTGGCTGCTTCCCGGAGAGGAGGATCGCGCGGCGATGGGCAGGCCGCACCTGGCACGATTCCGCGAGGATGCCGCACGCCATTTTCCGGAGCTGCAAGGATACGTGGCGCGGGCGCGCCCCAACGGCAAATTGACGATCGAAGTCCAACTCCGCGAATTTCCGCGGATTCAGACCGCGTCTCGCTGCCAGGTGGGTTGCGTGGTGCTGCTCGATCGCCAAAGCGAAGGCGTCGCGCGGCTGAAAAGGATGGCATCCTCTGAGATCGTGGAGCGGCTGATGCGCGACATGCCGTCGTACGAGGCCGAGGTCCGCGCCCGCGCCGCGCGCACCGTGAGCCGGCTGCTGGATGTGCCGGCGTACCGGCTGACCTACTCGGGTCTGGACGACGCCGTAGCGGCGCTCTCAACGCTAAAAAGCGAGTAGCTGCAAGCTGCGCTGATCTGGCGCAGGCACCCTCCCTGCCCGTACCCATGGGCCCCGGTCGGCCCACAAAAATCCATGAAGACCCTTGCGCCGGCGACGTGGCGCAGGCACTCCTGCCTGCCGTGCCCCGACTCATCGGGACGCTTGTCAGGCGCCGAGACTCCCTCGAAAATCGGGCCTCAGGCGGCGCAGAGTCACCAATTCTGAAAAAATAATTCTCAACCCGCAAGCGACTCAAACCAAAACAAATTGCAACTCCAGCCCAGCCCGCGGTGCGCAGCCGCCGCCGTCCCGCCTGCTATGTTGGAGTTTCCGAGGCTTACGCCCCACCGCGTAGGCCGCAATGAGCTTAGTGCTGGCCAGCATTTCGTTGCATTTCAGGTGGATCTGATCTCCCGGCAAGCTCGCAAGAGCCCAACGGGAGACCTTGGGTTCGAACCCAACGCACTCTTCGGCGATCACAAACCGGAGAGCAAAATCAGAGGGGCTGGCAGCAGCCTCATGTCATCTGGGGCGGCCGGTACAGGGACCCATACCTCCTGGGGCGGAGGTATCCTCCCGGCGGCCGGCCGCCCGCAACGACCCTACTTCACAATCCATCTCCCGCCCGAAGTGTCTCTGCTCCCTTGCCGTCGAAAATCTCCACGCCTATTTTAGGAATTTCAGGTTCTTTTACCACTTTTTCATTGACTGCATTCCTGGAAACCGCCGATAATCTCTCCATCGGGAAACCGTAAGTTCGCGCGAAACGGATTCAGGGGTGAATTCATGCTCTGCCACCTCGCAGCAATACGACGTTTTCGCGGGCGGCTGGTCATACTCGGGGTAGTGCTATACCTCTTAGCAATGCCAGCCTGGCCACAAGCCACTTCCACCAGCACCATTACCGGCCAGGTGATGGATCAACAAGGCGCGATGGTTCCAGCCGCGCAGGTCAGCTTGACCGACAAATCCACGGGGTCGACGCTCACCACGTCGTCTAACGAAACCGGGCGGTACGTCTTCATCAACGTGCCTTCGGGCGTCTACACTCTTACGTTCACCAAAACAGGCTTCAACGCATTCAAAGTGTCCGATCAGCAGGTCCAGGTGGGCCAGACGCTGAACATCAATGCCACGCTGGAGGTCGGAGTTACCAGCTCCACCGTCGAAGTGAAGGCCACGAACATCGCGGAACTGCAGACGGCCAGTGCCGCGGTGGGAACCTCCATTTCCGGTGCTGCCCTGATTGCCCTGCCGAATTTGGGCCGCGATGTGTCTACCCTCGCGGTGCTCCAACCCGGCGTGACGCTTGGCGGATACACAGCCGGCGCCTACGAAGATCAGAACACCTTCATGCTCGACGGCGGAAACGCCTCTGACGACATGTCCGGTGAAGCCAACCGCTATGGAACCAACTTCACGGGTCTGGGCGGCACGCAGCAAGGCGCGGTGCCATCGGGGGTAGTGCCAACCCCGGTGGAGAGCATCGAGGAGTTCCGCGTCTCCACCTTCAGCCAGACGGCCGACTTCAACAACTCTCTGGGCTCCGAAGTCCAGATGGTGACCAAGCGCGGCTCCAACGAGTGGCACGGCTCCGGCTACTGGTATTACTACGCCACCAATGTGGGCGCCGCCAATCTCTGGTCCAATAACCACACGCCGCTGACGAATTCGGCCGGGCAGGTGCTGGCGCCAAGCACGCCATTGCCCTCCAACCATCGCAACCGCTTCGGCGGCACCCTGGGAGGAAAACTGCTGCCCCGTCTCCTCGGTGGCAAGACCTTCTTCTTCGTCAACTACGAGGGTCTGCGATATCCCAACGTCGGGAACTACGAACGGCCGGTGCCCACCGATACGATGCGCGCCGGCGTGATTTTCGTCCCCAACTCGTCAGGGACCTACTTACCTTACAATCTCAATCCCTACCCGGTCACCGCCAAAGACCCGGTCACCAACCAGATGACCACGTATCAACCGGCGACGTGCCCGGCCGGCCTCTGCGATCCGCGCGGCCTGGGTGTGAACCCGATCATTCAGAAGATCTGGTCGTACATGCCGGCCCCGAACGATCCGTATTACGCCGTCAACGGCGGAGACGGGTACAACGTCATGGGGTACCTGTCCACCATCCGGCAGCCGCTCAAAGAGAACTCGTATGTGGCCCGCATCGATCATGATTTCGGCGACAAGAACCGGTTTTTCGCAACCTACCGCTACATGCGGCTGACGAACCTGACCAACAATCAGGCGGACATAGGCGGTCTTTTGCCGGGCGATACCCAGGGGGTCCCGGCGGCAGTGGCGCCCCGGCCGCAAAACCCGGGATACCTGGTGCTCGGGCTGACCACCAATGTTGCGCCCACGATCACCAACGAGTTCCGTTTCAACTACACGCGCAATTTCTGGCAGTGGGGTTCGGCCAATGCTCCGCCGCAGCTTCCTGGATTGGGCGGGGCGGTGGAGATCGCCAGCGGATACAGCAATTCGACCGCCGAGAGCAGCACCTGCGCGAACACCCTCATCCCCTATAACGTAGGCACGCAATGCACGCGCCAGCGCTTCTGGGACGGCCAGGACAAGCTGGTGCGCGATGACTTGACCAAGCTCTTCGGCAACCACCTGTTCCAGTTCGGTGGCTCATACCAGCGCAATTACGACTACCATATGCGCACCGACAACGGCTCAGGCATCAACGACCAGATCATCTACCAGATCGCCAGCACCAACATCAATCTCACCAATACCAACTGGATTCCCACCACGGTGGGGAGTAGCTATCTGAGCAACTGGCGAAACCTCTACTCCGAAGCCCTGGGACTGGTCAGCCAGCCGCAGGTGGCTTACACGCGGTCGGGAACGAACCTGACGGTCAATCCTGTAGGGCAGCCGGCATTCGATCAGAGCGTCATTCCGTACTACAGCGTGTATTTCAGCGATACGTGGCGGATGAAGCCCACCTTCACGTTGACCTACAGCCTTGGCTGGGCACTGGAGATGCCGCCGTATGAGATCAATGGAAAGCAAGTGACGGTGGTCACCTCCGACGGGTCGCAAGTCGATACCGCCGACTACCTCGCACTGAGACAAAAAGCGGCACTCGCCGGCCAGGTATACGAGCCGGTCCTGGGGTTCGCCACGGTGCGCAACGTTGGCGACGGCCTCAAGTATCCCTACCAGCCATTCTACGGGGGATTCAGCCCACGGCTTTCCGCAGCCTGGAATCCGAAGTTCAGCGGCGGCGTTCTGGGGAAACTGTTCGGCAGCGGTAAGACCGTCCTGCGCGGCGGGTACGGACGCATCTATGGCCGTCTGAACGGCGTCAACCTGGTGCTGGTCCCACTGCTGGGTATCGGCCCGCTGCAACCCGTCACGTGTGCAGGCCCCAAGATGGACGGGACATGCGCCGGCGCCAACAATGTGGATGCCAGCAACGTCTTCCGCATCGGCACGGATGGCTTGGTGGCGCCCTTGCCGGCGCCTTCGCAGACCCTGGCGCAGCCGTTCCTGATGGGATACAACGGCGCGATTTCGGCAGGCGATGTCAACACGCTCGACCCGCACTACAAGCCACAACGCACCGATAACGTCAGCATCTCCGTGCAGCGCCAGTTTCACGGCAACATGATGCTCGACGTGGGCTACATCGGCAGGATCATTCGCGGCGAAATGCAGGAACTGAACCTGGATGATGTTCCTTATATGACCACGCTGGGCGGGCAGAGCTTCGCGCAGGCCTATGCCACGGTCGCGCAGGCGATGTACTTTGCGGGAGCGTCTCCCGGCTCGCTGGCGGCGCAGCCGTTCTTTGAAACGGCGCTCGGCGGCGCCAATTCGGCCTACTGTCAAGGCTATGGCAATTGCACCCAGGCCGTGGCCTCGAAACTGACCTCGACCTTCAAGTCCGGCGGGGTCTCCGATATCTGGAACGCTCTCAACAAGGCGCCCTCATGGATCCTGGGCCGCACCATGATCAGCGGCGCGGGAGGCGGCGTCAGTCCCTTGCAAGCCACCTCTCTGGCGTTGACCACCAGCATGGGGTTCGGCAACTACAACGCGCTGTATGTAAGCTACAAGGCCACCGATTTCCATGGCATGACCGCCATCTCGAACTTCACCTGGGGCCGCGCTTTGGGCACCGCTCCGCTGGCGCAGGCAAACAGCTCCAATACGGCGCTGGACGCCTGGAACATGCACGCCAATTACGGACCCAACGGATTCGACGTGAAGTTTCTGTACAACGTGGCGATCTATTACGCGCCGCCGGTCTACAAGGGTCAGCACGGCGTCCTGGGCCACCTGCTGGGCGGGTGGACGGTCGCGCCGATCTTCACCGCGCAGAGCGGAGCCAGCACCTGCGCCACCTACACTGAAGGGTCATTGACCGCCAGCGAGGCGTTCGGCGAGTCCTCCTCCGGCAGCATGAGTTCCACGGCGGACTGCGCCACCTTTGCTTCCAGGCTGACCGGCACTTCCTCGGCCTACTACAACAACAACGGCTCGACGGTCAGCAATCCCTCCGCCCCGCAGTTGTCGGGAGTTGCGGTGGGCACCAACAATTCCACCCACATCAACATGTTCTCCGACCCGGCCGCGGTCTACAACGAACTCCGGCCGTGCATCCTGGGCCTCGATACCAATTGCGGCGGCTACGGCAACCTCCGCGGTCTGCCCACGTGGAACCTGGATGCCAGCCTTACCAAGGATGTCGGCATCTGGAAGGAGGGCCGCGTCGGCGCCACCCTCAACTTCCAGTTCACGAACATTCTGAATCACATGCAGCCGAGTAATGGGAGCCTCAACTGGAGCAGTCCGGCGACCTTCGGCAGAATCACGGGCCAATCGAACACGCCGCGCCAGATGGAGTTCGGCCTGCGCATTCACTTCTGACCTTTGTGGCGCGGGCACTCCTGCCTGCAGCGCCGAGACTCTTCTCGGCGGTCTCCTTCGGCGGTGTCCGCGCCACCCCCAACCCCTAACCCCTGCATTGTTGTTACGATCCTAGGTTGACGAACCCGTGGCCCATGGCGAGGCTTCCCCGCGGCGCCGCGGCCGTTCTGGCGGCCTTGCACCTCACCGAACCCCGGCCTGAGGCCCTTGCCGCATTGAGTGACAGCGAGTGGGCCGAGGCGCTGGATTTCAGCAGCCGCTCCCAGTTGACCCTGGCGCTGAGGAGCCGCGTGGCGGATGCCATCCCCACGCGAGTCCGCGAGCGGATTGACCGGGATGCCTTGCACAACCTGGAGCGTCTCGGCTTTCTCCGCGAACTTTATCGGACACTCGCCGATCGCCTGAACGGGGCCGGAATTGAATTCGCGGCCCTCAAAGGCCTCACTCATTGCCCGGACTTCGGAAGCCGCCCCGAAGACCGCACGCAATACGACATCGACCTCTTCGTCCCGGACCAGGACATCGGCCGCGCGCGCGATCTCGTCATCGACCTCGGCTTCGAGCCGCTCGAATCCATGGAGCATGCCCCTACCGATCACCTTCCGGCGCTGATCCGCAAGACCGGGTGGGAATGGCGCGGCGACTTCTTCGACCCGGAGATGCCGCTTGCCGTGGAGCTGCACTTCCGCTTTTGGAACGGCCAGATGGAGCGCCTGCCCGCCACCGGCACGGAAGAGTTCTGGGGCCGGCGCGTGATGGGTGAGGCTGCAGGCCTACGCCTCCCGATGCTGGGGCTTCCGGACAGGTTGGGTTTCGCGGCGCTGCACGCGCTCAAGCACATTCTGCACGCCTCCGGACGGCCGTTTCACGTCTACGAAGTAGCCTGCTTCCTGGACTCCCGCGCGGGCGACGACCGATTTTGGCGCGAATGGAGGGAATTGCACTCGCCGGAACTGCGCCGGCTCGAGGCGGTGGCTTTCCGGCTGGCTGCGGAGTGGTTCGGATGCAAACTGGATGCGGCCGCCCGGGAGGAAATCGACCGGCTTCCCGCCGCCACCCTGGCCTGGTTCGACGAGTTCGCGATCTCGTCCGCCGGCAGCCGATTTCACCCTCGCAAGGATGAGTTGTGGCTGCACGTGAGCCTGGTAGGCTCGCGCCGCGACGCCTGGAGCGTGGTGCGCCGGAGGCTCTTCCCGGCTCGCCTGCCCGGACAGGTGGATGCCATTTACATCCCGGCGCATGAGATGGGTTGGCGCAGGCGTGCGCGGAAGCGCCTGCGCTATGCGGTCTATCTCGCCGGGCGCGCCAGAATCCACGCCGCGGCACTGCCGCGCGCGGTGGGCTCCGGTATGCGGTGGTGGTGGCGCTCCGCCAGCCTGGGGCGGCAGTACTGGATCTTTCTGGGTGCGGCCGTGCCGTTTCACTTCGGCCTGTTCGTGTTCACGCTGCTCTATAACCTCTACCTGCTCGACCGCGGCTTCCGCGAGGACTTCCTCGGAACACTGAACGGGTTCGACCGCGCCGGAATGGTGTTGGCGATCCTGCCCGCGGCGCTGGTCGTGGACCGGCTGGGATTGCGCCGCACCCTCCTGGCCACGTGGTCATCGCTCGCCGCGGTCATGGCGGCGCGCTCGCTGGTAACAGGTCCAACGCCACTGGCCGCATGGGCGTTCGCGTGGGGACTGGTGTTTGCGGTTTGGGCGGTGCTCCTGGCCCCGATGGTCGCCGGCCTGGTGGATGAGAAACGGAGGCCGGCGGCGTTCAGTCTGTTCTTCGCCACCATGTTCGCCTCGGGGATCGCCGGCAACTGGCTGGGAGGACAACTGCCGGGCTGGCTGCACGGCAAACAGGCGGCGCTGCTCTGTGCAGTCGGAATGCTGGCTGTGTCGCTGGTGCCCGCCTGCTGGCTGGCTCCGCGGAAAGCCTCGCCGGAGGGCCGGAGAGTGTATCCGCGAGGGCCATTCCTGGCGCGATATCTGGCGCCGTTCGCCTTGTGGCACCTGGCCACCGGGAGTTTCAATCCGCTCGCGAATGCGTTCTTCCAGCGGCTGGGCTTTCGGGTGGAGCAGATCGGCGCCGTCTTTTCGGGATCCCAACTGGTGCAGGTGGCGGCCGTACTGCTCGCCCCGGCGGTCTTTCGGCGGGCCGGCCTGGTGGCCGGAATCGCCTGGATGATGGCGGCAACCGCGGCGTCCCTGGGGGGCCTCGCGGCTCAGGCTGCTGGCGCCGCGGCGATTGCCGCGTATGGCGCCTACATGTCGTTTCAATGGATGAGCGAGCCCGGCTTGAACACGTTCCTTATGAACCGGGTGGAGGAGCGGGAGCGCAGCGGCGCCTCGGCGCTGAACTACCTGGCGGCGTTTTCCGCGCAGGCGGCCGCCGCCTTCGCCGCCGGGCGAGGGGTTTCGCGGTTCGGCTATGGCGCGGTTCTGGCCGGCGCCGCAGCGGCTGCTCTGCTGGCGGCCGGGCTGTTTCGGGCGTTGCTCGGCGGAGGAGGGAAGCGAACCTAAAAGCGCGACGTGGCGCGGGCACTCCTGCCTGCCGCGCCGAGACTCATCTCGGCGCTTGTTGGTCTGCCATCCAGTTCAATGCTGGCGAAGGGGTTTTCGAGGCTGCCGCGTTCCCGACTCTTCGGGATGCTTTTGGGTCGGCACCAATCCAGTGCCCCGAAGATTTTTGGAAGCTGCCGCGTCACACGATGGGCGCCTCGAAGGTCCTGTCCCGGCCGGCACTGTGCCGCTGGATTGCCTGCGCCAGAAGTTTTCGGTTGATAGGCTTACTGACGTAGTCGTCCATTCCCGCTTTCAGGCACCTTTCGCAATCGCCACTCATCGCCTGGGCCGTCATGGCCACGATCGGTATATGCCTCGAACTGCCCTTTTCCTCGATCCGAATTCGCCTGGTGGCCTCCAATCCGTCAATCTCGGGCATTTGCACGTCCATGAGTATCAGATCGAATACTCCTCCCCGCCATAGTTGGATCGCTTCCAGGCCATTGCCGGCCACTGTGACGCGGTGGCCCATGCGCTCCAGCGCCATCACCGCCAACTTCTGGTTCACCGCGTGGTCCTCAGCCAATAAAATCGCCCGCGATATGTCACACCCATCCGGCCCGGCCGCGCCGTCTGGCGTTGACACGCCCGCGATGGCATCCAATGGCGCAGTCCCAAAACATGCCGTGAAGCAGAAAACCGAACCCTCGCCCGGCGAACTTTCGACCCAGATTCGGCCGCCCATCAATTCTACGATCCGGGCCGAAATCGCCAGCCCTAATCCAGTACCTCCGTACTGCCGCGAATCGGCTGCCTGTTCGAATGGCCGAAACAGCCGCTCCTGTTGATCCGGCGCAATTCCAATCCCCGTGTCGCGCACTCGGAAGACGAGCGTCACGTCCTCATCCGCCAACCGGTCGGCCGCGACATCGAGCTTCACCCCGCCTTTGTGCGTGAATTTCACCGCATTGCCTATGAGATTCAGCAGTACCTGGCGCAAACGCACGGTATCTCCGATCAGCCGGCGAGGCACTGTGCGATCCAGGTTCCATTCCAGGCTCAGGCCTTTTTGGCAAGCGGAAACTTCCACGCTCTTCACGATCTCCCGCAGAGCCTCCGACACATCGAAAGGCGCCGGCGCGATACTCATTTTGCCGGCTTCGATCTTGGAATAGTCGAGAATGTCGTTGATGATCGCAAGCAGCGACTCCGCCGAGGTCTTCACGGTCGAGAGGAATTCACGCTGCTGGTCCGGCATTTCATCATCCAGTGCCAACTCGGTCATGCCGATGATCCCATTCATGGGCGTGCGGATCTCGTGGCTCATGTTGGCCAGGAACTCGCTTTTTGCCCGGTTGGCGCCTTCGGCCTGGGCTTTTGCGAGGCGCAGTTCGGCGGTCCGGCTTTGCACCTTTCGCTGCAGTAGAGTGATCCACGCGATCGCGGCGCAGATGCTCAGGCCTGAACAGATCGCCGCCAGGATGGCGCGCTTCAGGGTCCACCACGGAGCGTCTTTTACGGTCTGGATGTCGCCGCCGGACCGCAGTAACAGGCGGAACGCTACCGGCAGTGAACCGACGCCATACTGCACTTCCGTTCCGGTTTCGAGCGAACAAATTCCGGTGACCCGCAGGATCGACCCCTCCCGCAGCCGATCCACCGCGCCGAAGCTTCCCTCGGCATCGAACAAGGCATTGAAGGTGCTGTCGCCGGACTGGATCACCAGCGAATCGTGACTGCGGCTCAAGAGCCGGCCTTCCATGGAAACCAGGCGGCTTCCATATCTGCCGTCGAGTGCCTGCTCCGGCGTAATCAGCGGCCCTTCGATTGGCCTCGCCGTGCCGATCTTCGAGAGCATGCTGTCCCGCAGCACCGCGGCATTTCGTCCCGGCTCCGGGTAGCCGAGCGCCTCGACCCGGTCACCCGGGAGAAGCCAACCGTGACCAGACGCCGTGGCATGGATCTCCAGGCCGCCTGTAGCGTCCTCTATGTAGATGAGTCCGGCTGCGCCGCTCATCGTTACAATTCCTTGCACCCTCCGGCGGTGGCCGGGCCTCCGCGCAGCGGAGAACTCCATCAGGCTGCCAATCGGCTCGGGATCCGGGTATTCCGGCGGCTCGAGGACGTTCATGCTCCCCGCGGACGACACGTGAAACGTATAGCCTGCCATTTGCCGATACCGGTTGTAGAACGTTCCGAACGTGCCGCGAACCCTCACCTTCGCGTCAACCAGGCTTTCCGGCAACGGCCAGGGACAGCGTCCCTGAACCCTTCCGAAGCTCGTGAAGAGGTCGAAAATGGTCCGCCCGTTCTCGTCCACGTGCATCGGGCGAACGATGGCCTCGAGTTCTCTCCAGCGGGAAGTTTCGAGCCCCACCGCTGCACGCTCGGCGGAGACGGGCGGGGGGTGTGGTAATCGGCCGTTGCCCAGGACCGTCACATACGCGTTGGAGATCACAGGGGCGAAGTTCCCGGGAGCCGAAAGCCCTTTCACGAGCACCTGCTGGCCCGGCCGGAGCATCTCAGACTGTCTGCGCCCGCCCACGAAGACACCACCCGTTTCATCGCGGATGAAACAGAAATTCAGGTGATGATCGAAGTACGTCACCTGGGCTCGCACCGCCACAGGTTGGTGCCGGCCTGCCTCGGCAGCGCTCAGCCGCTGAACCGCGCCAACCTCGACAAGGCTTGCTTCCGGCGCCAAACCAGCAGGCGGGGGCGGGCCGGCCCTCAGGATGGATGCCCGCTCGAAAAACAAACGGTAAGGGAGATTGGCGGGGTACCCGGCGATTTCGATCCATTCTCCGATCCTGGCCTCGCCCGGACGGATCAACTCCGCCTCCAGAGACGCCTCGCCATCGAAAATGAGCACCTGGTTCTCGTGCATCTCCACCAGTTGGCCGCGGGTGACGGCCCTGTGCCCGGACGTGAGCAGGGAGGCATCATTCGATATCCGGCGAATCGATACAGCCTTGGGCTCCGCCGGTGAGGGCGCCTCCACTTGCAGGTCGGCGCTTCGCGGCACCCAGACGCGCACAGCAGTGCTCCACCGGGTGTCGCTGGCCGGAATTTCCAGCGTGCCCCTCACCGTGACTTTCGCATCCAGCAGGTTGGCAGGCTCGGTACCGGCGTGCGGCAGTGTGACGGAAGCCTCCGCGTCTTCGACTCCCAGCAACAGCATCAGTTGACCGCCGGCTCGAACGGCGTCGCGGACAATGCCCCGCACTTCAACCCTTCTCGCGTTGCGATTCGTTGTATGGGAAGGTCGCAAATCCCCGGGCCCGGCTGGTTCTGCCGCCGGGAGTTCGCCCCCCTTGGCGACCGGGTCGCCTCCCCCCTCGAGCCGCAGGTCAGGCTCGGGTTCGCCGGTCGGGAAGGCCACTGCGTCTGCCCTGAGGCTGTCGCCCGGTTCAGCCGGACAACCCGTACCGTTCAGCGATAAGCGAACCGCGCCCCCGCGGTCCTGAAGGAACATCCGCCCTGAAGCAGCATCGCAAAACGTGACTGTCCCCCGTAGATGAGCGGTCTGGCCGGGGGAAAGGTGCCGGGCAGCGTCCAGGCTGATGGTATTCCAACGGGTTTGCACATGCCGAACCGCCACAACCCCCACCATCATCACCAATGTCGCCAGTGCGGTGGCCAATGCCTTTCGCGGCAAACGGGGGGTAGTTTTGGCGGCCGGACCGGGCAAGGTCATCGATAGTCGTATCGGCCACTTGTGTTGATTCTTCAGCGGACGGGCGTTGGCCGATCCCTTGTCCGCTTAACCGGCGTATCATAGCGTCAGGGTATGAGAAGCATTCTCCTGCTGATCCTCTGGACGGGACGCGGCCTCTTCGCCGATGTCGTCACCCTGAACGACGGACGCACGCTTTCCGGTTCTGTGGAATCCGGCAACACCCAGGAGCTCCATCTCAAGGCAGGCGATCAGACGCAGACCATCGACATTCACGACGTTCAGGCGATTCAGTTTGGCGTTTCCTCAACCGTTCCGGCTGCGCCTCTCAAATCCCCTCCCGAAACCCGCACCCTGATTCTCAAGGATGGCACCCGGGTCACCGGAAGGTGGTGGTCGATCGACGCCAGCCAGGTGCACTTCCTGGTGGACAATCGCCTGCAGCATTATCCGCGTTCGGAGGTATTGGCGGTGACCTCGGGCAACGCGCCGCCGCCCCCGCCCCCGCCAACATCGCCCCCGGCCGCGTCCCCGCCACCACGGCCCGCCGCCGCAGCCACCCAGCAGCCACCGGTCGAGCGGCCTCCCGCCAGCCCGCCGGCCCCCGCAGCCGGGCCGGCGCGTCCCCCTACCCTGCAGCGGCCTGCGGCCAAGGCGCCGCCTGCGGAGGGACGCGGCGTCTCGCAACCGGACGAGATCGGCGCGGTGTATCTCTGGAACGGCCGGAATCTGACACCGCTCGAACATAGCCAGGCGGTGGAGCGGAAACGCGGCTCGACTTCGTATTGGGAGATGGCCGGGGCTCAATCGCACGTTCGCGTGAAAGAGGTTCCGGCAATGGCGTTTATCGTCAGGCTGCCCAGAGGCGTGAATCCCGCCAGCTACAGCCTGTTCCCGCTCGCCACGGCCGCTGACGCCCGCCAGACCCGCGCCGAAGCGGGCCGCAAGGGTGGCCTGCTGACATGGCCGTTCGAGATCCAGACGAATAACGAATCGGGATACATGACCTACGCATTCATCGTCAAGGACCTGCCCGCTGGGGAATACTCCTTTAGTCCCTCAAACTCCAACGACAGCTACTGTTTCGGTGTGGATCCCTCCGCCGGCCAGTAACGGTTGACAGAACTTTTTTCGGCAAGGCCCTAAACCAATCCCGCCTGTGTTGCCGATATGTACACGCAGAGGCATTGGTGTCCGCCCGGCAACCGGTTGACTTCGCAGCCCCGGCCGGTGACTGCCTCCCGCTGTAAGGGCCTTTGTCGCCTTAAGAGCAACCGCTACGTGAGTGCTGGTCAGGAAAGTATGGCATCGCGGAAACATACCTCAGGTCAGTCCCGGCGCCGGACCTCCGCGGTCTGCTTCTGCCTGGCCTCCATGCTCGGCCGGACGGAAGCGGCACCCGTGGCGCCGCCGCTGCACGGCCTGCTCCGCAGCGTTTACGGCGCCGAGGAAGGCCTGCCCGAGAACCTGGTGCGATCCCTGGCGCATACTCGCGACGGCTACCTCTGGGCGGCAACCCAGGCGGGCCTGGCCCGGTTTGACGGCGTTCGATTTCGGACCTTCCAGGTGCGCAACGCGCCGGGGCTCTTGCAGGACAACATCCACGTGGTCGCCGCGGGCAGTGACAATGCGCTCTGGATCGGCACCTATACGCAGGGCGTGGTCCGTTACCGGGATGGCGCGTTCACTCCCATCCCGGGCCTGTCCAACCAGTCCATCAACGCCATTCTCGAGGATCACGCCGGCAAGCTCTGGGTCGGAACAGGACGCGGATTGAGCATGTGGAAGGATGGAAAGCTCCTCTCGTTTAGCAGTGCCGGCGGCCTGGCGGGACAAAGCGTGCTGGCTTTGGCGGAGGACCGGCGGGGACGCCTGTGGGTCGGAGCCGATCGCGGACTGAGCCTGGTCGAGCAAGGGGCGGTGCGCCCTTTCGCCACCCCTCCGGCCCTCGCCGGAATGCCCGTCCGCTGCCTTTTCGTGGCGCCCGGCGGCACCGTATGGGCTGGTGTCGGCCGGGCACTGGTCCGCCTGGATGGCGAGCGCGTGGCCGAGTCGTGGGGGCCCGATCAACTGCCCACCAAAGAAGTCATCACTTCCCTGGCCGACGGCCTCGATGGCGCCCTTTGGATCGGAACCTTCGGTGACGGGATCTTCCGCTTGCGCGCGGGCGCCTTCGAGCGCTACGGAACAGCGGAAGGTCTCTCCAACAACTCGGTTTACTGCTTATTGGCCGAAAGCCACGGCGGCCTCTGGGTAGGTACGAACGCCGGCGGCATGAACTTCGTGCGGCCGAAGGCAATCGAGCAGATTGGAGCGCCCGAAGGCCTGTCCGATTCCGACGCCGATGCCGTACTGGAGGCCCATGACGGCTCGCTGTGGATTGCCACCGAAGGCGGCGGCCTCAATCATTATGATCACGGCCGTATCCGCCGCTACACCACCCGGGACGGGTTGACGAGCAACGTGATCTTCTCGATTGCCGAGAGCCGGCGCACCGGAACCATCTGGGCCGGCACCCAGGAAGGCGGGCTCAACTGGAAGGAAGGCAGTCGTTTCCGGCACTTGAGCCTGGGCCTCTCGGTCCAGGTCGCCGCCATCCTGGAGGCACGCGACGGAACCATCTGGGTGGGCACATCCGCGGGGCTGTATCGCCTCGAAAACCAGGCGGTCGCCAGGATTTACACCACCAGTGACGGGCTGCCGAACAATCGCGTCTTCGCCGTGATGGAGGCGCGCGACGGGACGCTCTGGCTCGGTACCAGCAAGGGCTTCAGCCACTTCGAGCGCGGAACCTTCAGCAACTACGCCGTGGATGCTCCCGGGCAACCCGGAGTGCGGGTCCTCAGCTTTTACGAAGACGCCGAGGGCGTCCTCTGGCTGGGGAGCCAGGGCCGCGGCGTCGGCCGTCTGAAAAACGGACAGCTCTCGTGGTTCGACATGGACCAGGGCCTGAACGACCAGATTGCCTATTCCGTTCTGGAAGACGCCCAGGACTATTTGTGGATTACCACCAACCGCGGCATCACCCGCGTCCCCAGGCGGCAATTCAGCGATCTGGCCGAGGGTCGAATCGGTCGTGTCGCCACCCGGGTTTACGGTCCCGCCGACGGATTGCGAAGCAGCGAGTGTTACGGGGGCACCCAACCGGCGGGCTGGAAGCGGCACGATGGCCGTCTTCTGTTTGCCTGTATCGGCGGCGCGGTCCTGATCGACACATCCCGGATTCCCCGTGCCTCCTCGGCTCCCGAGGTGTACATCGAGGAAGTGAATCTGAACGGCCGTCCGGCCCAGCCGGCATCGGGCGAAAGGCACATTCCGCCCGGCGATGGGAGCCTCCAATTCGTTTTTACCGGGATCGACTTCCTGGCGCCGGGCCAGCTGCGGTTTCGGTACCGCCTCGACGGCGTCAACCACGACTGGATTGAGGCCGAGGGAAGGCGCTCTGCTTTTTATACCAACATTCCCCCGGGCACCTATCAATTTCGCGTGATGGCGCAGAACTCCGATGGCCTTTGGAACAGCACGGCAATGCGGTTTGTGCTCGAACCGCATTATTATCAGACCTTCTGGTTTCAGACTGCAGTGGCCGGCCTGGCTTGCCTCCTGGTTTGGAGCTTCATTGGCTGGCGGGGACGCACGGCCAGGTCGCGACAGGAAGAATTGCAGCGGATCGTCACGGCCCGCACCCGGGAAATGCTGGCCGCCAAGGAGGAGGCCGAATCCGCCAATCGCGCCAAGAGCCGGTTCGTCGCCAACATGAGTCACGAGATTCGCACACCCATGAGCGGCGTGATCGGACTGATCGGTCTCACCCTGGAGACGGACGTGTCCGCCGAGCAGCGGGAATATCTGGATCTCGCGCGCTCGTCAGCCGAGTCCCTTCTGGCGATCCTCAACGACATTCTCGATTTCTCCAAAATCGAAGCCGGCAGGATCGAACTCGACCTGGCCGAAGTCCGCGTGGAAGAGTTGGTGGAGCAGGTTGTCTGCCGGCAGGCGGTCCGTGCATCGGAGACCGGGGTCGAACTCGTGGTCGAGGTGGCCCCCGAGATGCCCGAGGTCATCCTTGCGGATCGCCTGCGGCTGGGCCAGGTCCTCGCAAATCTCGTGGCTAATGCCTTGAAATTCACGGCCGAAGGCGAGATTGTCGTGCGGGCCGCGGTTCAGTCCCGTGCAGGCAACGACGTGGTCTTGCGGTTTTCCGTTAGCGACACCGGAATCGGAATCCCGGCCGATCGGCTGGAACGGATCTTCTTCCCCTTCACCCAGGCCGACAGCTCGACCACCCGCCGGTATGGCGGCACCGGACTTGGGCTGACCATTTCCGCGACGCTGGTCAAACTGATGGGCGGCCGAATCTGGGTAGAGAGCGAGCCCGGTGCCGGGAGCACGTTCTATTTCACCATCCGTGCCGCCGCTGCAGGCGAAACCACGGCAGCAGGGAGTATGCCTGCCCTCGGGGTGCAGGATCGGCGGGTTCTGGTGGCTTGCCCTAACCAATCCTGCCGGGAGGCAGTCGCCGCAATTCTCCGCCGGCGGATGTTGGACCCGGTGGAGGCCGCCACTGGCGAACAAGCCTCCGCTCTTCTGCTGGCGGACCCCGCGGCGCCCTACCCCATAGCCTTGCTGGATGCCGGGCTGCCGGACCTCTCCCCATGGGAATTGTCGGAAACCGCGGCCGCCCACCGGATTTCGACCCGTATCCTTGTGCTGGCTCCCCTTACCTTCCGACCGCCGGCTTCGACACTCCCGGTCATCACCAAGCCCGTGACTGCCGGGAACCTCTGGCAGGCACTAGCCCCAGGCCGCCCGGTATCCCGGCCCGCCCAACCTGCCCCCTTGCGCCGCTGCCGCGTTCTGGTCGTCGAAGATAACCCGGTCAATCAGACCGTGGTCCAGCGCATGCTCGAGAAACGCGGGCACGAGGTCACCCTCGCCGGCGATGGCAGCGCAGGTGTGGCCGTCGTCCGGGCCCAGCCGTTCGATGTCGTGCTCATGGACGTGCAGATGCCGGTAATGGATGGTCTGGAGGCCACCCGGGCCATCCGGGACAGCGAGCGCGGCGGCGTCTCCCACATTCCAATTATCGCCATGACCGCCAATGCCATGAAAGACGACCAGGAAATCTGTATTCACGCAGGCATGGATGCTTACGTATCCAAACCAATCAGGACCGAGGAACTGATCCACGCCATAGAGTGTGCGGTGGGCGACACGGCCCCGGCGCTGACCTCCGCGGCCCACAAAACTCCATGAAAACCCTTGCGCCATCGACGTGGCGCAGTCCTTCCGGCCTGCCGCGTCCCGACTCTTCGGGACGCTTTTGGCCGCCTCCCGCGACGGGGGTTTTCGAGGCTGTACCCATGGGCCGCCCACACAAAACTCCGTGAAAGCTCACCGGTCTTCGGCGCCACAGAATTTAGCTCACGATACGACGGTAGCGTTCGTAGGCTCGCTCCCAGTCGGCGCTTGGATGCGGCTCGACGGTAGCGGGCGCGAAGGAATTGCGGACCACGCGGCGGACCTCCTCCAATCCACCGGATTCGCCGGCGCCCATGGCTTGCACCAGGATATTGCCGATGGCGGTGGCCTCGCTGGGGCCGGCCACCACGCGGCGCCCCGTGCAGTCGGCGACGAATTGATTGAGCAAAGCATTGCGCGAGCCGCCGCCTACAATGTGGATCACTTCGATGCGCCGCCCACCCAGCGCTTCGAGGCTCTCCAGAACATGGCGGTAGCGCAACGCGAGGCTCTCCAGAATGGTACGCGCGTATTCCGCGTGCGACTCGGGAGGCTGCTGGGCGGTGTCGCGGCAGCGCGCGGCGATCTTGCGAGGCATTTCTCCAGGCTCCAGAAAGGCGTCGGGATCGATCGACGCGGCAAATGGGCGTGCACCGGCGGCCATTCGCGTCAGTTCCTCGTAACTGTATGTCGTCCCCTCCTCGATCCAGGCGCGCCGGCACTCCTGCAAGAGCCAAAGGCCCGCGATGTTTTTCAGAAGCCGGATCTTGCCGCCGGCGCCTACTTCGTTGGTGACGTTCAAAGCAAGCGACCGGGCGTCGATGACCGGCCGGTCCATCTCCAGCCCCATCAGCGACCACGTGCCCGAGCTGATGTAGCACCAGTTGTCGCCCTCTTCGGCAGGGACCGCGGCCACCGCGGAGGCAGTGTCGTGCCCGGCGGTAGCATAGACCGGCACGTGCGGTGCGTCGATCGTTTTTCCCAGATACGTGCCTGGGGGAATGATGGGGCAGAGGAACCCGGTGGGCAGGTCCAGCCGCATGAGCAGTTCCGTCGCCCAACTCATGGACGCCGGATTGAAGAACTGCGACGTGCTGGCAATGGTGGTTTCCGACCGGGCTACGCCCGTCAGCCAGTAATTGAAGAGGTCGGGTATATGGAGCAGTTGCCGGCCGGCAGCCAGCGCGGACGCATCGCCGAGTTTCATGGCGTACAACTGGTAGAGCGAGTTGATCTGCATGAACTGGATGCCGGTGTAGCGGAAAACCTCTTCGCGGGGCACGCACTCGAAGACCTTCTCCACCATGCCGTTGTTGCGCGAATCGCGATAGTGGCGGCACTTCTCGACCAGCCGGCCGCCGTCCCCCAGCAGACCGAAGTCCACGCCCCAGGCGTCGACGCCCACGCCGTCGAGAGCGAGGTTCCGCTCGTGGACGGCCACATCGAGCCCGCGGCGGACCTCTTCCAGGAGGCGGTCGGTGTCCCAGCAGAGTGCGTTGCCGTCGCGCACGGGCGTGTTGGGAAACCGATGCAGTTCATCGACTGCCAGGTGTCCGCCGGAGAGCTTGCCTGCGATGGCGCGCCCGCTTTCGGCGCCGAGATCGAAGGCCAGGTATTGACCCATGAACGCTATGATAGCGTGGGGTCGGCTGGCGACCGTCGCGGGCGGTCCCGGCTGCCACTTTTCGGTCGTTCTGGAATCCAAGATCTATGCAGACCACCGGCAACACGATTCTGATCACCGGCGGCGGCACCGGCATCGGCCGCGGGCTTGCCGAGGCGTTCCACACTCTCGGCAATCGCGTCATCATCACGGGGCGCCGGCGGCCGCCGCTCGATGCAACCACCACCGCCAACCCGGGCATGGCCGCGATTCCCCTGGATATCCAGGACCCCGCCGCCATCCATGCGTTCGCGGCCGATCTCGAGGCGCACTTCCCCACGCTCAACGTCCTGATCCACAATGCCGGCATCATGCGGAAGGAGAAACTGCGGTCTGAACCACGCGATGTCGGCGGCGCCGAGGCCATTGTGGCCACCAACCTCCTGGGGCCGATCCGCCTTACCTCCGCCCTGCTGCCTCTGCTCCAGCGGCAGCCTTTCTCCACGATCATGACCGTGTCTTCCGGTCTGGCCTTTGTGCCCATGGCCGCGACTCCCACTTACTGCGCCACCAAGGCCGCTATTCATTCCTACACGCAGTCGCTGCGGCACCAGCTTCGCCGATCCACGACCGAAGTGCTGGAATTGATTCCCCCGTATGTCCAGACGGACCTTCTGGACGGAGCCTCTGACCCGCGTGCCATGCCTCTCGACAAGTTCATTCGGGAAGTGATGGAGATTCTCGAGGCTCAGCCCACCCCCGCCGAGATCTGCGTCGAGAACGTGAAACGGCTTCGCTTCGCCGCCGACCGCGGCCAATACGACTCCGTCTACGAGTTACTCAATCAGGCCTGGGACTAATCGGCGCGGGTAATCGGTGGCCCGATGCGTCTTTCCCTTACAATAGGGGTATCGGACTCCTGCTGGCGGGCACTCTCGTCGCGCTCATCGCCCTGCTCGGACTCTGGTCGGCCATCATCCGCAGGAAATAGTTATGCACTTGAATGTGGTCAACGCTCTGCTCACGGTACTGCTCTTGTGGATCCTTACGGCTCCGCACGAGTTCGCTCACGCCTGGGTGGCCACGCGACTGGGCGACGACACGCCGCGCCTCCAGGGCCGGGTGACCTTGAACCCTCTGGCCCACGTCGATTGGCTGGGCACGGCGGTCCTGCCTTTTCTGACTTCCCTGCTGGGATACGGCTTTCTGGGCTGGGGCCGGCCAGTCACCACGCAGACCGCCAAATTGCGCGGAGGGCTGAACGGTCTGGCCCTGGTCGCGATGGCCGGACCGATCAGTAATGTCATCATGTCGGTCATCCTGGCGATCATCGCAGTGGCACTGGCTCGACCGGTCCCGCCCTTGTCCGAATTTGCGCTGCGGGGTGTCTACCTGAGCTTGTACCTCGCCATCTTCAACATGATTCCTGTGCCCCCTCTCGACGGCTCCAAGCTCCTGCTGGCAGCGCGCATCCCCATGGCCGTTTATGTCGAGCTTTCCCGCTTCGGGTTCATGCTCCTGGTGGTCGCGATGTCGGTGACCAATATCGGCACCTGGATGAGCGAGTGGAGCGCGGTAGGCGCCCGGGCCATCCTCTCGGTCTTCACATGATTGCCCGAACATCACTCGCGGGCCTTTGGTGTTTGCCTGTTCGTGGTCCTAGTCGAACTTCTCCAGCGTCGGGCAGTTGGTGTACAGCCCGGCACTGCTTCCGCCGGCCTGCACGATGTCTTCGACGAAGGATGCGCAGTTGTGCGGGAGAACGCCCCAGGTACATTTTGCAGACAGAAGATCCTCGAGCTTTAACATCGCGGCGTTCGGGTTGGTCAAACTGACCTTCGTACGCCATGACCGCACTCCTGCTGTCAACGCTGATGATGTGGATGAATGGGGTTATTCTCGGGCCTGAAGCCGAGGTCCAGACGGAGTGTCCAGGCTTGATCGGGCCCGGCGATAGACATCGCTCCCCGAGTATACGACAAAGGGGGCTTTCGGGATTTCACGCCGCTTTCACTAAATCCGTTCGTACTCGCGGTACGTAAATTGCTGTAGATGGAATTTCGAGAGCGCGAAGAATACGCTGTCGATCCATCAATCGGGAGGAACGGTTTTATGAGGAACAGGATTTCGGAACTGTGGTGCAAGAGGATGCATAGCCAGCCGATGTGGCCGATTCACGGCAAATACATCTGCTCGCAGTGCTTGCGCGAGTACCCGGTGGCCTGGGAAGGCCCCGCCAGCCCCGCGGAATACGCCCCGTCCCTGCGGAAGACCATCAGTCCCATCCCGCCATCGGCGTTTGCTGCGCCCATCAGTGGACGTACGGTGTCTACCACGTTGTAGGCGCCTGTCAACATTCTGCTAATATGGACCTCTGCTCCACGGCATCCACACCTCGACGGCCGGCTCCCTCGAAGGCGCCGCTCGCCAAGCCGCGGAGCTGGGAGCCAACACGTTTCAGATCTTTTCAGCGAGCCCGCGCATGTGGCGGGCCCGCCTGCCCGATCCTCACCAGGTAAAGCTGTTCCGGTCGGCCCGCGAGCGGTTCGGCCTCCATCCCCTGGCCATCCATGCCAACTATCTGGTAAACCTGGCGTCTGCCGATCCGGAGATCCGCGCGAAATCGATCGCTGCGTTCCGCGGCGAAATGGAGCGAGCCGTCCAGATTGGCGCAGAGTACGTGGTCCTGCACCCCGGCAGTTATCGCGGCCGGGCCGTGGAAGACGCCATCCTGTCATTGGTCTCGGCGCTGGCTCAAGCCGTGGCCGGAATCGACTGCGGGCAAGTCATGCTTCTGATCGAAAACACGGCCGGTTCCGGCGCTCACATCGGCAGCCGCTTCGAGGAACTCCGCTTCATCCGGGAACACGCCGGAAACGCCGCCGACCTCCCCATTGGATACTGCCTGGACACCTGTCACCTTTTGGCCGCCGGCTTCGACATTTCGACACAGGTGGGCCTTCGCGCGACGATCCATCACATGGAGGAGCAACTCGGGCTGGCCAATGTCCAGATGATCCACGCCAACGACTCGAAGACCCCGCTGGGGTCCCGGGTAGACCGCCACGCCGGAATCGGCAAAGGCCACATCGGCCGGGAGGGCTTCCGCCGCATCCTCACCCACCCCAAACTGCGCCACAAGCCCTTCATCCTGGAAACGCCGGTCGATCGCAAAGGCGACGACCGAAGAAATCTAAACACCCTGAAGGGATTAGCCAAACGCTGAAGCCAGCGCGAAGCGGCCAATCCCCGGCCCCCGAACCCTGGCCCCTGACCCCGCGAGCGAAGCGAGCTAAAATCCTCTTGTGGCTCGCGTCCTGATGGTCTCCTCGGAGGCCGCACCGCTGGCGAAAACCGGCGGTCTGGCCGATGTTGTTGGCGCTCTTCCGGCGGAACTCCAGTCGTTCGGCGACGAAGTGGCGGTCCTGATTCCCCGCTACGGCTCCATCGACCTCAAAGGCGCCCGCCGCGTCTACGACCGGCTTCCCCTCCACCTCGGGCTGGCACGCTACGACACCTCCGTCTATCAGGCGCCCGCGGACTTTCCGCTGTATCTTCTGGACTGCCCGCCGCTGTTCGACCGCAAGGGTTTCTACGGCGAGGCGGGCGTGGATTACCCGGACAACCACCTCCGGTTTGCGGTTTTCTCGCGCGCGGCCCTGGCGGTGGCCCGCTTCCTGTTTCGGACCGAGGTCGTTCACTGCCATGACTGGCAGTCGGGGCTTGTCCCGGCCTACCTGCGCACGCGTTTCGCCAGCGACCCGACTTTTCTTGGCGTCAAGACCCTGTTCACCATCCACAACCTGGGATACCAGGGGCTGTTTCCCCGTACGGTGCTGCCGGCCGTCGGGCTGGATGACGGCGTGTACCGGCCGGACCGCATGGAGTTTTTCGGCAAGGTGAGCTATATCAAGGGCGGGATTGAGTTTGCCGACGCTCTCAACACCGTCAGCCCGACTTACGCCCGGGAAATCCAGACCCCGGAGTACGGCTTCGGCCTGGATGGCGCCCTGCGCGCCCGCAGCCCGGTGCTCAGCGGAATCCTCAACGGCGTGGACTACCGGGAATGGAGCCCGGAAGTTGACCGCTTGATTCCAGCGCAGTATTCCGTCTCCGACCTGAGCGGAAAACAGGTCTGCAAGCAGCATCTGCTGCGCGAATTCGGACTGCCCGATTCCGCGATGGTCCGCCCGCTGATCGGGATTGTCTCCCGATTTACACCCCAGAAGGGCACGAAGCTTGTCCCCGAAATCGCCAGCAGCCTGGTGGCCGAAGACGTCTACCTGGTGGCCATCGGCAACGGCGATCCGGACCTGGAGGAGGCTTTCCTGCGGATTGCCGCCGAGCATCCCAGCCACATCGCCGTCCGCATTGGCTTCGACAATGGGGTGGCGCACCGCATCGAGGCGGGCGCCGATATCTTTGTCATGCCCAGCCTGTACGAGCCATGCGGGCTCAATCAGATCTACAGCCTCCGGTACGGGACCGTGCCGGTGGTTCGCGCCACGGGTGGACTGGATGATACTATCGAAGAGGGAACCGGTTTCAAGTTCCGGGAGCCTTCCGGGGAGGCCTTGCTGGGAGGTGTTCGGGCAGCCCTCGAAGCGTTTGCCACCCCCGGAACCTGGCGGGAAATGATGACGCGGGGAATGCAGAAGGATTTTTCCTGGAAAGCCTCGGCGGCCCGATATTCGTCGCTGTATCAACGGCTTCTGGGACGCGCCTGAATCTTTTTGCCCGCTTGATGTTCTAATAGATTGTTTGGAGTTTAGGAGAAGAAATGGCAGGTTTGAATACACTTAATTTCACCGATTCGACGTTCGACCAGGAGGTCCTGCGCTCGGACGTTCCCGTTTTGGTGGATTTCTGGGCCGAGTGGTGCGGCCCCTGCCGGCAGATGGCCCCCACAATCGATGTCGTGGCCAATGAATATGCCGGCAAATTGAAGGTTGGAAAGTTGGACGTGGATTCCAACGGAAGCACAGCGATGCGCTACAACATCCGCGGCATCCCCACCCTTTTGCTGTTCAAAGACGGACACGTCGTGGAGCAGCGCGTGGGCTCGATGGGGAAGTCGGAACTCGTCAAGATGCTGGACGTTCACGTCGCCCCCCAGAAGATCGCATAATCCACTTCAGATTTCTTCACGCCGGGAGTTCGCCAGAACTCCCGGCGTATGTATTTGCTGCCTTCCGACCCGCCGCGTTCTGGTGACGGGTTATGCACCGTTTCCCACTGCTAGAGTAGAGAGTTGTCATACCATCTGCCGGAAGCGTCGGGGATTGCCGCGGCCGCCCTGGCGACCGCGGTCGGGTTGGCGGGAGCGGTAGCCGGTTTGCGGCTCACCGCGATGCGACGCCGTGCCCACGCCGCGGTTCCCTTCAGTGCGGGCGTGCTGCTGGGAGTGGCCTTGTTCGGACTGGTGCCGGAGCTTGCCGGGGAACTGGGTTGGACCGTGAGTCTCATCCTGTTCGCCTCGGGATACGGGGTGCTCCTGGTGCTCAACCGCTTCGCCTATCCGGTCTGCCCCACCTGCGCCCACGATCACGACCACAGCGCCTGCGCAACCGAACTCCACGGATTTGCCGGTCCGCTGATCCTGGCGGCCGCGGCGCACAGCTTCCTCGACGGGTGGAGCGTGGCCACCGTGCAATTGCATGTTCCGCTCGGATTGCGGGTAGCGGTACCGGTGGCCGTGGCTCTCCACAAGTTGCCCGAGGGAATTGCGCTGGGCGGCATCCTGCAGGCGTCCGTAAAGTCGCGGACGGCGGCGATGGCATGGTGCGCACTGGCGGAGGGAGCTACGTTATTGGGCGGCGCTGCAGGGCTGGCGATGGCCCCGAATCTGGGCTCGACGTGGATTACCTATCCATTGGGCGTGGCGGCGGGATGGCTGTTCTATCTCGGATTCCACGCCGTTCACGAGGAATGGAAGCGCCGCGGCGCGGCCAATGCTTTTCTCTCCGCGCTGACCGGAATGGCGGGCGCAGCAGCCATCCAAAGGGGAGCGGAGGCGCTGTTCCGATAGGTGCCGCCGCCTGCTCTCAGCTCACGATTCCATCGCGTTGGAAGACGGCCATCAGGGTGCCCGTCATGGTGGCAATCAGGCGTTCTTCGCCGGCTTCCATCGCGAACGCCCGAGCGTCGCAGAAGGTAAGCGTCCTTCCAGGCTTGATTACGTGGGCGCGAAAACGGAAACTCTCGCCCTTTGCCGGAGCAAGCAGATTCGTCTTGAATTCCACGGTGAGCACCGCGGCGCCGGCAGGCATCAGCGAAAACGCCGCGTAGCCACAGGCGCTGTCGAGCGCCGTGGTAATGATCCCGGCGTGCATGAATCCGTGCTGCTGCGTATAGGCGCAGTTGTAAGGCATGGCGAGCTCGATTTCACCCGGGTCAAGCCGCAGGATCTCGACTCCGAGCGTTCCCATTGCCTGTTGCCTCGAAAAGCTCGAGCGAACACGTTGGGCGAAGTCTGGATCTGCCGGTAAATACTTCAAGGGGCGCTCCGGTTATCATACCCCGGAGCCTCTCACATCGCTTTCCGTCCCCAAACCTGCGACATCCGCGGCATGAGCACCAGGATATTGGGGTCCTCCGTGGCGGTTTGCATCTGGTGGAGAGTATCTTCAAGCTCATGGCTGGTCAACAGGCCGGCACCGATCAACCCCGCGCCAGCTTCTTCAATCGACCACCTCAGAAAGACGCGTTCCCTGCCTCGTGAATAGGCGGGCTGGTAAATGTCGGTCTCCACATCCTCAAAGCCGGCGCGCTTCACAAGGTGATAGAGATCCCGGCCGAGGCGGTAATCGACCCCCTTCTTCGGTCCAAGGCGCTCAAACAGCCCACCGAAGTGATTGAGCGCCGACGACGGCGTGCTGCCTCCCGAACGCAGATCTCCGTCCTCGGCGAAAATGATTCCGCCCGGCTTCAGAACGCGCTTCATCTCGCGCAGGCATGCCACCGGATCCGGGACATGAATCAACAGGAAGCGGCAATAGACCAGGTCGAACATGTTTTCGGACAGCCCGGTGTCGCACGCATCCGCCTTCCAGAATGAAACGTTGGACAGGCCGCATCCGGCGCACAGATTCCCGGCCTCCACCAACTGCGGTTGATGAAGATCGATCCCGGTAGCGTGTCCATAAGGTCCGACCAATCCGGCCAGATTGCGCGTCATCGCCCCCACGCCGCAGCCGAAATCGGCAACCAGCATGCCCGGTCTCAAGCCGGCTTTCAGCAGTCCACGTTTCCCAGCAGGCGCGTAGATATCGTCGAGCATCAAGAGCCGCCCGAGAGCTTTAGCGCCGGTGGCGAGAACGTAGTCGCCCGGGTAGGAATTGGAATCCGGAGCCGTCGAGTTCGGGCTCAGATTCGCCCCGTTCGCTTTTCCGTTCGTTGTTGTCATGGCTCGCCCCTCCAATTAAACGTGCGAAAAATGAGGTGTGCATGAAGCCCGCCGGTTCTCGAGGACGGGAATTTTACAGATGTTCAGGAATTCGCGCGCAGAAAACTGGAACTCTGCCGGGCGGACGCGGCCGGCGCCTAAATCTTCACCAGGGTCGCTTTCTTCAAATAGTCGGGATCGAACTGCAGCCCCATCCCCGGCCCCTCGGGAACCGGAATCACGCCGTTGCGGATTTCGAAGTTCGGCGTGTACCACGACTCCTTCTTCGCCGGCGCGCGCCACACATACTCCATGTAAGGTCCGATGTTGGGCGTGGATGACGCAAATTGCAGGATGTTGACCGACGCCGCTCCGGTCTGGGTATTGTGCGGGCAGATCCACATATTGTTCGCCTGGCGCGCCATTCTGGCGACACGCGCCGCGCGGATGAATCCCCCGTTGTAATTCAGATCGGGCTGCACCACGTCGATCACCTTGTTTTCGATCATCCACTGGAAGAGCCAAAGGCTGGAATCCTGTTCGCCGAAAGCGATTTTCATGGAGAGGGCATCGGCCACCTTCTTCGTCTCGCTCAGTTCCTCCCACGGGCACGGCTCTTCGAACCACAGGTACTTCATCTGCTCGAGTTGTCTGCCGATCCCGATGGCCTTCTCCGCGTTATACGAGCCGTTGGCATCGGCCATCAGGGTGACCTTGCCCGCCAGTTTCTTTTGCGCCAGTTCCAGCAGTTTCTCCGTGCGGCCCGGATAGGCGTCGCGGTTGTCGCTCATGCGCCCGCCAATCTTGAACTTCACTGCCTTTGCGCCGGTTGCCTCCACGCCGCGCACGTAAACCTCGACCTCCTCTTCGGCGGTGGTTTCGCGCCCCGAGCCCGACAGGTACACTGGGATTTCTTTGCGAAGCACTCCGCCCATCAACTCCCCGGCGGGCTTGCGCACGGCCTTCCCCATCAGGTCGAAGAGGCTTTGCTCCACATAGGCCACCGGACACCAGAACGCCTGGCCGGCCAGCTTGTAATTGGAATTCGTGACATAAACCTCGTCCACCAGGTTCTCCAGGTCGCGTGCGTCCTTCCCCAGGAAATGCGGGATCACGCGGTGCATCAGGATCGGGATGAAGTCCTCCATATCCTTGGTCTGCACGATGCCTTCCGCTCCGTCCGCGGACCGCGTGCGCAGCAGAAAGATCTTGCCGGTCTGCAGCAGGTCGATGGAAGCTATCTTGACGGGATTGCCGAAGAACTTGTGCAGGTTGAAGACCGGCTTCTGGTACTCGGAGGAGTCGGCGCCAGGCAACTTGGTCCGGGAAGCAAGGGCCGCTGCGGCGCCAGCCGTCAGGAAAGTGCGGCGATTCATATCTCAAAGGATAACTTGGTCCGCTACCCGCGAGGGCGGAGGCCGGGCTCTCTTCGCTTACGCCCAACTGCATGGCAAAGACCGTTAGCTGTAACAATGCGGCCGAAATGCCGCCTCCCGGAATGCCTTGAAGACCGCCGACTCGCTGCCCATATAGGTGGCACACCCGAAGACGATGGCATCGCCTTGGTCGAGTTGCTGCATGAACGATTCGTTCACGAACCTGCCTTCCTGGATGTTCCGCCCCGAATTTGAGAGCGCTGGCCGCGGACCGATTCCACGCGATTGATGCCCTTCAGAATCGAATCGGCGAGCGCCTTCGTATGTCCCTGTTCCGGTCTTTCAAGGCGCCGCGAGAGTCACCCCGAACGCATATCGGCGAGGACAGCTGTCCGCACCAGGCGTGATGCGGAAGGTGACCGCAGGGGACGCTACTCCGGCGGCGTGACGACCGGCATGTCGATGTAGGACGCGTGCCGCGCGGAGCGGAAGATGTGCTGCGTCGCGGGCTGAAAATCAGACTCTACCGCCTTGAAGATGTTCGGAACGAAGCGCTGCGGATTGCGGTCGATCACCGGGAACCAGGTGCTCTGCACCTGGACCATGATGCGATGTCCCTTCAAAAACACGTGGTCGTTGCCGGCAAACGCGACCTGATAATGCTGAATGGAGTTCGGCTCGACCGGTTCCGGTTTTTCGAGGCTGTTGCGGTAGCGGCCGCGCAGAACGTCGCCCGCGATCATTAATTCGAAACCGCACATCTTGGCGTCGGCGGGCGCATTCAGGCCGCCCTTTTCGGGGTAAACATCGATCAGTTTCACGATCCAGTCGCTATCGCTGCCGGAGGTCGAGGCGAACAGGTGCGCGGTGATTTTTCCGGAGACCACGAGGTCCTGCGCGAGCGTCTCCGTTTCCAACGTGAGCACGTCGGGCCGATGGTCTACGAAACGCTGATCCTCCACCAGCCAGGTGGTCCAACCGTTGGCAACGTCGATCGGCCGGGGACGGTACGGGACGGGGTTGGCGGGGTCGGAAACGTAGCTGTCCGAAGATTGCTGGTCATCGCCCGCGGGCGCGTCGAACGAGAGCTTGCGGCCCGGCTGAAAGTAGAGGCGCCGCCCAGCGACATGCGACTTGAGCGGCCACGTGTCGTTCCGCACCCACCGATTCAGCCCCGTTCGAAACGTGAGCGCCTCGGGCAGATCCAGCTTGCCCTTGCCCTTCAGATGATAAGCCATGAAGGGCGCGAGAACCTCACGGCGATAATATTCGGACGTGGCGCCGCCGAACTCGATGCGGCCCAGTTTCTGCCCGTCGGACCGTGACCAGCCGCCGTGATTCCACGGACCTACCACGAGGAAGTTCTGATTGGCGGTGTCGTGCTTTTCGAGGAGCTCGTAGATCTTAAGGGGGCCGTAGAAATCCTCCTGGTCCCACCAGCCGGCCACGTTGAGGGTAGGGACGGTGACACGGTTGAGCCATGGAGCGAAGCCCTGCCGCTTCCAAAACGCATCGTAATCGGGATGGTTTACGAAATCGTTCCAGGTGGGCAGCTTGTAGTGGAGATATTTCTCGTTTGCGTTGGAGAGCGCACCGAGGCCGAGGTACCACTCATAGGCGTCGTAGCGGTCGATGAGGCGCGCGCGATCGGTGATCTCCTTCGAGGACTCCATCATGTAGGCGTATTCCATGCCATAGCTCAGGCGGAACGCGCCATTGTGATGGAAATCGTCGCCGATCCACATGTCCGCCGGCGAGGCCTGCGGCACCGCGGCCTTCAGAGCCGGATGCGGATCGAGCATTCCCATGACGGTCAGCCAGCCGCCATAACTGGTGCCGGCCATGCCCACCCGCCCGTTGTGATTGGGAACGTTCTTGAGCAGCCACTCGATGGTGTCATAGGTGTCGGTGCTCTCGTCGATCGCCTTCTTATCGCCCGGCTCGCGCGGCTGCCGCAGCATCACGAACTGACCTTCGGATTTGAAGCGGCCGCGAATGTCCTGGTTGACGAAGATGTAGCCTTCGGCCGTCAACTCCGGCATGGCCGCGTTCAAGCGTTCGGAATCGAGATTACCGACTCCATAAGGCGTACGAATCAGGATGAAGGGCAGCTTCTCGGACATCTTGGGAAGGAAGATCTGGGTGTAGAGGCGCACGCCGTCGCGCATCGGGATCATTTCGTCACGCCGCGTGTATTCCAGCGGCGCGGCGTAGAGCGACGCGAAGGCGGAGGCGAGAAGCAGCGTTCGAGCGATGGGGTGGCCGGCCGTCATATGGTACTCCACTACTTCTTGGATGTGCGATCGATGGGGGCCGGGCGGGCCACCTTCCGGTTCGGATTCTGGTCCAGCAGCTTCAACGCCTCGGCAACCGCGCGTTCGAGTTGCGGGTCGTGGCCCTGGATGACTGCCGCAGGCGTGTATTCCACTTCGATATCCGGCGGGATTCCCTCGTTCTCCACAGCCCACTTCCCGGACAGGTCGTAGAACGCCAGGGACGGGGCGGTGATTCCTCCGCCGTCGATGGTCTGGGGAAGGCCAAGCGTGCCGACCAGCGCGCCCCAGGTGCGCGTGCCAACCAGCGTGCCGATCTTGCGCTGGTGGAAATAATACGGCAGCGCGTCGCCGCCGGAGCCGGCGGATTCGTTGATGATCATCACCTTCGGCCCGTAGATGCCCGCTTCCGGCGAGGTAGATGGCTCGCCGTCGCGCAGCGCGAAATATCCCATCACCTTGCGGTCGAGTTCGTTGACGATGTAGTCTGCGACCATCCCGCCGTGGTTATAACGCTCGTCGATGATGGCGCCTTCTTTCTCCTGCTGGGCGTAATAGTAGCGTGTGAAGGAATTGTAGCCCGGACCCGCCGTATTGGGCAGCCAGACGTACGCCAGCCGTCCTCCCGAGAGCCGGTCTACGGTCCGCCGGTTGGCTTCGATCCAGGCTCGCGTCCGCAAAGCATCCTCGCTCGCCACCGGGACCACAGTCACCAGCTTCGAGCCGTCGGAAGAGGGTGTCTTGCTCACGCGAATCATGGTCTGATGGCCCGCGGTGCCTTCGAAGAAGCTGTAGACCTCGGAGGATGCAGAGAGGGGGCGCCCATTCACTTCGAGGAGATAGTCGCCCTCGGCAACGTCGATTCCGGGAGCGCTCAGGGGCGCGCGCAGGTCGGGATTCCAATTCTCGCCGCTGTAGATGTGAGCGATGCGGTACTTGCCGTTTTCGATCTTGTAGTCCGCGCCGAGAAGGCCGACGTGCTCCGCGGCTTCGTCGCCGGGCATGTCGCCGTCGCCTTGAATATAGGAATGGCCGACGGTCAGCTCGCCGCCCACCGCTGCCATCAGATAGGTCAAATCGGCGCGATGTCCGATCGAGGCCACCAGCGGGTGGTACTTCTCGTAGACCGCGCTCCAGTTGGCGCCGTGCATCTTCGCGTCGTAGAAGTATTCGCGCTCGAGGCGCCAGGACTCACGAAAGATCTCCGCCCATTCGGCGCGCGGATCGACGAGCATTTCGAGGTCGGCCATTTTGAGCGCACCGTCGCCTGTCTTGGCGGGCCGGTCCACAGCGACCACGCCCCACTGAGTGCCGGCTGCCTGGTAGAGCAGTTTCTTCTTGTCTCCGGAAAGCGCGTAAGAGCGTATGCCTTCGAGGAAAGGCGCGGCGGTCCGCTCCTTTAACTGGTACCGCTGCAAACGCATTGGCGAGCCGGGATTCGGAGAAGCGGGCTGGGTGTAGAAAATCGTGCCTGCCCCACCGGCGGTGAGATTGCTGTAGTCGGCGGCGGGCACCTCGAGCGAAATGATGCGCTGGCCGATCTTGTCGAAATCGATTTGCACGCTCACGGTTTTCGCGGCATCGGGTTTGGATTCGCCGGCGCGCTGCGGTTCATCGCCGGTCTCGGGCAGCAGCGGCGACGGGTCCTTGGCGCTGAGCACGGCGAGGTAGATGGCGCGGCGGATGGGCCGATCGAGCGAGCTCATCTCGAGCCACCCGGTACGCGGGCCGTAGTCGGTGCTCGACAGGAAGTAGAGATACTTTCCGCCGGCGTCGAACGCGGGAGAGATCGAATCCGCGAGGCCATCGGTGATCTGGTGCGACTTACCGTCTTCCATCGAGTAGATGAAGATGGCGCGGAGGTGGCTGGGAAGATTCTTCGAGTACGCGATCCACTTGGAATCCGGCGACCAAACCGCGTCGAACTGGCGGGTAGCATCGGGATTGGCTTCGGTGTCGAGCTTGGATGCCTTGCCGCCGGCAACCTCGATGGTCCACAGGTTGCGATGATTGTCCTGCAGGAGCAACTGCTTTCCATCGGGCGACCATTCCGGCGTGGAGAAGAAGGCGGTGGAGGGAAGCGCGATCGCGCGCGGCTTCGCCGATTCTCCGGGATCGCCGATCATCAGTTCATACTCACCGCTCGCATCCGAGAGCCAGGCCAGGTGGGCGCCGTCGGGCGACCAGACAGGGCTGCGGTCGTGTGCCCCCGGGCTCTGCGTGAGGTTGCGAATGTCTCCTTTCTCGGCGGGGACGGTAAAGATGTCGCCGCGCGCTTCGAAGGCGGCGCGCGTCCCGGTAGGAGAAAGCGCGGAGGCACGAATCATGCTTGCCACTTTCTTGAATTGCGGGCGCGCCCACGGGAGATCGCCCCGGGCCTCGATGGCGAGTTGCCGCGATTGTCCGGACTTCAGGTCATAGAGATGGATGTAGCCTGCCTGCTCATACACGATGCCGTCCGGTCCGGCCGAGGCGGTCATCACATCGAAGTCGTCGTGGTGCGTGAGCTGTTTGACCTGCTTCGCAGCGGTGCTGTAGGAATAGAGATTCACCGTGAAATTGCGGTCCGAGAGGAAGTAAACGGTGTTGCCGACCCACATGGGCGCGGTATCGACACTGTTTTGCCAAGGCAGTTTTTCGACCGAACTGTCCGCGAGGTTGACGATTTCGATCGGGTGGGTGCGGCCGCCGCGATAGTGGCGCCACATGCTTTTTTCGTACCAGTCGGGAATGAAAGCGGTGGAGATCTCTTCGAAGGCGATCCGGCGGCCGTCGGGCGAGTAGGCGCCGCTGAAAGCACGGGGCAGAGGCAGCGCGTCCGGCATGCCGCCCTCGATACCGACGGTCCACAGGCGCACGAACGATTCCTGGGGCGCGCAGTCGCGGGCCGAAGCGAAGATCACGCGGCGCCCATCCGGCGTCCAGCCGCGAACCCGATCGGCGCCCGGGTGGTATGTGAGACGCCTGGGGTCGCCTCCAGCGGCCGGCATCACGTAAACATCCGTATTGCCGGCGACCGTGGCGGTGTAGGCGATTTGCGATCCATCGGGGGAAAAGTAGGGCTCGATTTCGGCGCCGGGAGTGGAGGTGAGTCTCCGGGCGTCGCCTCCGGATTTGCCTACGATCCAGAGGTCGCCCGCGTACTCGAAGGCAATCGAGTCGCGGCTGAGGGCGGGGTGGCGGAGAAGGCGGGTGCCCTGCCCGGAGAGAAGCGGGGCGGAGATAAAGATCAGAAAAAGCAAAAATCTCATGGTCGGTACCTGCAGTTTATCTCTGTTCGCGAACTCAGAAGGTGAGCTTCAGGGCGAACTGAATGACGCGTGGATTGACGTTGGTTGTCAGAATCTGTCCAAAACTGGCGGACGAAAAGCTCACGGATGGATTCGCGAACTGGGGATGATTGAAGGCGTTGAAGAACTCGGTGCGGAATTCGAAGCGCCCACGGTCCCAGCGCGGAACCCCGAATTGTTTGATCAGGGAGAGATCCGCGTTGGCTTGGCCGGGTCCACGGACAATGCCGACGCCTGCGTTGCCGAAGGTTGTACCTTTGGCGTCGGCGCCGATCACGGGCGCGGTGGTAACGCAAGTCTTGTTGAAGTAGCCGGTCAGGCGCGACTGGATGGAGCCGGAAGTCGCCAGATCCGGATAAGTACAGCCCAGGGCGAGTTGCACGCGATCGGTGGTGACGCCGAACACGTTGGTGGCGGTGCTGGTGGTCAAGGTGAGGCGCTGGCCGGCTTGCACGGTGACCACACCGGCGAGCCTCCAGCCGCCGAGAACCTGCCCGGCGAGCGACTTGCTGTTCGCGGGGCCGGGGAGCGCATAGAACGCGCTCACCACGAAGCGCTGATCGCGAATGAAGCTGTCAGGGCCGTATCGCTGGCTGCGTGAATTCTGGTCACCAGTGGCGGTGCCTCCATTGGAGCCGCTCACGGAGCCGGTATCGGTGGCGAGCGTTCGTGCGAAGGTGTAGGAGGCCAGAAATTGAAGGCCGTGACTCAGGCGTTTCTCCAGGCTGACGTCCAGCGCGTTGTACCACGACTCACCGTTGGCCCCAATATCCTGCATGCTGCTGGCCGTGAAGCCCTGATAAGGCACGCGAAGCGGAATGTTGGCGACGGTGTTAGTCGTGACGCCGCGAATCGGGTTGGAGGTGCTTGCCAGTTGAGCCTCGTTAATGCTGCGGACTTCGAGCAGGTGCGTCCCGCGCGCGCCGTTATACGTCACGTCGAGCACCAGGTCCCGGATCAGCTTGGTTTGAAGTCCCATGCTGTAGTGTTGGAGCGTCGGCGACCGGTAATCCGGATCGATAATGGTCGGGCTCTGACTCGTCGTGGGCGAATAGGGAGGGAAGATCGGCACCGAGATCGCCGCGGGGAAGGGATTGGCGAGAGTAGCCGCTCCATTCTGCGTGGCGGTGAGCTGATTCAGCACCGAAAACGGAGGAACGGTGAGCAACTGGAAAAAAGGCTGCCCGGTAGTACGATCGTGGTAGAACCCATAGCCTCCCCGCAAGACCAGGCGGTTCGTGCCGGGCAACTGGTAAGCAAAGCCCACCCGCGGATTCCACGTGTTCTGCCCCGTTCCGTTATATCCGAGATTGTTGCTCAGCTTGGTGACACCGGTGGGCAAGGGGCCGCTGTAGTTGGACGGAACCACGAATCCGGCGAGCGTGCCCGAGGCAGGAGGAGTTCCTTCAGCCAGATTGTAGTTGAAGTTGCCGTTTCGGCCGAGCGCGTCGCTGATATCCCCGAGGCGTTCGTAGCGGAGGCCGAGGTTTAGCGTGAGACGGCGGCTGACTTTGATGTCGTCCTGGAAGTAGAGGTTGCCGTCCCAGGTGCGGAAGGCGCGATCGAACAACCCGGCGAGGTCGATGGAAAGATAGACGTTGCCCACGGGCACGCCGACCGCCGCCGTACCCGACTGTGTAGCGTTCAAGCCAAGCAGAAGGTCGGGGAAGCTCAGAAAGATCAGCCCACCGATGTAGTGGAAGCCTTCGATGTTATTCTGTGTCCGCACGATCCCACCGCCGAAGCGCATCACATGCCGCCCCCATGTCCAGGACGCGCCATCCTGCAGGACATAGGTGTTCTGCGTATCGACCAGCGATTGCCCGTTGCCGCCCAGGCTGAGCGCGCCGTTGACGTTGATGGCGGGGACGCCGTCGTCATAGGAGGGTGCGGTGATGCCGATTGCGGAGTACTTGAGCGGCTCGGATTGATTGGTGTTGACGTAGGTGCGATGGTAGCCGGCTTCGAACTGGTTCAGGAGCCTCGGCGTGATGATGAACGTGTGGCCGACGGAGGCGTTGTAGAACTTGTTGGGAACCAGGATCGGCCACCCGGGCGCGGTCGGGCCGCCGATGTTGGCCGGCGGAAACGTCTCGGTCTCGTTGCTGTCGGCCACAAAGAAACGGAATGCGAATTTGCTTCGTGCCGACGGCAGATAGTCGGAGTTCGCCATGCCCTGATCTTCATTGAACGAGCAGGGAACGCTGTATACCGAAAAGCCTCGTGTGGCGAAGGGAGCGCTGGGATTGATCTGCTGTGGCGACGGGATCGCGTATTGGCCATTCGGCAGCTTGAAATTCATCAGCGCAAGCGCCTGCGGGCTGATGTTGGAACCATCGGCGAGGATCGCCGGACCGACTCCGCCGAGAGCGTTCTGATAGAACCCTTTCTGGCCGGCGAACAACGCGCCGAGTGCGGCGGCGGAGCGGTTGTCGGTGAACGGCGGCTCCACGAAACTGGTGGAACAGGCGGTGCTCACTCCGTTCAACTGGCGCGTGCCCTGGTACGAAGCGAAGAAGAAGAGTTTGTCTTTTCGAATGGGTCCGCCGACCGTGCCGCCGAACTGGTTCTCGCGCAGCAGGCCGCGAGCCTGGCCCGCCCGGTTGAAGAAGAAGTCGTTGGCGTTCAGGTCTTCGTTGCGCAAGTATTCGAACAGGCTGCCGTGCACCGTGTTGGAACCGCCTTTGGTGATCACGTCCACATTCGCGCCGACATTGCGTCCGTAGGTGGCGTCGTATTGGCTGGTCTGGACTTTGAATTCCTGGATGGTGTCGGGATTGGGAATGGCGACGCCGCCCGAGAAATCGCCGCTGTTCTGCAGATCGTTGGCCACGATCCCGTCCATCTGGTAGTTGTTGCTGGACTGCGAGCCGCCGGCGGATGAGAAACTGCGCTCGCCTCCACTGCCGCGCCCGAGCGCGGTGGCATTGGTCACTTCGGCCGCGACGCCCGCGTTCAATCCGATGATCTGCGTGTAATTTCGGGTGACCAGCGGCAGGTTCGCGACCATCTCCTCGCTGGTCACGCGGCCGAGAGAACTCGAGGCGGTCTGCAACTGCTCCGCTTCATCTGCGACTGTCACCGACTCGGTCACCGCGCCGACCTCGAGTTGCGCGTTCAGCGTTTCAGTCTCGGCAACGATCACGTGTACGCTCGGATAGCTCAGTGTCCTGAATCCGTTTTTCGAAACTTCGACTTTGTACGAGCCCGGGGGGAGAAGCGGTACCGCGTAGGCGCCGTTCTGCGCCGAGACGGCGGTACGCGATTCGCCCGTTGCCGAATTCGTGGCCTTGATTTCCGCTAGCGGAACCACGGCGCCGGCCGCATCGGTGATGGTTCCTCCGATGGCCCCTGTGTCCGCAGTCTGGGCCACAACAGCAGCAGGCGAGCCAGCCCACAGGAGCATGGCGAGAACCGCCCGAGACCTCCATCCGTTGAGCGCTGTAGGAAAGTAAGACATAAAAAGACTCCTTTTGTGGAAGCGTCCACACTCGGCAAGTGTGAAACGGACGTTTCAGGCCACCGGATTCTCGGATTCTGGAACACCCGGTGAGATTTGTCAAGCAGTATTGTTGCGATACTACCCTTCATGAAACGAATGTTTCTCTCCGGAATTGACAAGACCACCCGCTTCAGAGATGCTTGAGCAATGCTGGCCGGAAAAGCTCGAGGCAATGCCGGGAACGGCAATGGAAATCTGGGGGCCCGCCTGGCGAATCTGAGTGACAGGCGCCAGCAGATCATTCGTCCGGTGCTGGCAAACCCGCGGCAGTTCGTCCTTCTGAGCGTGCGCGATCTGGCGAAGGCGCTGGGGACGGACGCGGCGACCATCGTCCGCATCGTCCGCGGCATGGGATTTGAGAATTACCGGGCATTTCAGCATCATCTGCATGAAGCCTCCATCGCATACGCCACCTCTCTCGATACGATGCGGGCGAGCGCGGCGGGCAGGAACGGGAGAGTCCGGGGAGCGCGCGAATCGATTGACCAGGATCTGAAGAATCTGAGTGCCTTGCGGAGCAGCGCGAGCCTGGAACAGATAGCCGCGATTGCCGCCAGGTTGCGGTCATCCAGGCGGGTCGTGATTCTGGGCGGAGACGCCGCCACCGCCCTGGTCGTGTTTCTGGAATACACTCTCACGCTGCTGGGTCTGCCGGTGTTCGCGGGCACGGGACACGGCCGCATTGTTCACCTTGCCCGCGCATCGAACAAGAACGACGTTGTGATCGCGATCAGCTTCCGCCGTGGATTGCGAATGACTGTGGAGGGCTTTGAACTCGCCCGCCGCAAGGGGGCTTACTGCGTCGGCATCGCGGATACCCTGCTGTCGCCCCTGGCGCGACTGGCTGATATCTGTTTCCTCGCCGCAGTGGAGACTCCATCCTTTGGAGTTTCGTATGTCGCTCCGATGGCTCTGCTGAATGCGCTGGTCAAGGAGGTTGCCAACGCGCGGAGGAGCGAGACGCTCAAGGTGCTGCGCGAAGTCGATGCCGAGCAGCGCTCCGGTTCGCGATTCTATCTCCACGAGCCGGACGGAACCGCGTAGGCCTGGGAGTCCACCCAGTTGGAATGAAGTTAGAATGAGGCGGTGAAGAACCGCCTCGACCGCGTTCTCGTGGAACGCGGGCTTGCCGAATCCCGTGAAAAGGCGCAGGCGCTCATCATGGCCGGCGAGGTGCTCGTCGATGGGCAGAAGGCTTCCAAGCCCGGCCGGCCGGTGGATCCCGGCTCGACTGTGAAGGTCCTCGCACCGCCGCCCTTCGTCAGCCGCGGAGGACGGAAGCTGGCCGGCGCTCTCCAGCACTTCGGCATCAACGTCCGCGGCGCGGTCTGCATCGATATCGGCGCTTCCACCGGCGGATTCACCGACGCGTTGCTGCAGGCCGGCGCCGCGCGTGTGCATGCCGTGGACGTCGGCGCGGGGCAGCTCGCCTGGTCGCTGCGCACCGATCCCCGCGTGATCGTGCACGAACGAATCAATGCGCGCGAGTTGAAGCCGGAAGACATCGGCGAGCCCGCCGATTTCCTCACCTGCGATGTCAGCTTCATATCCGTCACCCTGATCCTGCCAGCCGCAGTGCCGCTGCTCCAGCCGGCCGGGGGAATGGTTATACTGATCAAACCGCAGTTTGAAGCCGGTAGGGGCCTGGTCGGCAAGGGCGGAATCGTGCGCGATCCGCTGGTTCACCAGGCAGTTTGCGAAAAGGTGACGCGCGTCGTGCGGGAGTTCGGATTCGAGACCAGCATGGTGGAAAGCTCCATTCCGGGAGCCGAAGGGAACCGGGAATTTCTCCTTTATGCGCACCATTAAGACTGTCGGCATTGTTTCCAAGCCGAACGTCACCGCTGCCGGCGAGATCGTGCCCGGGCTCATTGAATGGCTCGGCCGGCGGGATATCGCGGTTCGCCTGGACGGAGAGACCGCTTTCTATGCCGGAAGCCGGGCGGGGCTGCCGCGATCGGAAGTGCCCGAAGGCTGCGACCTGATCATCGTGCTCGGCGGTGACGGCACCCTTCTTTCGGCCGCGCGCGCCATCGGAAGGCGCGAGATTCCGCTGTTCCCCGTCAACCTGGGTGGGCTCGGCTTCCTCACCGCCATCACCGTGGACGAACTGTATCCCGAACTGGAGCGCGCCTTCGCGGGATCGCACCGCATCGCCAAACGAAAGCTCCTCAACACCGAAGTACAGAGAGGCGGCCGCGTAGTGGCGGTCTTCGACGCATTGAACGATGCCGTGGTCACCAAGTCCGCCATCGCCCGAATGATCGATCTCGACACGCATGTGGACGATCAGTTCGTCTGCGCCTACAAGGCGGATGGACTCATCATCTCCACGCCCACCGGGTCCACCGCGTATTCGCTCTCTGCCGGCGGCCCGATTATCTTTCCGTCAGTCCCCGCCATCTGCATCACCCCGATCTGCCCCCACATGCTCACCAACCGTCCCGTGATCGTGTCCGATACCAGCGTCATCCGCGTAGTGTCACGCGGCGCCGACGACGTGTTCCTGACGATCGACGGCCAGGTGGGCACGCCGATCCAGGAGGGCGACGCGGTGGTATTTCACAGCTCGCAGTTCTCTTTGCACCTGATCCGTCCGCCGCGCATGATGTTCTTCGACGTGCTGCGGCAAAAACTCAAATGGGGAGAACGATGAAGCGCCTTTCGCTCACCGCCTGGATATTCATCGGCATGGCCGCCGGCGTGGTCCTGGGAATCATCGCGCCGGGCTTCGCCAAACAACTCGCGCCGGTGAGCAACGTGTTCCTGCGGCTGATCCGATCGATCATCGCGCCGCTGCTCTTCGGCACGCTGGTGGTGGGGATTGCGGGCGGCGGCGATATGAAGCAGATGGGGCGGATCGGAGGCAAGGCCATCATCTATTTCGAAATCGTCACCACCCTGGCGCTCTTTTTGGGGCTTGCGGCGGTGAACCTGGTGCGGCCGGGCGAAGGCGTCGCGATCCACCAGAGCGCCGCGGAAGCCGCGGTTCCGCAGAGCCAGACCACCTTCAGCTCCATCGTGGAGCACATCTTCCCCACCAGCATCATCGACGCGCTGGCGCGCAACGACGCGCTGCAGATTGTGGTCTTCGCCTTCCTGTTCGGCGCTGCCTGCGCCGCCATCGGTGCCAAGGCCTCGCCGGTGGTGACCTTCTGCTCATCACTGGCCGAAGTGATGTTCCGCTTCACCAAATATGTGATGTACCTGGCTCCGCTGGGAGTTTGCGCAGCCATCGCGGTGACGGTGGGGAACAAAGGCGTGGCGGTGCTGTTCAGCCTCAGCAAGCTGATCGTGACCATGTACGGGGCGGCGATCCTGTGCATCGTATTTGTGCTCGCTCCCGGTCTGATTCTTTTCGGCATTCCGATGGCCAGATTTTATCGGGCAGTGCGCGAGCCGTTCCTCATCGGCTTCTCCACCGCGTCGAGCGAGGCGGCGCTTCCGCTGGCGCTCGAGAACATGGAGAGCTTCGGGGTGCCCAAGCACATCGTGGGCTTCGTCATCCCCACCGGTTACAGCTTCAACCTGGTGGGCAGCGCGCTCTATCTTTCGCTGGCATCTGTGTTCGTGGCGCAGGCCGCCGGCACCAACCTGGCTTTGGGCGACCAGCTTCTGATGATGCTGACTCTGATGCTCACGAGCAAAGGGGTGGCGGGAGTCCCGCGCGCCGCCCTGGTGATCCTGGCCGGGACGCTGGCCACCTTCCACCTTCCGATGGAAGGGGTCGCGGTGCTGCTGGGCGTGGATGCTTTGCTCGATATGGCGCGAACGTCGATCAACGTGTTGGGCAATTGCCTGGCGAGCGCGATCGTGGCGCGCTGGGAGGGCTACCGGGTAGGCCAGGAGATCGCTGAGCCGGCGGAAGCCGGACGGTAGGCTCTGACGGTTGCGTTTCTGGCCCAGGCGTGGCGCGGGCACTCGTGCCTGGCACTCGTGCCAGGTCGCCGGCGCTCGACTCCGCGGCTTTGGCTATCATGAGTACAGGACTTCCCCATGAAACTCAGATTTGGGCGCTGCGCGCTGGTATTATCGTTGGCAGCGGCGGTCTCGCTGATCTGTCTCAATGGACTGGGATCCACTCCGCAAGTTCCCGGGCAGCAAGACTATCCGCAATCCCCCAGCCGGTCTCAGGATGATGGCGTCAGGCTGCCGAATGGCAAACTGCAGCGCGACGAAATCCTGAAAGCCGAGCATGAACAGAACCTGAAAGACGCCGCGCAACTGGTGGAGCTTTCCGAGCAATTGAAAGAGGACCTGGAGAAGAACGACGCCTACGTTCTCTCCATGTCCACATTGAAGAAGACGGATGACATTGAAAAGCTGGTCAAGAAGATCCGTTCTCGCATGCGCCGTAATTAGGCTGGCCGCCGGCGCGGTTGTCTTCGCGCAGGAACCGGCCTCGCTTCCGCAACCCGCGCCGCCCGCTCCGGGGAAGAGCCCGGCCGTCGCTCTGATCGACGCCGCCGATGCTGCCCAATGGCAGGCCTGGGTAAAGGAAAAGGGCTGGCAGGTGATCACCGCCCCGATTGCCAACACGGCGATTGATCCGCGCGTGCAGGCGCTGGCGGCGGCAGTCCGGGATGCCATTCAGAAAGGCGCGGCGGACCCGGCGCAGATCTATCTGGCGGGCCGCGGAGAGGCTTCCGCAGCCGTGTTCTATACCATTTCGCGCGTTCCCGACCTTTGGGCGGCGGCAATCGCGGTGGGCGGATCGCCACAGCCCGCGATCGATTCCGACCGCATCTTCACCGCCAATTTCGCGCTCGTTCCGGTGTTGTGGCTGACCGCTTCGAACGAGGATGAGGCATTGGCCAAAAAACTGAAATCCGAAGCTCTGAACGTGGAATGGCGCTCCTCGGCGGGCGCGACCAACGGCGCCATCTTCGACTGGCTGGCCCACCACCGCCGGGACGAATTCCCCAACGAGATCGACTGCGAAACCAACTCACCCACCTTCGCGAGCTGCTACTGGATTCAGTTGACGAAGTTCGACGTCAACGAGCGCAACGACGTGCTGCCCTCCACGCGTCTCAAGGCGATCGCGACAGCTTCGCTCGACCTCGGCGGCTTCGGCTACAAACCCGGCGATCCTGGTCCCGGCATTCTGGTCTCCTACCTTCCCGACAAGTACAACGGCGAACTCAAGCTGGGGGACCGCATCGTCGCCATCGACGGGAGGCCGATCGAAGACGGGCGCAAATACGCGGAGATCATGGCCAAAGCCACGGAGGGGCACGCGGTGGCGATGGTGCAGCGGGGGAAGGAGAGAATCCGCATGGAAACGCGCATCATCCTGCCGCGCCGCGACCCGGTGGTGACGGCGCGCGTGGAAGCCCAGTACCTGCCTGGGGACAAGGAGATTCAGATCGTCAGCCGGACCATCCAGGAAATGCGCCTCACGATTCCGCCGCACTGGGCTCCCGACAGCAAGCTGTTCTGGAACGGCCTCGCGCTGGATCACTCGGAACTCAGCGGGTGCCTGGTGCTGACTATCGACAAGGAGCTGCTTCATGCCGTCAAATGTCCGTGAACGGTGCGATTGGGCGAAGGACGACCTGTCCATTCGCTACCACGACGACGAGTGGGGAGTGCCGGTGCACGACGATCAGCGGCTGTTCGAGTTCCTGGTGCTGGAGGGCGCGCAGGCGGGGCTGAGCTGGTCCACGATCCTGCGTAAGCGCCCCCGCTATCGCGCCGTGTTCGATGACTTCGATCCGCGCAAAGTGGCAGTCTATGACGAGTCCAGAATCGCAACCCTTCTCGGAGACGAGGGGATCGTGCGGAACCGGCTGAAGATCCGCGCGGCGGTGGCGAACGCGCGGGCATTTCTCGATCTGCAGGGAGAATTCGGCAGCTTCGACGCCTACGTGTGGCGGTTCGTCGGCGGTCGTCCGCGGCAGAACCGCTGGCGAAAGCACGAGGCCGTGCCGGCCCGCACGGAGGAGTCGGACGCGCTCAGCAAAGACCTGGGCAAACGCGGGTTCCGGTTCGTCGGGTCCACCATCTGCTATGCCTTCATGCAGGCCACAGGCATGGTGAACGACCACCTGGTGGGGTGCTTCCGCCACAAGGATTTGCAATGAAGAGCGGCATGACGCGGCAGGAAGTGGAGCGGCGCCTGAGGCGGGCTCCCAAGAGCGAGCATCGCGATGCGGCGTTCCGCAAAGCCATCCGCCAGATTCCGAAAGGAAAGGTGGCGACCTACGGCCAGGTGGCGGCCGCCGCGGGGTACCCGCTCTACCACCGCCACGTGGCGCAGTTGCTTCAGCGGTGCGGCAATGCGCTTCCGTGGCAGCGGGTCGTAGGCGCGGGCGGCGCCATCAAGTTGAAGTACGAAGCCGCGCTGGAGCAGCGCACACGGCTCGAGTTGGAGGGCGTCCGGTTTCGCGGGAAGCGGGTGGATATGGCGGAGCATCAGCACCGCTTCCGGACGTGGGAGTTCGACTGAAGGGCTCAAGAGACGTTCCCGGCAGGGGTCGCCTTCGCTCCTGCCGGAACTGCAACTTCACTCCTGCCGCAGCGCGATCACCGGGTCGATCGACGTCACCGCGCGGGCGGGAATCAGGCACGCCACCGCCGCAACTGCCAGGAATACCACCGAGACCCCCGCGAACGTGGCGATCTCGGTGGGGCTCGTCCCGAAGAGCAGCGAGGCCAGCAGACGCGTCACTCCAACCGCTCCGGCGATCCCCAGGGCCGTGCCCGCGAACGCGAGCAGCAGCCCGTGGCGCACCACCAGCACCAGGATCGACTCGCGGGTGGCACCCAACGCCATCCGGATCCCCAGTTCGTTGGTACGCTGTGTGACCATCAGCGCCATCACCGCGGCGATCCCACTGGCACTGATGATCAGCGCCAGGAGTGCGAAGAGTCCCAACAGAATGGCCGTCACCCGCGGGGACGCCACGGAGTCCTGCTGGAGCCGCTGCAAGGTCTGAACGCGGTCTACGGCCAGCTGGTAATCGACATCGTGGAGCGCGGCACGGGTGGCCGTGATCATGGACGCCGGATCTCCGGCGGTGCGCACCACGAGGTTGCCGACGAACCCGTTTTGGAAGGCGCTGTAAATCTCGTCTTTGACCTCCCGATCCAGGCCGTATTCCTTCACGTCGCTCGCAATGCCAACGATCGTGACCCAGTGCTGCCCCTGGTCGAACGTGATCCGCTTGCCGATGGGATCCTCGGCCGGCCAGCGGTGCCGGGCCATCGTCTGGTTGACGATCGCGACCAGCGGGGCTTCCGCATTGTCATGGTCGTTGAAGTCCCTGCCGGCGAGAATGGGCTGCCGGATCGTCGCGAAATAATCGGTGCCGATGACGGTGGGGTCTACCTGGGGAGCCAGTTCCCCACGGGAAACCGGTCTGCCTTCGATTTCGAAGCTGACACTGCCCGGCCCGGAGACCACGCCGCCGGGGCTGAATGGGAAATTCGAGGCCAGTGCGGCCGAAGCCACACCCGGGATCGATCGGACCTTCCTGAGGACGGTGTCGGTCAGACTTTGGAATTGCTCCGGCTTGGTGTAACGCGAGAAGTTCGGGCTCAGCCGCATCGTGAGCACGTGGTCGGGACTGAATCCCGGATTCACCTGCTGGAGCCGGAGGAAGCTGCGCACCATCAGGCCCGCGCCAATCAACAGAACGAATGAGACGGCCACCTGCGAGACCACCAGGACCGCACGCAGCCGCCCGCCGCCGCGTGTGGCCGTGGTCCGAGCGTTGCCTTGCCTCAGGGAGTCCCCCATGCTGCCGCTCGAGTTGAAGGCTGGGGCCAGGCCGAACAGGAGACCGGTGGCGAGCGAGATCAGGACCGTAAACAGGAGCACCGGTCCGTCCATTTTGACCTCGGCCGCGCGGGTGGTAAACCGCTCGGCAAACTTCACCAGGAGCGCGAGAGCGGCGGGCGCCAACGCCATACCGAGCGCTCCGCCTGCCAGCGATAAAATCACGCTCTCGGTCAGCAACTGCCGGATCAGCCGCGCCTTGCCCGCGCCCAACGCCGCCCGGATGGCGAGTTCGCGCTCCAGTTTCAGCAGGCGCGCAAGCAGCAGGTTGGCGACGTTCGCGCAGGCGATCAACAGCACGAATCCGGCGGCTCCCAACAGCACCAGGAAGGTGGTGCGCGCCCGCCGGGTGAGATCGTCCTGCAGCAACGCCACCGAGACTCCGTACCCCGAGCCCTTGGGGTACGCGTCCGGATGTTCGCGCTCGAGGCGCGCCGCAATGGTCGACAGGTCGGCTTGCGCCTGCTCCACCGGCACTCCGGGCTTCAGGCGCGCGAAGGCGGTCATCATGCGGGCCCGCCGGTTGGAGATGAACCTCTGCGATGCGCGCGTGGGGCATTGCGAGGTCGGCATGTAGACGTCGTTTTCGACCGGATATTGCGGAATCGGCGGCAGGACCCCGATCACGGTGTGGGGCCGGTTGTTCATCTGGAAGACTTGGCCGACGATGTTCGGATCGGCGCCGTGCCGCGTTCGCCAGTACTCGTTGCTGAGAATCAGGACGGCGTTGGAGCCCGGTGCTTCGTCGGCGGCGACGAAGGTCCTGCCCAAGAGCGCCTTGACGCCCAAAACGTCGAAGAAGTTCGCCGAGACCACCGCGGTATTGACGCGTTCGGCCGAATCCCTGCCCAGCAGCAGGAAGTTCATGGAGTGGTGCTCCACCAGACCGGCCAGCGTGTGGCTGGTGTCGCGATAGTCGAAGATCTCCTGCGCCGAAAACGGCAGGTTCGGCTGGTTGGTCCGCGACGACTTCTGGTGGACCACGACGAGCTGTCCGCCGTCCTGGTAAGGCAACGGTCGGAGCAGCACACCGTACACCAGGCTGAAGATCGCGGCATTCGCTCCGATCCCCAAAGCCAGAGTCAGGACGGCCGCTAGTGAAAAGCCGCGGTTTTTGACCAGCACCCGCAAGCCGTAGCGGATGTCTTGTAACGTGTTTTCCCAGAGGCGGGGCCGCCGATCGGAATGCATAATCCCTCCTGCCGGTCGATGCTGGTGCAACTGCATCGCCGCACGATATGCCGCAATAGACTATAGCGTATGACGACGCATCCAGGGAAAAGTTGCGAAGAAATCGTCAGGTGCGCGACACAAACGTGGGGCAGACCCCAGGTCCGCAGCCGACCCCCGACCCCCTGGTCGGCTTGCACACTCAGAAAGAAGCGAGTATCGTTAGTTCAGCGTTGGATGGGCGGCCGGGGTCGCCCGCGGACCAGGGGATCCGCCCCACTGACGATTTGCCGCTCCACGCTCCGGTGATTTATACTAAATACTTGAGATAAAATGCCAAAACGCACTTTTCAACCGAATAATCGTCACCGGGCGAAGACTCACGGCTTCCGCTCTCGCATGGAAACCAAAAACGGGCGGGCTGTGCTCGCTCGCCGCCGGGCCCGGGGCCGGAAAAAGCTCACGGTCAGTTCCGAGAGGTAGCTGCACCATCTCTGGGTTTCCGAAACGTGTACACCTGCTGCGATCGCAAGATTTCCGGAGAGTTTACGACCAGGGTGTTCGCCACACCGGTCCATTCTTCGCGGCTTTCTGCGTTCGGGAAGCAGAGCCGGACGGTCCCCGTATCGGTTTCACGGTTCCCCGCGCGCTCGGCAAGGCCGTGGTGCGCAACCGGATCCGGCGACGTGTGCGCGAAGCCGTCCGCTACTCCCTCGATCGGCTGAATCCCCAGTGGTCCATCGTCATCAACCCGCGCCGCAAAGTTTTGGATGCTCCGATGCCGGAGTTGCAACGCGAGGTGGAGCGTCTCTTTCTCCGCTGCAATGGATCTTAATGCGGGCGATTGCCGTATATCAGTATTGTGTATCTCCCTGGTTGCCCTCCGCGTGCCGCTTCTACCCGACCTGCTCGCAATACATGAGCGATGCGGTCGAACGATATGGCGCAGTCAGGGGAGTTTGGATGGGATTGCGCCGCCTGGTGCGCTGCCATCCGTTTCATCCCGGCGGTTTCGATCCTGTCCGGTAGATGTGAGTTCTGAACGGAATCTGAATGGCCGAATCTGTAAATGGCGGGAATGGCAATACTCAGGGCCAGCCGCCAAAAGAATTGTCAATGGAATTGCGGCTCCTGCTCGCATTCCTGCTGATGGGCGCGGTGATGTTCGTCACCCCCTACCTCCCCTTTTTCAAAGCTCCCCCACCGGCCGGCGGGAAACCGCCGGAAACGGCCGTGGAAGCACCCGGGGGCCAACCCGCACAGCCGCCCGCGCCGGCTGGGCAGCCTGCTACCCCCAATGAGGCGCCGGCGGCCGCGGCGGCCGCCACGGCAGCGGCGACCGCTCAGGAGTCCCTTCCCATCCTGACGATCGAGACCGACGTCTACAAAATCTCCTTCAGCAATCAGGGCGCGACGGTGCGGAGCTGGCTGCTGAAGACCACCGATGCCAAGGGGAAGCTCAGGTATAAGGGCAACGATGGGAAACCCCTCGACCTGATCAATTCCGCGGCCCATCCTCCCTGCCCGCAGAATGCCCCTTGCCTGGACGCCCCCTTCTCGCTTTACTTCGCCGGCCAGCAACCGACCGCCAAGGTCAATTGGGTGGACTACAAGCAAACCGTGGACCCGGATGGCTTGGGTGTCACCTATCTCTTCTCCGATGGACACACGGAGGTGCGCAAGATTTTCCACTTCGACAAAAGCAGCTACCTGTCGCAGATTTCGAGCGAAGTCACGGTGGATGGCAAGCCCCTGCCGCACATGCTGGAATGGCGCGGGGGCTTTGGCGATTTCACCATCGCCACTCCGGCCGACAAAACCCTGTACTTCGACGTCACCGAGAACTCCCTGGTGGAAAAGGCCGCAAACGATGCCAAGAAGGGGCCCATCACGTTTAATGGAAACGCCTCCTTCGCGGGCCTGGCGGATACTTATTTCGCGGCGGTGTTCCTGCCGGAGGGCGTCAATACGCAGTTCGTGACCTTCGCCGACCCGGTTCGCACCTCTTCCGAGGAGAAGCCTCAGCCATTCGCGGGCGCGGCGATTTCCGATGGCGATATCAACCGATTCGAGTTGTTCGTCGGCCCCAAGGATATCGACCTCCTCAAGGGCATCAATCCTAAGCTCGAACAGGTGGTGAGCTTCGGCTGGATTTCGATTCTCGCCAAGCCTCTCTTTCTGCTGGTCAACTGGTTCAACGATCATGCCGTTCACAACTTCGGCTGGTCGATCGTGGTGGTCACTATCGCCATCAATTTCATCCTCTTCCCGCTGAAGTTCACCAACATGAAATCCATGCGGAAGATGCAGGCGTTGAAACCGCACATCGATCTCATCAATGCCAAGTACAAGAACATCAAGATGACCGATCCGCGGGCGGGGGAGAAGAACCAGGAGATCATGGACCTGTACAAGAAGCACGGGGTGAACCCCATGGGAGGCTGTTTCCCCATGCTCATCCAGTTGCCGTTCTTCTTCGCGTTCTACCGGGTCTTTACGGTTTCGGTGGAGATGCGCGGCGCGTCGTGGTTGTGGGTGACCGACCTGTCGCAACCCGAAGACCTGGCGATCCGGATCCTGCCGATCATCATGATCGTGACCCAGTTCCTGATGCAGAAGATGACGCCACAGCCCAATCAGGATCCGAGCCAGCAGAAGATGATGATGATGATGCCGCTGATTTTCGGCTTCATGTTCTACCGATTCCCCAGCGGACTGGTGCTATACTACTTGACCAGCAATTTGGTACAAATCGCGCAGCAGTGGTTTTTCAATCGGACGGAAGCGGCTATCGAAGCCGCCGGATCGGTTGCGCCGCCCAAGAAAAAGAACGGCAGGAAATGACCTGTGACAGACCGAAAGTACTCCGTGGCCTCAATTGGCGCCCGCATCGACGGTTTCTTGCGGCCCACCCTCCAGAATGGGGGCTTTAAGGTCAACTACGAGATTCAAGATGTAGAAGCCTCGGACGGGGACGTCGAGACCCCCGATGTCCAGGTGAAGTTCACCGGTCCCGATATCGATCTGCTGCTCACCAACCGGGCCGAGTTGTTGCTGGCGCTGGAACACGTCACCATGGAGATGCTGCGCATGCCCTCCGAAGACCATTCGCGCATCTCGTTCGACGCCAACGATTACCGTCTCCTCCGCATCGAGGAGCTGCGGGTGAGCGCCATGACGGCCGCGGAAAAAGTAAAGCGGACGGGCGTGCCCTTCCGGTTCAATCCCATGAACAGCCGCGAACGGCGGGTGATTCATCTGACGTTGCGGAACGAATCCGCGGTGCGGAGCGAAAGTGCCGGTTCCGGACCCAGCCGCCAGGTGGTGGTGTATCCCGCGGGAATGGCAAGCCTGCCCGAACCGCCACGCAGCGACTTCCGCGGTGGCCCCCGCCGTCCCGGTGGTCCGCCGCGCGACCGCGGCGATTCCCGCCCGTCGCGGCGCCGTTGAAGAAACGCCAATGGCCTGAGAGGCCGTGAATCTCACCGACACCATTGTCGCCATAGCGACTCCTCCCGGACGAAGCGGTCTGGGGATTGTCCGCCTTTCTGGAAGCGATGCCCGAACAATCACGGAAAAGATTCTCGCGCCGCTTTCCTGGCGGCCTTGGCGGGCTCATCTCAGCGAACTTCTGGACCGCGACGGTAACGCGGTCGATCAAGTGGTCGTGACCTTTTTTGCCGCACCCCGATCCTATACCGCCGAGGACCTGATCGAGATTTCCTGCCACGGCTCGCCCATCGTCTTGCGCCACGCCGTGGAGCGGGCCCTGGAATCCGGCGCCCGCCTGGCCGAACCGGGCGAGTTTACGCTCCGCGCCTTTCTCAACGGCCGCATCGATTTGCCGCAGGCCGAGGCTGTCCGCGACCTGATCGAAGCCACCACGCTTTACCAGGCGCGGGTCGCCGCGCAGCAGACCGGCGGTTCCGTCTCCCGCCGGATTGCGCCCATCAAAGAGCAGTTTCTGGAACTGATCGCCCTGCTCGAAGCCGGCATCGATTTCGCGGAGGACGACGTCAGCGTCGCGCCAGCGGGCGAAATCCTCCGCCGCCTCCATCCAATTCTGGCGGGCGTCCGCCAATTGGCCGCCAGCTTCCAATACGGCGGGCTCATTCGCCACGGGCTGACTCTGGCGATCGTCGGACGCCCCAACGTCGGCAAGAGCAGCCTCTTCAACCGGCTTCTGGAACAGGACCGCGCCATCGTGACGGACATTCCGGGCACCACGCGCGACCTGGTATCCGAGGTTTCCAACATCGGCGGCATCCCGGTGAAACTCTACGACACTGCCGGGATCCGGGAGGGAACCGGCCTCGTGGAATCGCTCGGGATCGAACGCAGCTATCAGGCCATGGCGGATTCCGACCTGACCCTGGTGGTGATTGATCTCTCGCAGCCGCCCGACTCTCAGGACCAGGCCTTGATCGAGCGCGCCCGGCAGCAGGGACGCCACCTGGTAGTCGGAAACAAGAGCGATCTGGCAGGCGCGGGCCCCACCGGCCCGACCTGCATTGCCGTTTCCGCGCTCACCGGCAACGGCATCGGCAATCTCCGGGAAGCGGTTCTCGCATCCGTAGCGCCGCATCACGCCCTGGAGAGGGAGACCGGCTTCATCACCAGCATCCGGCACGAGCAACTGCTCCGGGAATCGGGTGACTGGCTGGAGAAGGCCCGCGCCGCCGTGGAGGCCGGCATTCCCCACGAGATGTTGTTGCTGGATTTGTATGCGGGCCTGCGGCCGATCGACGCCATCACCGGCGCCACCACGGCCGACGACATTCTCAACCGGATCTTCTCCACCTTCTGCATCGGCAAGTAGGGCTTCCCACTCTGCCCGCACGGGCGTACAATTCCAATCAGCGGAGGTTCTTATGGCGCTTTTAGAGAGATTGCGCGTATTCCTCGACGAGAACCACGCCGAATACACGCATACCACGCATCCCCAAGCCTATACAGCCCGCGAGCTGGCGTCGGCCGAGCACCTGCCCTCGAGGGAGGTTGCGAAAACCGTAGTGATCTTCGGCGACAATCGATACCACCTGGTGGTTGTCCCCGCCAACCGCCTGGTGGATTTCCAGGAGGTGCGGATCAGCCTGGGACTCACCCATGCCCGGCTCGCGACCGAAAGTGAAGTCGGCGAACTGTTCCCGGATTGCGAGTTGGGAGCCATGCCGCCGTTTGGGAACCTGTACGGAATAGCCGTGTACCTCGATTGCGATCTGGCGGAAGAGCCGATGATCGCGTTCAACGCCGGGACTCATCGCGACGTGGTCCACATGCGCACGGACGAGTTCCGAGCCCTGGCGCATCCGCTGGTGATTGCCCTGGCTCGCGAGGCCGTGATGCGTCACGGCTGGTGACGCGGCGCCGGTCTTAGCTCGCCCCATGCCGAAGACGAACGCCGCCCGCATTTTGGATCAGGCCGGCGTCCGCTATGAGTTGCGCCATTACCCGGTAGACGAGGAGCACCTCAGCGCGCCCGAAGTTGCCGCGGCCGTTGGTATGCCTCCGGAGCAGGTCTTCAAGACGCTGGTGGCACGCGGCGAGCGCACGGGTGTAATGTTGGCGTGCATTCCGGCCAAGACGGAACTCGACTTGAAGGCCTTGGCTGCGGCCAGCGGTAACAAGAAGGTGGAGTTGGTGCCCGTGAAGGAAGTGCTCAGCCTGACCGGATATGTGCGAGGCGGGGTCTCTCCGGTGGGCACCAAGAAGCCTTACCTGGTCTACCTGGACGAAACCGCCGAGCTATGGGACGTCATCTCGGTGAGCGCGGGCATCCGCGGCTGCCAGATGCTGTTGCCGCCTGCCGACCTCGTACGCGTGGTGGGGGCGCAGTCGTGCGCCATCGCGATATTCTGATCTGGCGCAGGCACTCGTGCCTGGGCTGCGAGCACCACACTGCGCGCCGGCGAAAAGTGTCGGCAGAAGTGCCGACGCGGCAGGCAGGAGTGCCTGCGCCACGCTAGGGCACCAGCATTACGGGCGTCTGCCAGAAATTGACCTTTTGGTTGGTGGGATCCACCACGCTCACCTGGCAATCGTATTGGCCGGGCTGCAGCTTATCCAGCGCTACCGCGAATTTCATCGGCACGGCCTTCGACTTGGCGTCCATCCCCTCCGTTACGGGCAGCGGCGGCGTCTCGAATGCCTTGGTCTGCCCGCGGTAGAACGTGACATACGCCACCAGCGGCTGCGTGCTGGTGGTGGCGGTGCGTTCGTAGGCCTGCAGGTAGACGAACATGTCCTTACTCTTGCTGAATACGCGCGTGACGCTGGGAATCAGCTTGAGTCCATCCTGCACCAGCGGGTTGGCTGCCTGCACTTTATCCTTGCCGGCGGTGTACAGCGATTCCTTCATGTCCTGGCGTTGTCCGCTCAAGACCACGGAACTGATGGGGAGGCGCTTGTCTTCCTTGTTCAGATTGGGGATCACGAACTTGTTCATGTAGGTGCCGATCCGCCCCGTCTCATCGTCGCGGGCCAACACCTTGATGGTGTAAGTTCCGGGCAGCAGGGTATAGCCGGTGTCGTATTCGATCGGCACCTTGGCCCACTGCTGCGCGGTCGCGCCGCTGAGCTTCATGTCCACCTTGTCGCGGATGTTCTGCATCGTGGCTCCGTATTCGTCCTTGATCTCTCCAATGAAATCGATGGAGGTGCGTTCCGCGCCGCCCTTGCGCGCGAGCGCCAGTTCGCGGCCGGGAATCTTCATAAACACAGGCACGAAGTATTCGGCGTGATTCAACTGGAAGTAGTTCACCTCCATCTGGATGGTGAGGTCGGTTATCGGGTCGCCCATCATCAGCGCGTCTTCGAGTTGCCTTTCCTTATCGGCGGTGGTGAACTTGCCGAAGACCTTGGGGCCGAAATAGCCCGAGCGGTAATCCAGCTTGGCGGACGTCTCCTTAAGGGAGATATTGATCTTCCGGAACTTGCCGTCGGGACTGCTGTTGGTGCTGTAATACCCGATGATGTAGTAGCTGTTGTACGCCTTCTGCGCGTTGACGATGCCGAGGGAAAGGTCGTTGACGTCGAAGAGCGCCTTGCCGCCGGTGTCCGCGGCCAGTGAATACATGGTGTCCTGCGATCTGGCAAGGCGATTCTGCATGGCCATCGCGCCCATGCCGGAATACATGGCCAGCCCACCCGGGTTCGGCATGTTGGCGTTCCCCATGGGCGCCATCGCCACCAGGCCTCGCGCATCAACCGGGTACAACGTCACGTTGGCGCGCGTGGCCGCGTTGGTGGTGGAGCGCATCTGCGCCTGGTTGTCCACTCCCTGCAGCGTGATGCCGCTGGCAAAGTAGATCAGCGATTTCTTCTCATTCAGCCCGGCCAGCATGTTCACGGCGGTCTGGAGTGCGGCCAGTTGCCGGTCGGTGTTGAAGATATTGAACTCGCTGTCGTCCTGTCCGAACGCCGCGCCGGTATCCGCCGAAGCCGCGTCGGCATCGTCGTTGCCGAAGCCCTGGTCCTCGCCCACGATCAGGGTTTCGATCTGCTGGTTCAACGCGTCCTTGTCGTCCGTGAAGTCCTGCAGCACCTTTACCGACCCGCTGGAGTATTCCATCATGGCCATGAGGTCGGCCTTGGTCATTTGGGTGGTAACGAACTTCCGCGCGGCCGCCAGCGAGCGCAACTGGTCCGGGATGGGCATCGCGCTCATGTCGAAATACAGCACCAGCAGACGGCGGTTCTTGTAGCGGACATCGCCCGGCTTCTCGGTTGCGATCTGGTTCTTGGTCACCGACTGGACGGGCGCGGTCGCGGTCGTCTTGATCTCGGGCGCGGTAGGCTTCACCGCGTCAGGCACGGGATCGGGTTCCACGGTATCGTCGAGTTTCTGGTAATAACAGAAACTGATGGTCTGCGGCTTGCCATCTTCGGTCACCACGAAGTCCTTGGCGGTAAGTCCTTCGATGATTTTCCCGTCCTTGTCTTTTACCGAGACCATCTCCTCGACCAACTGGGAAAGGCTGCTGAACTTGAACGGCTCGTTGTTGGCGGGAGCGGGCGTCTGTTGCGATCCGGAGCGCGCAGGCTGCTGAGGAGCTCCGGCCGCCAGGATGGAAATCAGCAATACAATCACGATCGATCGCATAGTTTCAGAACCTAAATCGCAGGTTGACCTTGACGGTCCGCATGGCGTTGGGGTTGGCGTTCAGCCCGAACTGCGGGCTCAGGATGTTGGTGTTCCAGTTTTGGAACGTGACGTGATTCAAGGCGTTGGAGAGATCGAACCGCAGGTCGAGGCTGTGGCGGTCACCCACCGTGAACGACCGGCCCATCTGGGCATTCAAAGTGAACTGGCCCGGCCCGGTGATGGAGTCGCGGCCCGCATCGCCCCATTGGCCCGATAAAGGTGCGGCGAACGCCGCCGGGTTCAGGTTCAGGCCCAGGGGCGAGGCATACAGGGAGGCGCCGGTATAGTTCGGCCGGATCCCGGTGATGCCCGTTCCCTGTATCGGGACGGGGTACAGCGGCGTCAATGGCAGCCCGCTGGTAACGTTGATCTGGCTGGTGAAGGTCCACTCCTTGACGAGCAATCCCCTCCAGCCGCTGAGCAGCGCTCCTCCTCCTCGTCCCACGCCCGAGCTGTACTGCACAAACACGCTCAGCGTGTGGTGCGGGTCAAAGCTCGACAGGCCGCGTTCGGCGCTGAGGTCGAGCCAGTTCTGTGCAATCACCGGTGTGCCTTTGCCCCCCAGTAACGCGTCGTCGATCGACTTCGACAGCGTGTACTGGACGGTGGAGGTGAATCCGTTGTGCAGCCGCCGCCGCAATTGGATGGTGCCGGCTTCGCGCGTCGAATTGCCGTTCGATGCCAGGTAGCGGTATCCCGGCAAACAGGCCGGGCACGGATTCGCCACGCCCGTGGGGTACGTATTGGGGTAAAACTGCTGCTGGGCGCGCGTCCCCTTGATGCCGTTGTAGGTCGCGGTGATGATCAGGGCGCCCGGCAGGTCGCGATACACCGACGCCTGCCAGTTCTGGGAGTATCCCACGTGGAAGTTGGGATCGACGGCAAAGGTGTTGCTGACGATATTCGGCGAGGCGTTGAAGCCGTTCGCCAGGGTGAGCGGATCGCTCAGGCTGTTCTGGACGCTCAGGCTCTTGGAAAGCGGCGACTGTTGCAACATCTGCTGCGCGATCACCTGGTAGACCGAAGTGTCGTAGTAGATCCCGTATCCCGCGCGGATGGTCAGCGAGGACGCCAGGAACGGGTGCCAGGCAATGGCCGCGCGCGGCTGAAACTCGTGCCGGTCGGGCCGGATCAGCGAACTGGGATAGTGAACGCCGGTCAGGGATCCGGTCGGATTGTTGCCGACCACCGGCGACACCTGGCCGTAAAACGGAGCGATGTCGAGGTTCACCAGGCGGCCGTAAAGCTCCGTGATCGGCGTGCTGTAGTCCCAACGCAAGCTGAGATTCATGGTGAACCCGGCGCGCACGCGCCAGTCATCGGCAATGTAGCCGTCGTAGATTTGCGAGCGCAGATACTTGTCGGCGTTGCCGAAGGCGATGGCGCTCTGGTCGGGGATGCCCAGCAGGAAATCCGCGAAATCGGAGCCCGTGCCGGTGACCGGCTGGCCGTTGATGCTCTGCTGCGTGGCCGCCGCGTTGAATGTGAATCCGCCGCGCGGATTCGACTGCGACAGGACATTGAATTCCTGCCGCCGGATATCGGTTCCGAAGTTGATCTGGTGCGAGCGGCGGTTCCACAAGTTGTCGATCGATACGCTGGTGGTCTGATTCCGGTTGTAGGCCTGGTTCCCGTCGCTGAGCTGGTTGATGCCGCTCGAGAAACTCAAGGTAGGAGGTCCCCAATTCACAGGATCCTGATTGTTGCCGGTAATCCCGGCGTCGCCCGAAATGTTCTGGCGATTCGAAAAGAACGGCGTGATCCGCGTGTTGAACCGGCTGTAACCGAGCGTCACACGGCTGAACAGGCGCTGGTTGAAGCGGTGCTGGAAGGTGCCGCTGGTGTTGATGCCCGACGTGTCGGTGGTATCGACGAACGCAAACCCCTGCTGATTCGGATTACGCGTGGAGGAGCGCTGATAGGCGAAGAGCCCGTTCACCTGGTTCTTGGAACTGAGCGTCTTGCTCATGCGGGTCTGGATGTCGTCGGTAGTAGTCGCGCTTACGATCGGAATCTGGTAGTTGTAACTTCCGGAATTGAAATTGGGCGCCGGAAAGAGGCTCAGCAAAGCCTGGGCCTGCGGACTGATGCGGCTTTGCGGAATCATGTTGCTGGGAAACTGCGTGGGATCGCAGGTGACGCAAAGCTTGCTGGCAGGGTCGAACACCGGGACCGGCTTTCCGGTCAGCGGATCTTCTAGTCCGGAAAAGTCGCCGTTGCGCTCGGCGAGCGAGGGCATCAGGCCGGGCGTGGTGCTTCCCTGGCGAACACGCTGCCAGGAATAGTTGATGAAGAAGTTGATGGGGTAGCGCGACGCCGGAATGATGTGTTTGATATTCAGCGGACCGCCGAAGTTGGCCACTCCCTGGAAGTGGTTGGTGGACGGCTTGGGCACGAACTGTCCGTTGAGCGAGTAGGGGCTGGCATCCAGCGCGGAGTTCTCCAGGATCATAGCGACCGAAGCCTGGTAGGGCGACCGGAAGCCCCTGCGATTGTTGCCGAACGCCGGCGACTGGGCAAACGGCGAAGCCGCTCCGTTATTCTGGCTGCCATTGATCAGAAACCCTTCGGTGGCTCCCTGGGCATCGGCGACGGCTGGCGCGGCTGCATTCTCGGAGGGCTTGGCGGCGTCGGCCGAGGCGTTCACGCCTGTGCGCTGAAATCCGGTTTGCGGGGTGGCGTTGGCGGTGGTGGCGGCGTTTTTGCCCTTCTTCGGTGGCGCCGCGGGCTTCCTTCCGTTTACCGCTTGCGGAGCCTGGGCGATGCTGGGGGTGGGCGCCGCCTGCTGGGCAGCGGCAGGCGGGGAGGCGGCTGAGGTTTCAGCGGAAGGAGCGGGAGCCGTGGTTGCCGACAGCGTGGTGGGCGAAGAACCCGGCGCCGATGCCTTGATTTGATCGAACGGCATCAGCTTCAGTTCCCACACCGGACTAGGCGCATTGGGCGCCACCCCGACGTCCTGCTTGATGGTCTCAAAGCAGAGCATCTCCACTTGAATCGTCCAGATTCCTTCGGCGAGGTCGGGAAAGGAGTATGCCCCCTGCTGATCGGTCACTGCCACGACCCGTTTCTCCCCCTGAGTGGCTGTGACCGTCGCGCCGGGGACCGGCAGACCGCCGAATCTCACTTGCCCGTGATGCTCGGCCGCTTCGAGTCCCCAGACTGCCGCCCACGCGAGCGCACCGTATCGGACGTACTTGAGAATTCGATTCAATGACTTCAAGATGCCTGCTCCTCGATTGCTGCTGCGTGGCCGGTCTCCCACCAGAGCTGTCTCGATTGATTTGAAATGCGTTACACAGTCCGTTCGGGGCGGCAGCCGCCCGGCAGCTTCCGGCCGCCGTGATGCCTGGTCCGCGCACAACTCCTTGGTAGCACTGCTTGTTTGTAAGACGCGTAAAATCCAATATTGTTTAGCACGATCCGCTCTGAAGTGCAGCTTTTTTCGCACCAGCCAGGGATGCTTCTCCTTTGGACGCCATTTCGCGCCAAACGGCCCGGATTTTGCGGAATTTTCCGTCCATTGCAGCGGAAAGCACCTTTAGTTCTCTGTGGGAGTTTTCTCCGCGTGATCGATGATCAGCACGTCAGCCGGCAATTTGCGGGCTTCCAGCTTCAACCCGAGCTGCTCCTGCACAAACTGCGGCAAAGAGCGGCCCAACATCATTTTGGCGCTCACCATCATCTGGTTTCGATCCATTTCCCGGCCCGGGTTTCCGTCCGAAACATTGGACAGGTTTACCGTCAGGTCGAAGAATCCGGTGATGCCCGTCATATCGATCACCGGCCGGTCCATCTGCCTCGAAAGAAGCTCGGCCGTTTGGGCCATCGACCATTTGGGGATCGTCACCATGCTGCCCACGACTTTCATCCCGCCGGGTGCATTCTCGTCCCACGGGTGCAGTTTGGGTGGATTCTTTCCCTGAATCAAAGCGTACACCGGCACTTCCCGCTTCTCGCGGTGCAACGTCAGTTGGAACCGGTCCGCCAGCAGCGACTGCAGCATGATCTTCATCTGGCTATCCGGCGCGGGACTGCCGGACTTGGCAAGGATATCGTAGCGCGCCGCGGTCATCCACGACGGCCCCATTACCTGGTAATCCTTTACGTCATAAGCCCACTGGAGGCAAGTACTCAAGCTGACGTTTCGCATGGAGAGACTGCCGGGCGCACTTTCAATCTGCTCGCGTCCCTTGGCGGTGTCCACGTCGACTGGTTTGCTGGCCTTCACCGACGCCACCTCAAAGGCGGCACTCCCGGGCGACTGGCCGAATGCCCCGTAAGTCAGACAGCCCACCAGGCTCACACCAACCAACGCTCGTATCATGGATCCGACTCCTGACCGCTGATACGCCGCCATGAAACGATTTGTGACACGGGGGCTCTTCATTTCTCCTTCTTCGACATCCTGCGCAGCAATTTCTGCGCCTCCTGCACGTCTTCCAGGGTCAGCTTGCCGGACTCGATGAGGTGGGCCATTACCGGCTGCGTGCGGCCGCCGAACAGCGCGAGAAGGTCGTCAATCAGCCGGTTTTGCGCGGCGCCCCGCGAGACCAGCGGCCGGAAGATATGCGCGTTGCCGATCTTCTTCACGCGTTCGAGGGCATTCTTGGTTTCCAGGCGGTAGACCGTGGTCTGCACGGTCGTATAGGCGGGCCTCGCGGGCTCCGGAAAGGCTTCCTGGATCTCCCGGATGGAAAGCGCGCCGCGGCTCCAAAGCGCCTCCATGATCTGCAGTTCCAGTTTGGTCAATTTGGGCAAGGCCATTTCTACTATGATCGTTTGTGATTCTACTACGGGAATGTGTTTACGTGCAACACCGGGGTGGGCGTTCGTATAATCGTCTTGAAACGAGGAGACACAAGCAATGCAACGCAAGACTCAGGTAGCGGCGCTGGTGTTCGCCGCCGCGGCAGCGCTGTTGGCTCAGGCGCCCAAGGGGTGGAAGATGCGGATCGACCGGAGCGCGTCGGCGCAGGATCCGGACGGAACCGGCTCGATCAGCTTCGTGACCAGCGGCTCAGGCTATCATGCCACCAATCCGCAGGCCGCGGTCTATTGGAACGCCGGAAACACCGCTTCCGGCACCTATACGCTGAAGGGCACCTTCACCCTGATGAAACCCAGCGGGCACACCAACTACTACGGCCTGGTGTTCGGCGGCAAGGACCTCGAGGGCGGGCAGCAGCAGTACCTCTACTTCATGGTGGCGCAGAACGGCACCTGGCTCATCAAGCGCCGAATGGGCGACCAGACCGAAAACGTGGGGTCGAGAACTCCCAGCGACGCGGTGAAGAAGCCCGATGACACCGGAAAATCCACCAACACCCTCGAAGTCCGGGTGGGCGCGGACAAGGTCGACTACGTAGTGAACGGCACGGTGGTCAACTCCACGCCGAAGAGCGGCGCCACCGCCAACACCGACGGGATCTACGGCATCCGGGTCAACCACCTTCTGGAAGTTCAGGTAGACAATCTGGCCGTGACGAAGTAATAGCGGCCCTATTTTTCCGCTGCTTCCGCGTAAAGCTTCATCAGGTCCGCCCAGCCGTTCGGCGAATCCACCGCGGTGCGCATTTCGTCTCCGCCCGCTCCGTGACGACGGAAATGCCGGTGCTCCAACTCCACGCGAGTCCGCCCGCCGGCATCCGCGGTGAAGCGCACCTCCACTTCACTGCACCTGACGAGATCGGGCTCGAACTGCCACTGCGGCGTGATCTGCCACGCCAGCACGAAGCGTTGCGGCGGATCCCAGACGAGAATCTGCCCCCAGGGGCACTCCGTCCCATCGGTCTGCTCGTTGTAGCATCGGCCGCCCACGAAGCCTTCGATGACCGCCTTCTTCATCGGTGCGTTCCCGATGTGGTGGCTGCGAGGCCACCACGAGTCGAAACCCGTGGTGAACACATGAAAGGCATGCTCCACGGTTGCCTTGACCGTGATGCTTTTGCGAACTGGTGCGTCCGGGGTGTGGTCCAGTGTGGGTGTCATCATGTCTCCTGAGCAGCAGGTTGCTCCTCCACCTTTTTCTGAAATGCCGCTTTCTGAAATGCCGCCAAAGCGGCCGACCAAAACAGGTCAAAGTACTCGCGCAACGAGTCGAAGCCTTCCGGATTGAGCTGGTACAGCCGCCGATTGCCGTCAGGCCGGTCCACCACGAGTCTGGCTTCCTTGAGAACGCGCAGGTGCTGCGAGATCGCGGGACGGCTGACCGGAAAATCCCGGGCCAGCCTTCCGACTGGCGCCGGACCATCCAGCAGGCGCGCCAGAATCGCCCGGCGGGTCGCGTCGCCGAGCGCGTCCAATTGCGCCTCTTGGTAAGCTTGCACTTACGGTAAGCGTACACTTACCATCCAGGAATGTCAAGAGTGCGGAGCCGGTATATACTTGTCCGAGCCCACATGAAGATCGATATCTTCTGCCACATCTTCCCCGACATTGCCTTTCAACGCTGGTTCGCAGCCGCTCCCAACCTCAAGGACATGGGCAAACGTGTGCGCGGCGTCCAGATGCTCTACGACCTCGACCTGCGCTTTCGGGTCATGGACCGTTTCGGCGATTATCGGCAGGTGATCTCGATGGCCTCACCGCCCCTCGAAGCCTTTGCCGGCCCGGAGTCCACTCCTGAACTCGCGCGCGTCGCGAACGACGCCATGGCGGAACTCGTCGTCCGGTACCCGCAGCGGTTCCCGGGCTTCCTCGCCTGTCTGCCGATGAACAATCCGGCCGAAGCCGAAGCCGAGTTGCACCGCGCCATCCGTGACCTGGGCGCTCGCGGCATCCAGATCTTCACCAACGTGAATGGCCTGCCGCTCGACCGCGAGGAATTCCGTTTCCTTTTTGACGCCATGAGCGCCTACGATCTGCCGATCTGGCTGCACCCCACCCGAGGCGCCAACTTCCCGGATTACCTCAGCGAGGACCGATCGCTTTACGAGATCTGGTGGACCTTCGGTTGGCCGTACGAAACCAGCGTGGCGATGGCTCGCCTGGTGTTCGGCGGGGTCTTCGACCGCTGGCCCGCGATCAAGATCATCACCCACCACATGGGCGCCATGGTGCCCTATTGCGAAGGCCGCGTGGGCCACGGATGGGACCAGATGGGGACCCGCACCAGCGACACCGATTACCGCGCCTTCCGGGCGTCCATGAAGATGCGGCCGCTCGACTATTTCAAGAAGTTTTACGCGGATACCGCGGTCTTCGGCGCCGCCCCGGCGACGCGCTGCGGCCTGGCGTTCTTCGGGGTGGACCAGGTGTTGTTCGCCTCCGACACGCCCTTCGAACCCGAGCCCGGTCTGTACATCGAAGAGACCATCGACATTATCGACCGTCTGGAAATCACCGGCGACGAGCGCGATCGCATCTATTGGAAGAATGCCCGGCAGATGCTGCGGCTGGATCTTCGGTAGCGCGCCTACTTCTTCGCTCCCACGGCGAACAGGTGTTTGCGCGCCCGAATGTACAGCACGCCGTCGGATATCGCGGGTGTTGCCATTACCGTTTCGCCGACCTCGTTCTCCCCCAGCAGCTTGTACTCGCGGCCCGGCGACAGCACGTAGGTGTGTCCCTCCTCGTTGGTGACATACAGGTGGTCGCCGGCGGCCACCGGCGAACTGGAGAAGCCCGAGGTGCCCGCGCCCAGCCGCTGTTGGTACAGCTGTTCGCCGGTCGCCAGTTGGTAGACGGTGAGCACGCCGTTGTCGTAGCAGAAATAACCCAGGCCTCCCAGAAGCAGCGGAGTCTGCATGTAATTGCCGGCCTTCTGCTGGCTCCATGCCATGCCCTTGCTCCCCTCGGCGAGTTCTCCGGCGGCATCCGTACGGATCGCGTAGATCGGGCGCTGGCCGCCATGCGCGCTGGTAATGATGATGAGGCCGTCCATCAGGACAGGGGTGGGGACCGGAATGTCGCCGCCGCCGCGCAATTTCCAAAGCTCCTTGCCGGTGGCCAGGTCGTATCCGCCGATCTGCTTCCATCCGTTGACCACCACCTGCCAGCCGTTGGTCCCGCCCGCCGTGTAGGGCAGCACGGCCGGTGTTCCGAAGGTCGGGACATCGGCCCGCGGGGTCCTCCACAGCTCTTTTCCGGTCGCCAGATCCAGTGCGGCCAGGAACGAGTTCTTCTGCACATCGGCCTGCACAACTACTTTGTCCCCGTGAATGACGGGCGAGCTGGCGAATCCCCATTGCGCGCCGGGAACCACGTAATAACCCGAATCCAGGACGCCGAAATCCTTCTTCCAAATTTGCTTGCCATTGAAGTCGAAGGCGTAGAATCCCTCGGAGCCGAACGAGACTACCAGCGTCTTGCCATCGGTGGCGGGAGTGGGATTGGCGTGCGTAGACTTGGGGTGCCGCTTGATTTTCGGTTGCCCGCCGGCGGCCTCGCGCTGCCAGAGAATCTTGCCGGACCTCCGATCCAGGCAGTAGACCGTAAAGGTCTGCGGCCCCTCACCCTCGACAGGAGTGATGTCTCCGTACAGCCCGACCTTTAATGCGGACTCACCCGCCGCCGGCACCGCGCTGGTGACAAAGATCCGGTCGCCCCAGATTACCGGGCTGGAGTGGCCCAAGCCGGGGATATCGGTTTTCCACAGAATATTCTTACCCTTCTCGCCATCCCACTCGACGGGCGGCGACCCGTTTCCGATTCCGCTCGCCCCGGCGCCGCGGAATTGCGGCCAGTTGGACGGGGAATCCGCGGCCGTGATGAGGGAGGCAAACAGCAGAAACACAGACAGCTTCATGTGGTTAGTGTAGTACTTCTGTGGCGCGGGCACGCCGCTCGAAAACCCCTTCGCGGGCACCGGCGCGGGAGGCGGCCAAAAGCGTCCCGATGAGTCGGGGCGCGGCAGGCAGGAGTGCCTGCGCCACATTTCCGGCGCATCAAATTCCACTGCCCAAGCATCTGTAAGAGACCAGATATTCTCCTATGGCACTTCTCTACCGGTATCTGCGGCAGTATTGGCAGCTCGCAGTGGCGGCGCTGGTGCTGGCGGCCATCAACCAGATTTTCTCCCTTCTCGATCCGCTGATCTTCCGCCACATCATCGACTCGTATGCTACCCGGTTTCGCGAATATCCCACCGCGAAGTTCCTGAGCGGCGTCGGCCTGCTGCTGGGCGCCGCGGTGGGAGTCGCGTTCGTCTCGCGCGTCGCCAAAAACTTTCAGGACTACTTCGTCAACGTGATCACACAGAAGGTCGGCGCCGACCTCTACGCCGACGGCATCCGCCACTCGCTTGGACTGCCGTACACCCTGTTCGAGGATCAACGCAGCGGCGAGACGTTGGGCAAACTCCAGAAAGTACGTACCGACGTCGAGAAGTTTATCGCGCTCGCGGTGAACATGGTATTCGTGACGCTGATCGGGTTGGTCTTCGTGACCGTCTACGCGATTCGCGTGCACTGGTCCGTAGCGCCGGCCTACCTCGCCACCGTGCCGCTTCTGGGAGGCCTGAGCTCGCTCCTCAGCCGCAAGATCAAGGAAGTGCAAAAGCACATCGTGCGCGAGACCACCGCGCTGGCCGGAGCGACCACCGAGTCCCTCCGCAATATCGAACTCGTCAAAAGCCTGGGACTCGCCCGGCAGGAAGTCGCGCGCCTCAATTCCACCACCGAAAAGATTCTCAAGCTGGAGCTGAAGAAAGTGCGCTACCTGCGGAGCCTGAGCTTCGTACAGGGCACGTGCGTCAACCTGTTGCGCACTTCGATCCTTTTCCTGATGCTCTACCTGGTATTCCGCGAGTTGATCACGGTGGGCCAGTTTTTCTCGCTCTGGATCTACTCGTTCTTTATCTTCGGCCCGCTGCAGGAACTCGGCAATGTCATCAACGTCTACCGCGAAACGGAAGTCTCGCTGCAGAACTTCGAAGGCATCCTGAAGCTGCCCGCGGAGCCCCGGCCCGCGCATCCCGTCACCGTGGAGTCGTTGCGCACTCTGCGGTTCGAGAACGTGTCATTCCAACACCAGTCGGCCTCGGCTCCGGCCCTGCGCGAGATCTCCTTCCGTGTCGATCGCGGGGAAACCATCGCGTTTGTGGGACCGTCCGGGGCTGGAAAGACCACGCTGGTGAAACTGCTGGTGGGCCTCTACCGTCCCCAGGAGGGCCACATCTACTACAACGGCACGCGCGAGGACGAAGTCGCCATCGAAAACCTGCGCGAGCGCATCGGATTCGTCACCCAGGATTCGCAACTGTTTTCCGGCTCGCTTCGCGAGAATCTGCGCTTCGTGCGCCCCGGCGCAACCGACGGGGAATGCCTGGAGGTGCTGCGCCAGGCAGCGGTTGAAACCCTCCTGAAGCGCGCCGACCGCGGGCTCGACACGGTCATCGGTGAAGGCGGCGTCAAAGTCTCGGGTGGCGAGAAGCAGCGGCTCTCCATCGCGCGCGCCCTGCTCCGCCGCCCCGAACTGCTGGTGTTCGACGAGGCCACTTCGTCGCTCGATTCCCTGACCGAGGAGGAGATCAGCCAGACCATCCGCGATGTGGCCGCCAGCCGCGACGCCATTACCTGCCTGATCGCGCACCGCCTCTCGACCGTACTCCATGCCGACCGGATCTATGTTCTGGAGCGTGGGCGCATCGTGGAGTTCGGACGCCACGACGACCTGCTCGCCAAGCGGGGCCTCTACTACGCCATGTGGCGCCAGCAGGTGGGTGAAGGCAAAGAGCGCGTCACCGCGATGGTGTAAGTTAGCGCCGCGAAAACCAGGTCCGGACCTGCACCACCACGCTGCTCTGGGTAATCGCCGAGGGCGGCACTCCACAAACATCCACTAAGATCACCACCACGACCGCGAGCGCGAGACAAAAAGCGGAAAAGCGGATCATACTGCCTCCAACTAATGGAACCACGAAAGCCGCTTGTAGTCGCGTGATTTTAAAGGCTTTTAATACTAGCCGGTACCAAATTTCAGGCTGGTACTTTTGAGCAGAATGGCCGCAACGTTCGAGTCAGTTGCGCCGTCGAACTGACTTTGGCCATACTACCGGAGTGACTCGTTCCGGCGGCATCGCATTGGTGGCACATAGCGGAGGGCCTACTCCCGTGATCAATGCCAGTCTGGCAGGCCTGATCGAGGAAGCGCGCCAACATCGCCAGATCTCCAGGTTTTACGGCGCTCCGTTCGGGCTCGATGGCGTGCTTCGCGAGGAATTCCTGGATCTCTTCGCACAGAGCCCCGCGACGCTCGAGGGTATCGCCGCCATGCCCTCCTCTGCCCTGGGCACCTCGCGCCTGGAAGCCGGGCCAGCCGAAATGGAACACGTTCTGGAAGTATTCCGCAAGCACGACGTCCGCTATCTCTTCTACACCGGCGGCAACGGGTCGATGGGGACGGCGCTCCAGATGGTGGAAGCCGCCAGGGACCGCGGATACGAACTCTGCGTGATCGGTGTTCCCAAGACCATTGACAACGATCTCGCGGAGACCGATCACACTCCAGGCTACCCGACGACGGCGCGGTTCTTCGCTTCGGCGGTGCGCGACATCGGGGCCGACAATCGCGCCTTGCCCGGGCAGGTGGAGATTGTCGAGGTGCTGGGGCGAAACGCAGGGTGGCTGGTCGCGGCCACATCGTTGGCCCGTCATCGCCCGGACGACGCACCGCACCTCATCTACCTGCCGGAAGTGCCGCTCCCGCTCGAGACCCTGCTGGCGGATATCGACCGCGTTTACCACCGGCTTGGCCGCTGCGTGGTGGCTGTCTGCGAAGGTCAGTTGGATGAACACGGAGAGCCATTCGGCGCCGACGTGCGCGAAGGGTCGCGCGGCAAACTGGCCATGAATCTGGGCCACCGCCTGGCGATGCTGGCGGCGCAGCATCTGAAGCTCAAGACGCGCAGCGAAAAGCCGGGGCTGCTGGGGCGCTCCTCCTGGGGGGATCAGCCCGCCGCCGACCGCGCCGAAAGCCGCCTGTGCGGACGGGCCGCCGTCCGCGCCGCCTGCGAGGGCGTTTCCGGCTCGATGGTCACCCTGGTTCGGGAGCCCGGCTTGCCATATGCCGTCTCCACGGGTCTCGCGCCCCTGGAGCGCGTAGCCTTCATCGAGCGTCTGTTCCCCGAGGCGTGGCGAGCCCCGTCGGGTCACGACGTACTTCCGGAATTCCAGCAGTACGCCGCGCCTCTGGTGGGTCCGCTTCGCCACTACGAGTTGCTTGCATAGTCGAAGCGTGGTGTTTCGACGGGCATGGGCGTTTGTGGCGCGGACACGGTTGTCGGCTGTCTCGGCACTCTCCAAGGTGCTTGGCGCGCGCGGGAGGATGCGGCAGGTCATCGCCGGAGCCAAGGGCGTTACTAACCGGCACTACAGCAATACCGAGAGTTGTTCCACCGTCATGTGGCAATCCCGGAGGATCTTATGTAAAAGACCAGGGCCAAGCGTTTCGCCCGAGTGCGCGGGCACGACGGTGCTTCGGCCGTCAGGGTGGCGGAAATGGTGGCTGCCTTTGATTCGGAGAACGCCGAAGCCGGCCTTGGAGAGTGCGGATATGAGTTCGGAGCCGGTCAGACGCGGTGTTCGGCTCATGCCGCTATTGTCACGCGCTGGATTCCGACGAACTCTAATTCCTGCTCGGGGGCGCCTTCGACTTCCAGGCATAGCGCAATGGCTTCGCGGATGCGTTCGGTAACCTCGTCGAGCGAGCGCGCCTGAGTATGGCAGGCCGGAATTTGGGGAACCGAGGCGACGTAGTAGCCCTCTGAATCGCGCTCAATGACGACGTCGAACTGGCGTGGCACGTTATATCCTCTTCTCCATTGTAGGACGGCTGCTGGAGCCGCCCAAAAGCCCTCCTGCTGAGATCTCGGACGGCTGAAAGGGCGTTTCTCGGGACCAATCGGCCTTTAGACTTTTCTCTGAGTCTTAACGCCCCCGAGGTAACGCACCCGCACAGGTTCGCCGGAAGGCAATTTGGGAAGGCGACGCCACCCCACCGGAAGTAGGCTCATGCCAAGGACCGTTGAAACAACGCGACCAGGCCACTCTGCCAATGCAGTGCTGGCCCATCAACTACACCGACCTGGATCATGCGAAACAGTTCGGATAGCGTTCCTTGCAACATCGCGGCCGCGAGGTCGAGGTCGCCTCCGGATGCGCCGCCCCGTGCTAAAGGAGACTCTGCAACCAGAGATCTTGCCAATCCGATCATGGTCTGC
>DATJWB010000105.1:0-3647 GCA_035501495.1 Bryobacteraceae bacterium | reverse complement strand
TCCGAACGGGCCACGACCGAATCCGTGCGACAAAAGCAGATGCTCGCTATGCATAAGGCGGCCGCTTGGGAGACGCGCGCCAGGCTCGCTCAGGCGGAGTCGCGCCGACTGGATGCCGTGGCGTCCTGTCTTCGCGCGTCGGACGCCACACCTCGCGATTTCGACCCCGTGGGCCGCACCCGCTTCGCCGACCAGGCGCACCAGGTGTGGTTGACCGCAGGCGGCACAGAAGAGGGATGGCTGGTCTGCTGGCCGGAAGCCGCGGCCGGTCCGCCACAGTGGACCACCATCGGGCGCCAAATGCCCGACTTTTCGCTGCAGGACACTGCCGGACATCCCGTCCGGCTCAGCGACCTCGAGAGGAAGACGGTATTCATTAACGTCTCGGCCACATGGTGCGGGCCATGCCAAGGCGAACTGCCGCGGGTGCAACGCCTCTACGACACGCTCCAAGGGCCGCCAGGACGTGGCAGTCGTCACGTTCAATGTGGACGAGAGCCCCGGCGTGAACGCGCAATACATGAACGAGCACAGCTTTTCGTTTCGGTAGTGCTGGCGCAGCGTTTCGTGGATGAGGTGACGAAAGTCGAGGCCATCCCGCGCAACTGGATCATCGATACCGCGGGGCAGTTGCGCTTCGAACGCTCGGCCGGGTTCGACGACACCTTCGTCAAGGACGCGATCGCGGCCATGGGACAGGCTGCCAAATAGCCCCGGCGGCTCGCATTTCCGTCTACACTCGAAAGATCGATATGCGATTCGTGACCATTCACCAGACTGGCTACAACGAGCCTGGGGTTCTGCTGGACGACCGGATTATTGGCCTCCGCGACGCCGGGATCAATGACCTGATTTCGTTGATCTCCGGCGGCGCCGACGCCATGGATCGCGCGCTACGCTGGATCGACCGCCCGCCGCATGGGGAGAGCTTCGATCCGCAAGCCACCCGCCTGGCCGCGCCGATCCCGAGGCCGCCCAAAATCATCTGCATCGGGTTGAACTACCGGGATCACGCTGAGGAGTCCGGAATGCCGATTCCGACGGTGCCCGTGGTTTTCGCCAAGTTCCCCACCGCGGTGACGGGCCACGGCCATCCCATCGTGCTCCCCAAGAACTCCACACGGCCCGACTATGAGGCCGAACTCGCGGTCGTGATCGGGAAAGGCGGCCGTCACATTCGGGAGGACCGGTGGCAGGACCACGTCTTCGGATACACCATCTTCAACGACGTGAGCGCGCGCGATTTCCAGATGGCCACCAGTCAGTGGATGATCGGCAAGACGTTTGATACCTTCGCGCCGTTTGGTCCGTCCATCGTGACCGCTGACGAAATCGAAGATCCTCATCAGCTGGCGATTTCGCTGACCTTGAGCGGCGAGGTGATGCAAGATTCCAATACCAGGAATCTGATATTCCGGATTCCGGAACTGATCGCGTATCTTTCGAGCGTGTTTACGCTCGAGGCTGGGGATATTATCGCTACGGGGACCCCGCCGGGAGTCGGCTTCGCCCGCAATCCGCCGCGCTACCTCAAGCCCGGCGACGAAGTGACTGTGCGCATCGCGGGTCTGGGCGAGCTAACCAATCCGGTGATCGCCGAGGCGTAGCGTGGCGCAGACACTCCTGTCTGCCGCGTCGGCACGGCAGCTCCGACAACCTCTGCACCATCGGATTGGCGACCAAAAAGTCTCGGCATGAGTGCGGGCGATCTTACTTTTTGGGGGGCACCGGCCCTTCGTAGCGGATCGAGGAGTCCGCGGCGAACTTCTGGTACGACTGAAACTCCACCTCGTTGCGCGTATCGAGAGAAGGCGTCGTCATGTGCACCTCGGCACGCAAGGGGAGCAGGTACCGCTGCCCGCCGACGTCCGCAAAGCCGTAGTCGAGCGAGGTCGCGGAGCTCCGCACCAGGAAGTCCTCCGGGATGGAGTCTGCTTCGGAAGCGATGCGGACAATCTGGCGGGTCTCCGCGTCCACGTAGACGAATCCGTGCTGGCCGGCCGTGATGGTGTGACGCCCGCTGCTGTTTCCGTATGCCATGGTGTACCGCGAGTGTTCGGGGCGGACGCGAAACGAGTAGACGTGGGCGGGCCGCCCGCGAAGCCGCGTCCAGTGATCCCAGTGCAGTTCGGCGCGCGAGCGAGGCTCGAAGACCTCGCGCAGCATGCTGCCGAATTCGCCCTCGCTGATGGTGCCGCCAATGGCTTCGTATGCCAGGTTCGAGGGCCGTCCGTTCACGGTCATGACGGCGTAGTCCTCGGCCTTTTCGAAGTAACTCAGCTTGATATGGAGGGTATCTTTCAGCCGCCACGATCCGTGGTCGCCGGTATAGCGGCGCACCGATTCGATGGCGATGAAGTTCGGCAGCGAGTCCGTATAGGTCAGCGCGATTGCGCGCGCCTCCTCCACGATGCGGCTCTGTTCCTGCGGCGCGGGGACCGGCGGCGAATCGAACGCGGGGGCCGTGGCGGGCTTGGGCAGGGCGGCCGACGCCAGCCGAAGCCGCTCCAACTCCGCGACCGTCGCCGGCCCGGCGCCATCGCTCTCCAGTTCTTCCACCGCGCGGGCATCCAGGCTCTCGGACAGCTTCCATTTGCGAAGCGAGCGCGCCGTCTGGCGATCGGTTTGCTTGCCGCGGAGAGCGGTTCGCACCAGGTCGATGGTGTCGTTCACCGAGTGCGGGCCTTGGGCGGCCAGGCTGGCAGCCGACAAGACCCAGATCGAGAGCCGCCAGCTCATAAATCCACTATACTCGCGGCCGCTGTCGCACGCCGTGACGGCCCCGATCGGCTATCCTCATGCTTATATGCGGATGTTAGTGGTATTCGTGCTTGCGGCCGGGGCGCTGTCGGCAGACGACAAGAGCGCGCTCCTCGAAAAGATGGACAAACAGGCGGCCCACTACGGCGACGTCTCGCGGAAAATCTGGGAATTCGCCGAGGTGGGGTACAAGGAAAACAAGAGCGCCGCACTGCTGAAGTCGGAACTGCGGGCGGCGGGCTTTCGCCTCACGGAGAATGTCGCGGGAATCCCGACCGCCTTCACCGCCACATGGGGAGAAGGCAAACCCGTGATCGGCATCATGGGAGAATACGACGCTCTGCCGGGTCTTTCCCAGGCAGACGTACCGGACCGGAAGCCGATCGTCGATGGCGGACCCGGCCACGGGTGCGGCCACAATCTGCTGGGCGCGGCCTCGCTGTTCGCCGCGGTCACCATCAAGGAGTGGATGGTGGAGAAGAAGATCTCCGGCACCATCCGCTTCTACGGCACGCCTGCCGAGGAAGGCGGCGGCGGCAAACTGTATATGATTCGCGCCGGCGCATTCCGCGATGTCGATACGGTGTTGAGCTGGCATCCTTCCGACCAGAACGGCGCCTCGCTACAGAGTTCGCTGGCGATCATCTCGGCCAAATTCCGCTTCCGCGGCAAGCCCGCGCATGCGGCCGCCGCGCCCGACGCCGGGCGGTCGGCGCTGGATGGCCTGATGATCATGGCAAACTCGCTGGAATTCCTGCGAGAGCACGTTCCTTCGACCACGCGCATTCACTACATCATTACCAACGGGGGATCGGCGCCCAACATCGTCCCCGATTATGCGGAGCTGTTTCTGTATGCCCGCCACCCCAGCATGCCTACACTCGATG
>DATJWB010000104.1:0-14507 GCA_035501495.1 Bryobacteraceae bacterium | reverse complement strand
GCCCTCCGCGGAACGGCCCGATGAGACGGAATTTCAGTTCTTTGAGGAGGTCCGGCTGCTGCGCGGCCAGCAGCAGGGGGAACAACACCCACAACGCGATGCGAACATGCTTCATAGTCACGCATCGTAGCAAAAGTCATGGTGAGACGTGGCGCGGGCACTCCTGCCGGGCACTCCTGCCTGCCGGACTCGAACCATGCGCGGGGCTGTTTTCATGGTCTGATGCGCGCCGCACGGACGCGTGCCTGCTCCTCTCGGCGCTTTCGGTGGCCAGCGAGTCCCAAACCCGCGAAGTGGTTCTCGACATGGCAGCCTCGAAAACCCCTCGACGCCACTCGCAGCCGCACACGCCCGACGAGCGTCCCGAAGAGTCGGGACGCGGCAGGCAGGAGTGCCCGCGCCACATCCCAGCCGACCAGAGTGCTTTCACAGCTGCCGAACCAACAGACATGAATATCTGCGCCACGGTATAACAACTCTATGAAGCGAATGCTTGCGCTCCTCCTCACGGCGCTCCCTCTGGCGGCCGCCGACGTGAATACCTTTTCGATCGTGGCTTACGATCCGGTCAATGGAGACTGGGGCGTCACGGTGGCCTCGCGGTATTTCTCGGTGGGCGCGGTGGTGCCCTGGGCCGAAGCCGGTGTCGGTGCCATCGCCACTCAAGCGAATGTGAACGTGGGCTACGGACCCCGCGGGCTCGAGTTGTTGCGTCAGGGACTGACGGCGAAGCAGGTCCTCGACAAGTTGCTGGCCGAAGATCAGTTTCCGCCCACAGATGGCCGGCAAGTGGCGATCATCGATCGCAACGGCGCCATCGCCGCCTACACCGGGCCGGCCGCGCAGAAATGGGCAGGCGATAAGCAGGGGAAGAACTGGTCCGCGCAGGGCAATATTCTGGCGGGTCCGCAGGTGGTCGAGGCCATGGGCAAGGCATTCGAAGAAACCCAAGGGGAGCTTGCCGAGAAGCTCTATGCGGCGTTGAAGGCCGGCGACGCCGCGGGAGGCGATTCGCGCGGCAAGCAGTCGGCATCCATGCTGATTGTCCGCAAAGGCGGAGGGCGCAACATTAATAACGACCGCTATCTGTACCTCAACGTCGACGACAGCCCCGAGCCCATCCCCGAACTGCGCCGCTTGCTCGACCTGCAACTCAACGAGCTTTATCGGGGCAAGGTCTTCACGCTGCGAAATGAGGGCAAGGAGCGCGAGGCACGCGAGGCTGCAGCCAAGGCTGCGCACTACAAGCCGGATGCATCCAACTTCCTGACGCTGGGGCTGCTCGATTACGGCTTGGGCGATAAGCCGGCCGCTGTAGCTGACTTCCGCAAAGCAATCGAACTCGACCCCGGTATGCGCCAGCGATTCCAACCTTCAGCGCCAGCTGCATCGGGAACGCCGGGCCCCGGCGGGCGCGGCGCGCAGGGACTCCGTCCCATCCTCGAAGACCACGAATTTCTCAAGCAGCTCTTTCCGGGGAAGTGATCGCTCCGGGTGGTGTGTCAAAATTGGTATTTGAACCCCACACCTCAGATTGTCATCCTCGATGCCGGCGGGCAGTATTGTCACCTGGAAGCTCGCAAGGTCAGGGACCTGGGCGTCTACTCGGCGGTCTTCCCCAGTGAAACTCCGGCCGCGGAGATCGCGTTCGCCAAAGGGATCATCATCTCGGGCGGCCCCAACAGCGTTTACGATCCCGGCAGCCCGCAGGTCGATCCCGCGATATTCGGAACCGGCCAGCCGGTGCTGGGCATCTGCTACGGCCAGCAACTGATGGCGCACGTGCTGGGAGGCGAAGTGACGCGCGGCGAAAAGGGCGAGTACGGCCTGGCGACGCTCGAACTCGACGACACCGGCGATCCCCTGTTCGGCGGGCTCGCCGGCCGGCAGCAGATCTGGATGAGCCATCGCGACGTGGTCGGCGCGCTCCCCGAGGGCTTCTCGGTCGCGGGCCGCACCGACACCTGCGCAGTGGCCGCGATCGCAGCCCCACGGCGGAAGCTATACGGCCTGCAGTTTCATCCCGAGGTCGTCCACACCGTTCGCGGCATCGAGTTCTTCTCCAACTTCGTGTTCCGCGTCTGCGGCTGCGTGAAGGACTGGGACCCCCGCCACCGCGTTCCGGCCGTCGTGCGCGAGATCCGGGAGCGCGCCGGTACCCACAACGTCTTCTTCTTCGTGAGCGGCGGCGTGGACTCCACGGTTGCGTTTACGCTCTGCAAGCAGGCACTCGGACCGGATCGCGTGCGTGGGGTGTATGTGGATACCGGCCTGATGCGCGAGGGCGAGACCGATGTGGTCCGGCAGATGGAAGGGCTGGTGGTGGAACACGCCGAACGGCAGTTTCTGGGCGCGCTCGAAGACGTCAGCGACCCCGAGCAGAAGCGCCACATCATCGGCGAGGAATTCGTCCGCGTGCAGGAGCGGGTTATTGAGTCTCTGCGTTTGCTGGACGAGAGCTGGATTCTCGGGCAGGGCACGATTTATCCGGACACTATCGAGTCGGGCGGGACGGCGAAGGCCGCGGTAATCAAGACACACCACAACCGCGTGGCCGGAATCCAGAAGCTGATCGAGAGCGGACGCATTGTCGAACCTCTGACCTCTTTCTACAAGGACGAGGTTCGCGAGATCGGCCGTGAGCTCGGTCTGCCGTCGCGGCTGCTCGACCGCCACCCGTTTCCCGGTCCGGGCCTGGCCATCCGCTGCCTCTGCTCGGCGATCGACGCGCCGGTGAGCAGCACGGCCGAGGGCACGGTGATTCCCGTCAACTCGGTCGGGGTCCAGGGCGATTCGCGCAGTTATGCACAGGTCCTGGCGATCGGCTGTTTGGACCATGCGCGGGCCACGGACCTGATCAACCGTCTGCGGGGCGTGAACCGCGTGGTTGCCTCTGTAGACCTGAAGGCCCCGATCGGCGCGATGCGGGTGCGCGCCTCTTCGATGACACCGGCGCGCCTTGGGCGGCTGCGGTGCGCGGACGCCATTGTGCGGCGCTTGTGTGAGGAAACCGACTATGACCGGCACATCTGGCAGTTTCCGGTTATCCTGATTCCACTGGGGACCGCGGAGGCGCCGGATTCGATCGTGCTTCGTCCCGTGGAATCGGTGGACGGCATGACGGCGCAGTCGGTGCTGATGCCGCAGGAGCTTCTCGGACAGATCAGTTCGGCGATCTTGCAAGTAGACGGGATCGCCGGAGTCTTTTACGACCTCACCCACAAGCCGCCGGGAACGATCGAGTGGGAGTAACGCGGCGCAACTCCCGCCCGGAGGCTATTCCTGCCGCAGTGCACGTGTCGGATCCACCCTCGCGGCACGGCGGGCGGGAATCCAGCAGGCTGCCAGCATCGCCGCCGCGAGGATCACGGACACACCCGCCAAAACCGTCACGGCCAGCGGGTTCGTGCCGGTCACAAAACTCGGGACGATGCCGCGGGCAATTGGAATCACCAGCGTCAATCCAACCGCCAGCCCGGCCGCGGTGAAAACCGCGCCCTGATTCAGCACCATGCGCATGATGTCTCCGGGCGTTGCGCCGATCGCCACCCGGATGCCGATTTCGCGTGTCCGCCGGCTGACCGCGTAAGCGACCACCCCGTACAACCCGACCACCGCCATCAACAGTCCCATCACGCCGGTGGCGGTCACGATCTGCGCAATGAGCTGCGGCCCAAGCATGGCGCGATCATGGAAGAATGCGGACATCGTGCTGACCCGGAAAATGGGCATGTCGGGGTCGAGCGCTCGAACCTGTTCGCGCACCGCTGCCGTGAACGATCCGGGATCCCCTGCCGTTCGCACTTCGAAGTACATTTGGGAGGTGTATTCCTGCGAAAACGGGGTCCATACAGCGTCCATTGCCGGCTCGGCCCAGTAGGTGTAAATCCCCTGCTTCGCCACGCCAATCACCTGCAATTCGGGCCCGTCTGCAGAATCCAGCCGGAATCGCCGGCCGATCGGATCGTCCTTGGCGAACAGCTTGCGAGCGAGATTCTCGTTGATGACGGCGACCCGCGGGGATTTTGCCGTGTCGCGCGAATCGAAACTGCGCCCGCGAAGGATCTTCGTTTCCATCAACGGAAAGAATTGTTCGTCAACCTTGTAGATATAGGCATTCGGCGCGTCGCCCGTTGCCGGCGGCTGTCCGCCTACGGGGAAGTATTTGCGCATGTTCTGTCCGGTGCTGTACGGGATCGAGGATGACATCGACGCCTGGATCACGCCGCTCGTTTCGCGAAGCCGGCCGGTCAGCTTCCGGTAGAAGTCGCGCGTCCTGGCTTCGTCGTACCGCTGAATGCCGGTGTCGAGCGAAAAGAACAGGGTATGATCCACGCGGAAACCCGGATCGATGCGCCATGCCGCCTGAAACCCGCGGACGCAGTCGGCGGAGATCACCAGGAGGATCGCGGACAAGGCCAGTTGCGCGGTCACCAGCACGTTTCGGCCGGTCAAAAGCCCCCGCAGCATCGAAATCCGGGCCGGACCGCTGTCTCCAGCTTTGATGCTCGATGCCAGGTCGCGGCGCGTTGCGCGCAGCGCGGGCGCCAAACCAAACGCCACGCCCGACGCCAGCGAAACCATGAGGCTGAACGCCAATAACCGCGAGTCCATCTCGACGCCGAGCGAGAGAGGAAAGTCAGAGGGGATCGGAATGGACTGCAGGAACATCACGCCCAGGTAACCGGCGCCGATCCCCGCCAGTCCTCCCAAAGCCGCCAACAACAAGCTCTCGGTCAGGAGTTGCCGCACCAGTGCCGCTCGCGAAGCCCCGATCGCCATGCGAATGGAGATTTCCTTGGCGCGGGCCGCTCCTCGTCCGAGCAGCAGGTTCGCGACATTGGCGCACGCAATCAGCAGCACCAGCCCGGTGATCGCCAGCAGGGTGAGCGACAGCGCTGCGTCGGTAGGGTCGTTTTCATATCTCGCGCTCAGGTAGCCCAGCACCGTGACGGTCCGGTCGCGGTTCGAATCCGGATATTGTGCCGCGAGATCGCGCGCAATGGTTCGCAGTTCGGATTGAGCACCGGTCAAGCTCATGCCCGGCTTGAGACGCCCGAGCAAAACCGCGGGCCGGTTTTTCCTCGAGGTGAGGTATTCGGCTGTCGAACCGGGAACTGCCGGATAAGCATGCATCGGGATGTACACATCGGGATTTACAAACGCTTCCGGCCCCGTGAACTTCTGGGGCGCGACGCCAACGACGGTGAATTCCGTGCCGTTCACGCGAATCCTGCGTCCCAGCACCGAACGGTCGCGCGCGAATTCGCGGTTCCACAGGTGATAGCTGATCACCGCCACCAGATCGCGGCCGGAGACAATGTCCTCATCCGCGCGGAACCCGCGGCCCAGCACTGGTTGGATCCCCAAGCCGCTGAAAAAATTCCCGCTGACGCCGGCGTTCAGGGCATACTTCGGGATTTCGTTCACCCGGGCGGCGATCCCGGCGGGAAAGAAGTCATAACAGACAAGGGTCTCGAACGCCGTCGCGCGGTCGCGCAACTCCACGTAGTCGGGGTAGGACAAACGCCCGAGCCGCGTGTCTGGCGCGGTGGAATCGACTTCGACAATCCTGCCGGAATCGGGAACGGGCAGCGGGCGCAGCAGTACCGCATCCACGTAACTGAACATCGCCGTGTTTGCCCCGATGCCCAAGGCGAGCGACACAATGGCAATGAGCGCGAAGCTGGGAGACTTCGCGAGAGTCCGGACGGCAAAACGCAGATTAGCCGTGAGGCGCATACAACGACTATACGGAAAACGGAACCACGTTGTTCCGCCCGGACCAATAACAACCGCTAAAAACGATCCGCCTTCTCATTCGTCAAATCAATGTTACCCGGAGGACTATGTCCCGATTCGCCGCTGCTGTCCTGACCTTGGCCGGTGTGATTTACGTTCCGGCCCGTGCGCAGGAGTCGAACCAGGCTCCCAAGCTCCCGAAATTCGAGGTGGCGTCCCTCAAGCCCAGTCAGCCGGGAGGGCGCGGGGGCGGGATTCGTCCCACACCGGGCGGCGAGCGGTACGAGGCTGTCAATGTTCCTCTACGGCTCCTGATTTCTGTGGCCTACCGGCTGAAAAACGAACAGATCGCCGGCGGGCCGGACTGGATGAATACCGAGCTTTTCGATATGCGGGCCAAGCCGGAAAAGCCCACCACTATCGAAGAGTTGCATCTGATGCTGCAGGATCTTTTGGCGGAACGGTTCCAATTGAAGTTCCACCGCGAGACGAAGGAGCTTCCCATCTATGCGATGACCGTGGATAAAGGCGGTCCGAAGCTCGAGCCGCACCAGGCCCAAAGCGCCGGTGACCCATGGATCGAACAGGAGCAGCCGCAATTTTTGCATCTGAAGCTGCACGCCCGGTTCGTTCCCATGGATTATTTTGCCTGGCGGCTGGGGCAGCTCCTGGACCGGCCGGTTGTCGACATGACCGGGCTGAAGGGAGGCTACGATTTCGAACTGGCTTACACACGCGACCTGCCTCCTGGATTCCCGGAGAACGGCCTGATCAATGGCGAGCCGCCCGACACTTCCGGCCCCTCGATCTTTGAGGCGCTGCAGAAGCAGTTGGGATTGAAACTGGAGCGCCAGAAAGGGCCGGTGGAGATCCTGGTGGTCGATCACGCCGAAAAACCCACCGAAAACTGAAGGCCGCGGCCGCGCACCAGGGTCCGCCTTCCGGGTCGTTCCGAACGTTGGCTCGGCAATTGCGACGCAGATTCGGCGTGCAAGGGCCGCACCGTGAACATTCGAGAACGGCTGCGCCGGATTCCCCCCGGCAACCGGCGCATGTCCCGAGCTCCACCTACAGGCTGCAGCTCAATCGTGATTTCACGCTCAGACAAGCGAACGATCTCATCGACTACCTATATGAGTTGGGAATCGGCGACTGCTACCTGTCGCCGATTTTGATGGCCACGCCCGGAAGCCCGCACGGGTACGATGTGACCAATCCCCGCAGGATGAACCCGGAAATCGGCACGATCGATGACTTCCGCCTTTTCAGCCGGCGCCTGCACCAGCTTGGCATGGGAGTGATCGTGGATGTGGTTCCGAACCACATGGCCATCGGAGATCCGACGAACGAGTGGTGGTGGGACGTACTGGAAAACGGGCCAGGCTCGCGCTTTGCCCGCTACTTCGATATCGACTGGCATCCGCCTAAAGCAGACCTCGCCAATAAGGTGCTGTGTCCGATATTGGGGGACCAATACGGGCGTGTGCTGGAAGATCAGCAGATCACGGTGATCTATCGCGACGGGCGTTTTTGCATCTCCGTGTACGATCGCACCCTGCCGCTCTCACCCGACACGTGGCGATTTGTATTGCAGCCGGCCATCGAGAGGCTGAAAGATCGCCTCGGTGGGGATCGGAACGAGGCAGGGCAGATCGAGGCGCTCCTGGGATCCCTTTCGGGGGACAGGGAGATTCTCAAGGAGCGGCTCGCCGTCTTGATGGCTGAGAGCGAGGAATCCCGGAGGGCCATCGACTGTTCCCTGAGGGAGATCAACGGCACCATCGGGGTTCCCAGTAGTTTTAATCGCCTGGAGGATCTGCTTTCGCGGCAGTTCTATCGCTTGTGCGACTGGCGGGTGGCATCGGACGAGATCAACTACCGGCGCTTCTTCGACGTGAACAACCTGGCGGCGATCCGGGTGGAGGATCCCGAAGTCTTTCAGGCGGTGCACGCGCTGATTTTCCGGTTGATTGGCGAGCGGACCATCGATGGATTGAGAGTGGATCACCCCGACGGCCTGCTCGATCCTTCCGCCTATTTCCGGGCCCTGCGCGATCGGAGCACGTCGGCGGCCGGTGCGTCGCGGCCATTTTACATTGTCAGCGAGAAAATCCTGGCTGGTGACGAGGCTTTGCGCCGCGACTGGGACATCGAAGGCACCACCGGCTATGACTTCCTGGGAGTGGTGAACGGCCTGTTCGTGGACCGGAGGGGACATCGGGCGTTTCAACACCTCTACGAGTCCTTTACAGGCGATTCCAATTCAGGCACGGATTTGGTTTACGGATGCAAGAAGCTCATCCTGCAAACGTCGCTCGCCAGCGAACTCAATCTCCTCACGAACAAACTGGATGCTATTTCCGCGCGACACCGTTACTCACGGGATTTCACGCGGTCGAGTCTCCGTCACGTACTGCGCGAGACCATCGCGTGCTTTCCGATCTACCGGACCTACACTCAGGAGGAAGCGATCAGTGCCGACCGCGAGGATGAGCGATACATCCGGCTGGCTGTGATTCTGGCGAAGCGGCGGAATCCCTCCACCAGTGAATCGATTTTTGATTTTCTCGAGAGCCTCTTGCTGCTGGAAGATCCCGCCGGGATTGACGCGGCCCAGCGCTTGGAGAGGCGCCGATTTGTTCTGTCGTTCCAACAGTTCACCGGGCCGCTGATGGCCAAGGGTCTGGAGGACACCGCGTTCTTCCGGTACACGCCGCTGGCCTCACTGAACGAAGTCGGCGCCCGTTTCCGGCAATTCGGTGTGGCCACCTCGGAATTCCACGACCTCAATCTGCGGCACGCCGCGTCGTGGCCCCACACGATGACTTCGACTTCGACACACGATTCGAAACGCAGTGAAGACGTGCGGGCGCGCCTGAATGTATTGTCGGAAATCCCCGCCGAATGGGATCGGGCGATTCGCCGTTGGCGGGGTCTCAATGCGAAGCATAAGACTGAGTCCGAGGGCGGCTGTGCGCCGAGCGCCGCGGAGGAATACCTCTTTTATCAGGACTTGGCGGGAGTCTGGCCGATGGTCGAGCCCACGCCGCCGGAATATGACGAGCTTCGCCGCCGGATGCAGGCGCACATTCGGAAATCGTTGCGTGAAGCCAAGCTCCACACAAGCTGGGTCAATCCGAACGTCCCCTACGAACGTGCGGTTGACGGGTTCGTTCAAGCGGTGCTCGAACCCGTGGAAAGCAATCGGTTCCTGTGCGAGTTTCGCGAATTCGTCAAGACGCTTTTCGCGGCGGGGATTTGGAACTCGCTTTCCCAGACAATGCTGAAGATCGGATCGCCGGGCGTGCCGGATTTTTATCAGGGGAGCGAGGCGTGGAACCTAAGCCTGGTCGATCCCGACAATCGGCGCCCGGTGGACTTCGTGCGGCGCGTGCGGCTGCTACGGGAATTGGCGGAACTGGAAAGGCGCGATCACGGTGCGCTGATCCAGCAGTTGATGAGGAGTCCGTCCGGCGATGCCCTCAAGCTCTATGTCACCAGCCGGGCTCTCGGATTTCGCAAGTCGCGCCACAAGCTGTTCTCGGAGGGCCACTACCTGCCGCTTCGCTGTGCCGGCGATCGGCAGCGGCACGTGGTGGGCTTCGCGCGCGCACTGGATCGCAGTTGCGCGATTGTGGTGGTGGGGCGGCATTTCATTAGCTTGGGCGCGCGGGCAAGGCCGCCCCTCGGCGAGGAGATTTGGAGAGATTCGGTTCTGGTGTTGCGCAAGGAATTGCCCAGGACCCGGTATCGAAACGTGTTCACGCGCGAGACGGTTGAGGTCGAAGCCCGAAGCGGAAAACGGGTTCTGCCGCTGGCGATGGTATTCGATCAATTCCCGGTGGCGCTGCTCGCGGGAGAGGATTCCTGGTAGTGCGAAGGATGCCTGTGCGCAGGCACTCCTGCCTGCCGCGTCCACTCATCGGGACGGTTGTCGGGCGTGTACAGTGCCAGTGGCGGCGAAGTGGTTTTCGACGCTGCCGCACAGGCACCCAGGCCGGCACTTCTTGGCGCCACCTGTTTCGAAACTGCCTACTCCAGAATCCCGAACGCGATGATGTTCGATCCCGCGGCCACCGCGATGTACTGCTTCTTGTCGAACTGATACGTCATCGGCGAAGCTTTCCACACCTGATTAGTCTGAAAGCTCCATAGCGGCTTTCCGTTGACCGCGTCCACCGCCATCAGCGCGCCGCCTTCTTCTCCGAAGATCACCAGGCCCGTGGCCGTCGAAAGCGTGCCGCCCCACGATTCCGCCGGGCCGGGCTGCGGCAGTTCCCACGCGATCTTACCGGTGCGCACATCGATCGCCTTGAGAATGCGGGCCGGCGGCTCGTCACCTGGCGAGGTACGCTGCGAGCCGCCCAGGTACGCCTTGCCCGCTTCCCATGTGCCGGGCTCGCGCCTGGTGTAGACGCTGCACTTTTCGAAGGTCTGCACGTAGTAAAGGCCGGTGGCGGGATTGTAGGAAGGTGAGAACCAGTTGGTCGCGCCATCCTGCGAAGGACACACCTTCGTGCCGGCGGCGGTCGGCTCCTGGTTGGGCAGCTTGATGGGACGTCCGTCGGCGCCCACCCCGCTCGCCCAGGTCAAATTGCGGACGAACGGCTTGGCCAACAGCAGTTTTCCATCCGTGCGGTCGAAGACGTAGAAAAATCCGTTGCGATTCGCTTGCACCAGCAGCTTGCGCGGCTGGCCCTGCCACTGCGCGTCGAGGACCACCGGAGTTTCGGTGGCGTCCCAGTCCCACAAGTCATGCGGCGTTGACTGGTAATGCCATTTCAGCTTTCCGGTTTTGGCATCGAGCGCCAGGATGCAGTCGGAGTAGAGGTTGTCGCCCTGGCGGTCGTCGCCGTAGTATTCGGCGCTGGGATTACCGGTCGGCCAGAAGACCGTGTCGGTTTCGGAGTCGTAGGTGCCGGTGAACCAGGTGGGGCCGCCCGGGTGCGCGATTCCGCCACCTGCCCACGTCTCGGCGCCCTTCTCACCGGGAAGAGGCACCGTCCAGAATCGCCACGATTCTTTTCCGGTGGACTGATCGAACGCCGCGACGAATCCGCGCGACCCATGCTCGCCGCCGCCAACTCCGGCTACTACCAGCGAGCCCACCACCAATGGCGCGGACGTAGCGAAATAGTTGAGGTGCCAGTCCGCAATCTCGCTGTCCCAAAGTAAATCGCCCGTGAAGCGATTCAGCGCGATCACGTGGGCGTCGTCGGTCTCGAGAAAGACGCGGTCGCCGGCGAGCGCCGCGCCGCGATTCGTGCCGCCTGCCGCATCTCCGGGGAGTCCACGCGTGTGAGCGCGCTGATAATGCCAGATCTGACGGCCGCTCCCGGCGTCGAGCGCGTAGCATTCGTTGGCGCTGGTGACATACATGATGCCTCCGGCAACAATCGGCGTAACCTGAAGCCGCGCCGTGTTGGGCAGCGTGAAAACCCACTTGGGCCCGAGGTGCGCCACGTTGGTCTTGGTGATCTGCGAGAGCGTGGTGTAGCGGTTGCCGCCCGGGTCGCCGTTGTAACCCGGCCAGTCCGTGTCGGAAGTGACCTCGCGGTAGCGTTCGCCCGCCCGTCGCAGCAGGTGGATGTGCTGGTCGTCGGTGCGTAATTGCAGGTCGTCAAAGCCCTGATTCAGCACCATCCCCTCGAGCGTCTTGCCGCCGGTGGTCTGCACCTTCATCCGCACCAGGGGACGGCCCGGACGGCGCTGCAGCGTCCGCAGGAAGCGCGTAAGTTGCGGCATTTCGGCATCGTTGACGTGGCTGGGCGGCATGGCGGTGCCGGGCAGTCCTTCGCGGACCAGGGCCGCTAACTGCTGATCGTCGCGTTGCGCGAGGCGGCGCACGATGGCGGGCCCGAGCTCGCCTCCGTTGCCGTCCGCCCCGTGGCAGCGCGCGCACGTCTTTTCGAACACCACGCGGCCAGGGTCGGCATCTTGCGAGAACGCGAGAGAGGCAAAGAGCAAACCGGTAAGGAAAATCTTGGAGGTTCGCATGGGTATTTCAATCGCTTTTTGAGGTCTTCCGGCACACCGGTGAAGGCGCCGCCACACAAACGAGTATACCCTCGATGTGGCGCAGGCACTCCTGCCTGCCGCGTCGAGACTCGTCTCGACGCTCTTGCGGCCCGCTCCAAAAGGGCCGAGATGGGTCTCGGCGCTGCAGACACGAGTGTCCGCGCCACGTCTGGTATGCGATTTGCGAATGGTGCGTGAAAGGATTTGCGGGTTGGCGCAATTCCTCAGTGACCGCGGAACTTCTGCAATGCTTGCGCGGTCCAATGCTCCAAGGAGTTCGAAGTCATGAGAAACTTCTCCCTGATGGCGGCAGGGTTGTTGTTTGCCGCAGCTCTGGTCCTGCAATCTTCTCCCGATGCCACAAACTTCAACCGCGAGTCTCTCGCTGCGACCTACTCGCACGGCACGCTGCGCGTGACCATCCCGTACCGCGCCGATCGGGGCGGACCGGGACGACTGACTGTCGATGTGCTGAATCCCGAGAACCGGAGTGTAGGTCATTTGGAACAGATGGTGGGCGCCAACAGTGGGCCCGGATGGTGGCAGGAGGACCTCAAGCTGTCGGAGCCTCTGAGTGACGAGGACCTGGTGTGGCATCGCCTGCGCTACCGCTTCGACTACAGTGACGAGAAGGGCGCCGCGATCGAAGGGACCGAATCGATTTCGCAAGTCCTTCTCCGGCCGGTGATTCATATCCTTGGCCAGCAATCTTACCTGGCCGGCGGACTCGCGGCGGTGCGAGTGATTGTCGAGGATTCGAACAATCATGCGATTGCCGGGACAAGCTTGCTGCGCGTCGAACTTCACGAAAACGGGAAGCCGCGCGTCCTCTTTGCGGTGCAGATGAACGGGAGGGGCACCACCGAGGCGCAGTTCCGGTTTCCTGCCGGGACGGTGGGCCGCTTCCCGCTGCGATATATCGTGGACACGCCCATCGGGACGGCGAATTTCACGCAGCAGGTACGCCTGGAAGACAAAGCCTCTATCCTCCTCACCACCGAGAAGCCTGTTTACCAACCGGGGCAGACGATCCACGTACGCGCCCTGGCTCTCGACCGCGCGAATCATGAAGCCACTGCGAGCCGCGATCTGACGTTCGAAGTGGAAGACGGGCGCGGCAACAAGGTCTTCAAGAAGGCCACCCGGACCGACGCGTTTGGAGTTGCCTCGGGGGAGTTCACTCTCGCCGACGAAGTCAACCTCGGGACCTACCACGTGCGCGCCCGCATGGGTGACACGAACACTGCGGAAATCGCCTTGAACGTAGAGCGGTATGTGCTGCCGAAATTCAAAGTCGCGCTGGAAACGACTGGGGCCGGGCGCCACGGCTATCGCCCCGGCGATCATGTCACAGGGACGGTCCGCGCGAACTACTTCTTCGGCAAGCCCGTGGATGGCGGCGAGGTAACCGTCAAAGGCACCGGCATGGATGTCTCGATGTTCGATGCCGGCAGCGTCTCGGGCAAAACGGACGACCATGGCGCGTATCGGTTCGACCTGAAACTGCCGGACTATTTCGCCGGCCGTCCGCTCACGCAGGGCGCCGCGCGCGTTTGGATCGAGGCGACCGTGAAGGACTCCGCGGCGCACAGCGAAACTCGCGGCGAGCCGATCACCGTCAGCCTGTCGCCGCTGCTCATTACGGCGGTGCCGGAGGGCGGCACCCTGGTTCCCGATATCGAGAACCAGGTATTCGTCCTCACGTCGTACCCCGATGGGAAGCCCGCGCCTTCTGAAGTCCGTGTGCGCGCGGGCACTCTCGATCAGAAATCGGCTACCGATGCAGGCGGCGTCGCCGTCGTGAGTTTCGTACCAACGCTCTCGACCGGCACTCTCCAGATTGAGGCCACCGATCGCGAGGGGAATCAGGCTGTTACGTCCGTTCCGCTCAACATCCGCGCGGGCGCGGACCAGATCCTGCTGCGCACGGAGCGCGCCGTCTATCGCGCGGGCGACCGCATTCCGCTGAAGCTCTACTCCACGAAGAAGCAGGGGACGGTGTATGTGGACGTGGTGCGTCAGGGCCAGACCATGCTCACCCGCGACGTGGACCTGGTGAACGGGCAAGCCGAATTGTCCCTTACCGCCACTCCGGAACTGGCGGGTACGGTGGACTTCAGCGCCTACATCTTCGACCGCGGCGCGCGGCCGGTGTCGGACCACCGGCTGGTGTTCGTGCAGCCCGCCGACGAGCTGAAGATCGAAGCGACGGCCGATGCCGCGGCCTACAAGCCGGGCGACGATGCGCGCGTCCGCTTCCGCGTCACCAATTCCCGGGGCGAGGGCGTTCGTGCGGCGCTAGGGCTGCAGGTGGTGGACGAGGCAGTCTTCGCCCTGGCGGAGAAGCAGCCTGGCTTCGCCAAGGTGTTCTTCTACCTGGAACAGGAAGTCATGAAGCCCAGGTACGAAATCCATTCCCTTGGGATGACCGAGGTGGTGGACACAGGCGATGCGGCTCTGGCCGCGCGGCGCGATCGAGGTGCCCGCGCCTTGTTCGCAGCCACGGAAATCGTGAACGCCAACAAATTCGAGACGCAGTTCGGGAAGAGCGTGTCCATGGCGAAGTACGGCGAGTATCAGAACCGCTACCGGACGAGCTTCGTCATGCAGGTGCGCCAGATGGCGGAAGTGCTCAACCGCGCTGCCGCCGGCAAGTTGGGCAAACATGAACTCCCCGGTTTGGCGGCGAAGATGATCGACGCCGGCAAGCCGGAGTTCCGGGATGCCTGGGGTACTGCGCCGGTGTT
>DATJWB010000103.1:0-2831 GCA_035501495.1 Bryobacteraceae bacterium | reverse complement strand
TCCGGGATTGTGGGCCACGGCGGACCCATCGAGGTGCTTATCGCCGATGACGATTCCGACGTTCGGGAGACGCTGCGCCTGGCCCTGGCAAGCGAGGGCATGCAGTGCCTCGAGGCCGCCGACGGCCTGGCGGCGCTTTCCGTGGCGCGCGACCGCAGCCCGATGGTAGCGGTGCTCGACGTGGAAATGCCCGGGTTGAACGGGTATGACGTGGTGGAGGCGCTGCGGATGGATCGCTCGCCCCTGGGAGTGTTGCTGCTCACCGGCGCGCGCCAGCAGGGAGGGGTTTTGCGCGGGTTCGATTCGGGTGCCGACGACTACCTGATCAAACCGTTTAGTCCGCTCGAACTAACCGTGCGGGTCAAACGAACTGCCTTGGCGGGTGGCAGGCGGACGGCCGCTATCAGCCATCCGCCCCGATGAAGCGTCAATCGTTGAAAACAATCTTGGTTTTGGTACCGCCAATACGGATCTCCGTAATCTTCGGCTTCTCCGTCCCGACGTACCGCACCGACGTGCTGTCGAACTTCTGCTCGACGGACTCCACTTTCACCGGAACCTCCACGGACTGCTTGCCGTTGACGATGGTGACCTTGGTATCTTCGAGATTCAGCTTGTACTCGCCGGGCTTCAGTTCCTGCCCTTTCACCACGGCGGATTGCGAGAGCGTGACCTTGTAGGTAGCGGCGTTGGCGGCAAAACTAAGAATGGCTAATGACAAGACGACTTTTTTCAACATGGATATCTCCTGAACGACTCGGTTCCCTTTCTTGGCGGGAGCGGTGCTCCCATAAAGGAATTTAACACCTCTTTATTGTGGTGTGCAACATTGGCGGGACTGTTCTGTACACTAAGAGTTCATGACTTTTCGCCACGCCCTCTGCAACGAAGCCTTCGAAAAGTGGCCATTTGCGGATGCCTGCCGCGCCATCCGCCGGATCGGATACACCGGCATCGAGATCGCTCCTTTCACGATGGCTGAGCGGCCATCCGATGTTTCCGCCACCAAGCGCGCCGAGTACTGCGAAATCATGAATGGCGAGGGACTGGCGTTCGCCGGCCTGCACTGGCTGATGGTCAGCCCAAAAGGCTTGCACGTCAGCGGGCCAGACCCTGAATTGCGCCGCCGGAGCTGGGACCACATCCGCGACCTGATCGACCTTTGCGCCGATCTCGGCCCCGCTGGCGTGATGGTCTTCGGCTCGCCCAAACAACGCTCGACTACCGGCGGGCTTTCGCGGGCGGAGGCCACGCGGAATTTCGTCGCCGGCCTGGCCGGAGTCGCACCGCACGCCGCGGGACGGGGCGTCACCATTCTGGTGGAGGCCTTGCCCGCCAATCAGGCCGACGTGGTTCTGACCCTGGCCGAAGCGGTCGGGATCGTTCGCCAGATTGACAGCCCGGCGGTACGCACCATGTTCGATGTCCACAATGCAATCGACGAGCGCGAGCCACACGCGGCGCTGGTGGACCGCTACTTCGACTACATCCGGCATGTCCACGTCAACGAGCTCGACGGGCGTCATTGCGGCACAGGCGGCTACGACTTTGCGCCCGTACTGGAGGCGCTGGCGCGCCGCGGATATCACGGCTGGATCTCGCTCGAAGCCTTCGATTTCACGCCCGGCCCCGAGACTCTGGCGCGGGAAAGCCTGGCACACCTGGAAAGCTGCATTCACCAACTCACGTTATGAGCCATTACGTCGTCACAGGAGGAGCCGGGTTCATCGGCTCCGCGATCGTGCGCCGCCTTCTTGCCGAAGGCGCGGAACGGGTTGTCGTGATCGACAACCTGCTCACCGGCAAGGAGTGCAATCTCGACGAGGTGCGCGGAAGAATCGACTTCCAGAGCGCCGATGTGCGGAATTACGAGGAGATCGCGCCCATCATCCGCGGCGCCTCGGTGGTGTTTCATGAAGCTGCCATTCCGAGCGTGCCCCGGTCCATCGACGACCCCATACCTTCGCACGAAGTGAACGCCAACGGCACGTTCAACGTGCTCCGCGCCGCGCACGAGGGCCGTGCCGGGCGGGTGGTTTACGCCGCCTCCAGCTCGGCCTACGGCGACACCGACGTGCTGCCCAAGGTGGAGAACATGGCGCCGCGGCCCAAATCTCCGTATGCGCTGCAAAAGCTGATGGGCGAATACTACTGCAACATCTTCAGCGAGGTGTACGGGCTCGAAACGGTCTCGCTCCGGTACTTCAACGTATACGGCCCGCGGCAGGATCCCTCCAGCCCCTACTCCGGCGTCCTGTCGATCTTCATGAAGTGCGTTCTCGAAGGCAGCCAGCCGACCATCTTTGGCGACGGCGAGCAGTCGCGCGATTTCACGTACGTGGACGACGTCGCGGAGCTGAATCTGAAGGCGGCCCGCGCGACGAACGTCTCCGGCCGCATCTACAACGCCGGTAACGGAGGACGGATCACGCTGAATCAGGCTTGGGTTCTCACGCAGAAACTGGCGGGTGTCAAGATCCAGGCGATCTACGGACTGCCGCGCCCCGGCGACGTCCGCGATTCACAGGCGGACACTACCCTGGCCGTGCGGGACCTGGGGCACGCTCCACGATTCAGTTTCGAAGAGGGCATGCGCTTGACCATGGAATGGTACGGCTCGCAGCGCCCGATCACTCGGAGTTGAAATATTTATTTGGTTTATCTCCTATGACTTGATGGGTGGCGTAAGTTAAGTCGGAACAGGCGCCACGCTAGTGTGGAATCGAAAGAGGAGGCCGGTCCACGTAGTTTGATTCCCTCTTGATGACCGAGACCCCTTCCCTGATATCCGCACCGCTCCCCCGATGGAGCGTACCTTACTCCTTCGCGGC
>DATJWB010000102.1:0-102845 GCA_035501495.1 Bryobacteraceae bacterium | reverse complement strand
CCTCAGCAAGACTTCGGACAACGGATCCGGCTGCTCGGCGGACGGGAACCTTCTGGTGGACGACACGATTTACGACCGCTTCCTGGAGCAACTCCAGCGCGAAGGCGGCTACCTGGCGGCTGAGACGGAAAAACAGAAACTGCAAGCCGCCATGTGGGATGACGAGGGACACCGCACCACCAACACGATTGCGCGGCCCGCGCAGAAGATCGCGGAAGCAGCAGGCTTCCGCATTCCCGACGGCAAGAAGTTCATCATCGTGGAAGAGTCGCGCATCGGCAAGGAGTACCTGTTTTCCAGCGAAAAACTCTCGCCGGTGCTGGCAATCTTCCGCTACCACGGATTCCGGAATGCGCTCGAGATGGTCAAGCAGATCTACGAAGTGGGCGGCAAAGGACACTCTTGCGGCATTTACTCGTTCGATGACGACCACATTCATCAACTGGCGCTGGCGGCGCCGGTGAGCCGGATGATGGTGCGGCAGCCGCAGTCGAAAGCGAATGCCGGCGCGTTCAACAACGGCATGCCGATGACCTCCAGCATGGGCTGCGGCATCTGGGGCGGGAACATCACCAACGAAAACATCGCGTTGAAACATTACCTGCAGGTGACCTGGGTCAGCCGTCCGATTCCGGAAGACCGGCCATCCGAAGCCGAGCTGTTCGGCGAGTTCTATAACTCCGAAACCTTTTGACCGCCGGGATGATGTCGTCAGCGCACCATCGAGATCGCCATTCCGTCGATCCGATCCCGGATGATCGGCACCACCAGCGACTCGAGTCGCGGGTGTCGTGCAATCACCTCGTTGTACGCCTTGGCGCCGCGGTCGTTCGCGTCTGCCGGCCGGTCCTCGAGCACCGCCCCGTGGCGGATGACATTGTCGGCCAGGATCAGCGTTCCGGAATGCGAGAGCTCGATCGAGCAGTCCAGGTACTCCGCGTAGCTCGCCTTGTCGGCGTCGATGAAGATGAGGTCGAACGCATCGGTCCGGGCGCGGATCAACTCGCGTAACAAACCGGCCGCCCGGCCGACCCGAATCTCTACCCGGACGGGGAGGCCTGCTCGATCGAGATTCCGGCGCGCTACCTCCGCGTGGCGCGCATCGCCCTCCAGCGTGATCAACATTCCGTCCGGCGGCAAGGCGCGGGCGAGCCACGTGGTGCTGTATCCGGCAAGAGTGCCGATCTCCAGCACGCGCCTGGCCCGCGCAATCTTCGCCAGCAGGTAGATCAGGCGTCCCTGGTTGGCCGACACCTGGATCGCCGGCAGACCAGCGGCCGCGGCATCGTCCAGATTCGCGCTGAGTACCGGGTCCGCGGGTGTGTACAATTCCTGGATGTACTCTTCAATTTGCTCGATGAGCTCCGGATTCAGTGCTTGCATCGTATTTGGGGAGTGCCCAGCTTTCGTCAAACAGACCCGCCGTCACCAGGTCGGGAACGTCGGCTCCATCCTTGACTTTGACGATCGCGAAATCGCCCCATTGGGGCATGCCGTAATCTCCGTTGTACTCGCGGTCCGTAATAGTGAGTCCGGAATTGATCACGACGTATTTTGACGGATTGAGCGGATTGGGATAAATCATGGCGGGGAAGTTCTCCGCCGCGGCAAAGTTCTGGCTTCCCAGCGACACCGTCTCTTTGGTCCACCGGACCGGCAGTTTCGCGGCCACCCGCGCAATCAGCTTGTTGCTGCCCGGGTCTCCGAAAAGGATCACGTGATACTTCGCCAGATCCGCCTCCGTCACATCGCGATCGTCCTTCACGTGCGGGTGGCCGCGGAAGTATTTGGCCCACAGGCGGTCGAAGCGCGCCAGGGTGCGCAGTGCCTGCTGGTTCACGGCGTCCGACCAGGGCATGCCCGTAGGGCGGACCAGGAGGAACGGATCGAGAAACGCGTCGTCGATCGGCCCCTGCAAGGCATGCGTCTTGTGCAGACCGGCTTGCCGCGCGCTCTTCTCCATCTTCCAGGCGCCGGCGGTCCTTTCCAGCGCGATCTGGGGCCCGGCCTTCACCTTGAGGTCCTGCCCGTCGATCTTGATGTCCTTCGCGTGCTCCGTCTCGCGCAGCACGAGGCGCGACACGTTGTGGGTCTTGACCTCGTAGGTTGCACCGCCGCTGCCGCGCTGTGCATCCACATCGGCGCGCTCGTAGTGCTTCTCGAGCCCATCTACCGATACCCAATAGTCGCGGTTGTAGCGCGTGGTGTACGTCACGAAGCGGATGTGGTCGGGCGAGGTCTGCCCCTTGTCACCCCACTCCTTCAGGAACGCATCCAGCCGCTGGCGCACCAGCGGGCTGGTGCCATGGCCGGTATTCTGCGAGATCAGGAAGATGTCGGGAGTGCCTTTCATGCGTAGAAAGTCGGGGTCGCCTTCGGCCGGAAACCCTTCCTTCTCGAGTTGCGCGCGGGCCCGCAGCGACGACTCCAGTTGCCCGCGGCTCGGCACACCGGGCGGCGGCCCCGGCAGCGAGGCAATCTGGTTGTCGTTGTCGCCATCGTGCCCCGCAAGCGGCAGATTGAATGCGTTGAGCGCCCACTCCTCCATGTTTTCCCAGATTCGCAGCGCGGAGTACTGATAGGGCTCGAGCCCCTGCGTTTGCGAGCGCCGCGACCAGGTGCCGGCCCCGATCTCAGCGGCGGCGAAACGATCCGGGTAGTGCAGCGCGACGTTCCACGCGCCCTCTCCGCCCATGGAGAAGCCGCGCAGCAGGATACGCTTGTCATCGATCGCGAAGCGCTGCTTCACCGCAGCAATGGCCTCGAAGACGTCGGCCTCGCCCGCCCAGTGCCAGCCCGCACCGTTCAGGCGACCGAAGCAGTCGAGCTGGATCTGCCCCTGGTCGGCCACCGGCGGATTGCCCGGCCGGAAAGTCCGCTGGCTGAAGATGAACTCCGATTCCGTGGTGTTGTTCTGCCGCCCGTGCATCCACACGTATAGCCGCGTGGGCCGCTTGGGATCGTACTGTTCGGGCAGCGTGATGGCATACGGCTGCACCGATCCGTCGATGGCCGAATAGTACGCGTGGATCTGCTTCTTACCGCTGTTCCACGGTGACTGGCCCTCCTGCAATTGGTGCGCGCGTTCGAGGCCCTGATCGAGAACGGTCATGGAATGATCGATGGCGTTCTGCGTGCCGAACAGTTCCGGAAATTCGAGCAGCATGCGCCCGGCTTTGGCGTACACTTCGACATCGCCGACCAAGTCCTTGCTCACGTTCTTGGACTTGAGCTGGGTGACGATTGTCTCGATCTGTTCGGCTTTGCTTTTGATCTGCGCCAGTTCTTCCGGTTTCGGCTGGATGGGCGGCCCGCCCCGGCCTCCTCGTCCGCCTTGCGGTTGCCTGGCGGGCGGTTGCTGCGCGGGCGGCTGCTGGGCTGCGAGCGCGGCAGCCAACGCAATAATCGCAATCGTTATCCATCGCTGCATGGTCTCCCCTCCCAAGTTCGATTCGGCCTTTTTACTATAGTTCATGTGTCGCAGGCAATCCTGCCCGGCAATCCTGCCTGCCGCGTCCCGACTCATCGGGAGGCTTGTCGGGCGTGCACAGTGTCGCTGGCGGCGAAGGGTATTCGAGGCTGCCGCGCCACGTCGAATCTTGACGCCGTGCCCGCAGTCGCAATAGACTGCATTTCGTGACCCGGCGCAGTCGAAAGTGCTTTGCCGCGGGCGTTGCCCTGGGAGGCCTCTATATCTCCAGTTCGTCCTTGCTCGCACAATCCCCCATGATCGACTACGATCAGGATGTCCACCCGATCTTCGCGGCCCGCTGTCTGATTTGTCACGGTCCCGAGAAGCGATCGGGTGGGCTCTCCCTGGCGGCGTACGACGACATCCTCAACGGAGGCCGTTCCGGCCCCGGCGTCAAGCCCGGACACGCTCCTGACAGCCTGCTGATCGAACGGATCACCGGATCGTCGCAGCCTCGCATGCCGCTCGGTCTCGACCCTTTGAGCGACGCGGAGATCGCGACCATCCGTACCTGGATCGATCAGGGCGCCCGTGCGACGCCCGCGTCGGCGCCAGCCAAGGCAAAGTGGGAGGCGCCTCTCGAACTCACCAACCCGCCCGTCCCTCGCTCTCCGTGGAAAGAGTGGACCGGCCCAATCGACCGCTTTACCGCCGACTATCTCGCGAAGCACGGCGTAATCCGGCCCGTGCTCGTTCGTGACGCCGAATTCGCACGCCGCGCGTATCTCGACATCTGGGGGCTGCTCCCGGCCCCGGATCAACTCCGCGACTTCCTGGCCGACAAGCGGCCCGATAAGCGAAGCCGATTAGTGCAAACCTTGCTGGCGGACGATGCCCGATACGCCGAAAACTGGATCTCCTATTGGAACGACCTCCTGCGCAACGACGAAGGCGTGGCCTATTACTCCGAAACGGCCAACCGCAAGACCATCACGCCGTGGTTGTGGAATGCGCTCAAGACCAACGAGCCATTTGACCGTTGGATTACTCAGTTGCTCAACCCGACGATGCCCGGCGACCCGGACGGATTTCTTATAGGCGTCAATTGGCGGGGCACCGTCAGCGCCGCCCAGACACCCGCAATTCAGGCGGCGCAAAACACCGCGCAAATCTTCCTGGGCATCAATCTGAAGTGCAACTCCTGCCACGACAGCTTTATCAGCCGCTGGAAGCTCAAGGACGCGTACGGGCTCGCTACTTACTTCTCGAGCGAGGAGAAACTGCAGCTCTATCGCTGCGACGCCCCCCAGAACCAGTACGTATCCGCGTCATTCCTGTATCCGCAATTGAATCGAACGCTGCCGTCCGAAAGCGTCGCCGATCGGAGAGCGGTTGCGGCGGCGATCTTCACGGACTCCCGCAACGGCAGGGTCCCCCGTACATTGGTGAATCGCATCTGGGAGAAGCTTCTCGGACGCGGCATCGTGGAGAACGTGGACGAGATGGACGGCGAGCCCTGGGATCCCGAGCTCCTGGACTGGCTCGCCGGCGACTTCGCGGCGAACGGCTACGACTTGAAGCATCTGATCGCCGGCATCGTCAGTTCCCGAACGTACCAGCTTGCCTCGGTCGCGCTTGTGGGCGATCCGCCCAAGCAGTTCGTGTTTCGCGGGCCCGAAGCGCGCCGCATCAGCGCGGAACAATTTGCAGACGCCGTGGCATCCATCACCGGGGATTGGCATGTGGCCCCGTCCGCCATCCGGAGCGCCGTAGTAGGAGGGGCGCCAGCCTCCAGCGGCGGCCTGGCCATCATCTCGGGCGCGCCCGTGGATGGCGCCGGGCGGAATCCGGTAGCGCGTGCGGGTGCTGCCGCCGCACAACCTGCCGCCGCGGCTCGCGGGGGCCAAGGTGCGCAGCCGGCCGCGCCCCCTCCGCCCATCCCCGCGGGATATTATGCGCGCGAGTGGCGCATCGCGGGAAGCAACCTGACCAGGGCGATGGGCCGGCCGATCCGCGACCAGGTCTATTCCACGCGCGATACCCAAGCCACCATGCTTCAATCGCTCGAGCTGGTAAATGGCGAGACGCTCAATCACTGGCTGTGGCGGGGCGCGCGCCGCATGCTCGGCGAACTGCCCGCCGAGCCGAAGAGCCTGTTCAGCCGGCAGGTCTCGAGCGGCCGCACCGGCGGTCCGCCCGTTCCCTTCGACATCGACATCTCCAAATCCACGAAGCTCTATCTCATCGTGGAGGATGCTCTCTCGACGGCACCGGATAAAGCGGCGCCGTTATGGATGGCCGCATCGCTTGCCGGCCCCGCGGGAACCACCCCCCTCAGCGCACTCACTCCCGCGGAATCGCGCGGTCTGCGGCAGGACGACAGTCCGGTCATTCCCATCGGCGCTCCCGCACCGGTCACAGACGCCCTGCGCGTGAAATTTCCCTCGGTGCTGGTTTACGACATCGCCGGCAAGGGCTTTACCCGCTTCCGCGGCGAACCGGCGCTGGAGAGTGTTCCGTTAATCCAGGGCGAGATCGTGACCGCGAGGTTCTTCGTGTTCGATCAGCAGCCGAGCATGGACCGACTGGTGCCGCCCAATCCCGAAACGCCGCTGCCGCCCGGGCCGGTCTTGGCGACCATTCCGGAGACCATCGACCGCGTCTATTGGTACGCTCTCGGGCGCGCCCCATCGGCTGCGGAGCGAAAGATCGCTGCCGCCGCGCTGCAGGACCCATCCCACCCAGGACGGCCGTCCGCCGATGGGCTCGCCGACTTGCTTTGGGCGATCCTGATGACGCCCGAATTTCAATTCATTCGCTAGAGATTTCGAAGGGCCAAAGATGAGCGAGCAAAACGAATCGATCCAAAATCAGAAGCTGACCGCGGAAGAGCGCCGGATCAGCGCCGGCATCTCGCGTCGCAGCTTTATGGGAATGGGCGTGACGGCCGCGGGCACGCTCGCCGCGCTCGTGGGCGTTGAGCCGCGGTTAGTCCGTGCCGCCGCGCCTGCTGCCACCGCGGATTCCGTCATCGTTCTCTGGATGGCGGGAGGCATGGCGCAGACCGAGACGTTCGACCCCAAGCGCTACACGCCGTTTGAACCCGGAGTCCGTACCGAGCGCGTGCTGAGCACTTTCCCGCCGATCGACACCGCCGCCGATAACATCAAGATCTCGCAAGGGCTCGAACGAATCGCGAAGGTGATGGATCGCGGCGCTTTGATCCGTACCTTTCAAGGAGCCGACCTCGGCTTCATCCTCCACTCCCGGCACCAGTTCCATTGGCATACCGGCTACGTTCCTCCGCAATCGATGGCGGTTCCGCACATCGGCGCGGTGATCGCCAAAACGCTCGGTCCGCGAAATCCGACCGTGCCTCCCTTCATCGCCATCGGCCAAAACCTCGAGATCGGCGGCGAGAGCGCCTCCGTCAAAGCGTTCCACACCGCGGGGTTCCTGGGCACCGAATACGGCCCGTTTCTGATTACCGATCCGCAGGACGCCGCCTCGGCGGTCCGTCCTCCTGCCGATTTGGGCGATGCGCGCTTCAAGAGCCGCCGCAAGCTCTATGAAAGCCTGCTGGCCAAAGAGCCGGTTTACCAGTTTGCGGGCGATCATCAGCGGGAGTCTCTGCTGCGGTCGATGGATGCTGCTGACCGCCTCCTCACCTCGCCTTCCGCGAAAGCATTCGACCTCTCACTCGAGCCGCCGAAAAGCTTCGACACTTATAACACCGGCCGCTTCGGCCAGGGATGCCTGCTCGCCCGGCGCCTCGTGGAGGCCGGCGCGCGCTATGTCGAGGTCACCACGGAGTACATTCCCTTCCGCTACTGGGATTCGCACCTGGACGGCCACGAACGGGCTGTCATGATGAAAAAGACGATTGACGGCCCGGTGGCGCAGCTCGTTCTCGACCTGGAGGAGCGCGGATTGCTGAATCGGACGCTGGTGGTTCTCGCCAGCGAGTTCGGGCGCGACGCCATCACCGAAGGCAAGGTCGGCAAGGAGGTTCGCGACCAGTCCAACACGCCGGATGTGATCACCCTGCCGGTCCACTACGGCATGCACCGGCACTTCACTGCGGCCGGTTCCGTGCTGCTGTTTGGCGGCGGCATCAAAAAGGGATTCGTCTATGGCAAGACAGCCGAGGAGCGCCCCTGCACTACCATCGAAAATCCCGTTCCAGTCGAGAATCTGCATGCCACGATGTATCACGCCCTCGGCATTCCTCCCGACCAGTACTTCGTCAATGAGAAGCGGCCGGTCTACGTCACCAACGACGGCAAAGGAAAAGTCATCCACGAGCTGTACACCTAAGACTCGTCGAGGCACTGCTCGCTTACGCACGCTTCAGCCGAAGAACCTTCCTTTCCGGCACGCTGGCGGCCGGCGTCGTCGCCCGAACCAGTCCGGCAGCCATTCCCGAGCGGCTGGTAGTCCTGACGTTTGACGATGCGCCCGCATCCCATGCGACCTTCGTTGGCCCCGCTGGTGACGCGGTTCGGGGGCAACCTTCTTCGTCTGTGAATGCCCGCCGAACTTCCACGACAAAAACCTCTATATGAGCTGGGAGTTAAAGAGAACCACTACAAAGTGATTGCGCTGCGCGATCTCGCGAACTATCTGCCGGCAGTGAAGTGAGCAGATGCCATCAGAATGAGAACCCCGTAAGCAGCGCGAATTCACTTTGTCGCGGGTCGGTGGAGGACCGGGGACTGTGCCGTGCCCAATGCGTGAACAGCAGGCCCGGCGATATCCTGATGCGCCCGACACGTGTCTCGACGCCAACTCCCGCGGATGCGCCGTAAGGCGCGGCTCCGTACACATCTTGCAGCAAACGAAAAGACGGACCGGCTTCGACGAAAGGATGAGCCCGGCTGATGTGCCAGCGGTACTGCGCCAGGAGGGGAAACTCCCGGGTGGTGCGATGATCCTGGAGGCTCAGATGTCCTTGGTCCTCGGGAAGAGAGGCTTGCACGGAACTGCGCAGCGGCCGGTATATCGCCTGGACCTGGATTGCCAGTCTCTCGTTCCACTCCCATTTGATCTGCGGCCCTCCCATGAAACTTCGGGGACCTCCAGAGGCCGTGAAGTCTGTGTTTAGCTGCTCCAGGGAGTAGCCTCAGTTCGCCAGTGGTCCTTGCGACGCTGCCAGCCCCGAGGTAGTCGTGATGCCGAAATCGCTGGTCAGATTCGTGCCCGCGACCAGGGCGGCCGAGATTCGCGAACCGAAAGGATGGCGATTGGGAAGGGAATGGGCGTGGACCATCACCAGCAATTCGAGTTGATCCATCTTCGTGCGCACCTCTCCCTGGGCTGGCTGCGGCGCCCAGTGGGTGTACCGCACAATCGGCGCCAGCCGCCATCGCCCAACCTGTTTCTCCACTCCGAGCCCCGACGTGAATCCGTAGTGCGAAGGATGGATGGCATTGAGATTCCCCGCCGCACGAAGCGATGGGCCTGCTTCCAGAACTGCCGTGAGATGGTGAATCGAGAGTCGGTAGTTCGCCAGAATCGGAAACTCCCAGGTCACCACACTGAAAGTGGAGTTCGAACTAATCCGCGCGTGCAATCGCCGGTACAGGCCATCCGCCTCGATGGCGACCGGCCCGGCAAGGCTCCATTCCACCATCACTCCACCCAACACGGTCTGTGTATCGGCGTACGCGGGGCCGTTTCGAGGAAATGCCTGAGAAGTTCGACGTGAGGTTCGTGCCCACTGCCGCGCCGATCGAGGCATTTTGAGCACAGGCCGTGCTGACTACTCCCGTGAACAGTACCACGCTCAAGAAGACGATTCCCACCTCGGCAGCGTATTGCAACCTGCTGACCGGCCGCCCACGGCGGAATCGAATGCCTTACGTCACAAACACTGCTGCAGAGCGGGTCGTAAGGGCCACACCGCTGTGCGAAAATCCCAGCACAACTGAGAGGTGCGGCTACCCTCATATCCGACTATGCCGGCGTTGAGAACGCGCTCGGCATCGGCAAACGAGTCGGCGAGCTTGACGAAGCTGACCGCGGGCGGTACCTTTAGCGTTATCGGAATGCACTCAAACGACAACCGTCATTCGCGGCGCGCGTTTCTGGCCACAGGCCTTGGCAGCGCCGTATCAGCGAATCTCGCCTCTGCCGAGCAGGCCAGCCCCCCCGCTCCATCCAATCCCTTTGACGTAGACTTTCGTCCGCTCATCTCGCGCGCCGACCTGCACTACGACCGTCCTGTGCCTCGCAGCGAGGAGGGCATTCCCATCGGCAACGGACGCATGGGCAGCCTGGTGTGGACCACCCCCGCTCAGTTGCGCTTCCAGATCAATCGCGCGGACGTCTATGCCAACAACTGCGCCACCAACAGCTTCTTCGAGCGCCACAACGACTATTGCGGCGGCTGCGCGTACCTTGACATCGACTTTGGCAGCTCGGGCGAAGAGCCCTTTCCAGAGAGCGGATTCCCGCAGCACCTCTCGGTCTACGACGGGACCTTGTCCATCGAAGGGCGGAATCTAGCCGCCCGCGTGATGGCCTGGCCGCACCAGGATGTGATGATGGTTGACGGGAACGACCGGCGCCCAACCCCCGCGCCCGTGTCCGTCACGCTGCGGATGCTGCGCTATGAAACCAAGTATTTCGGAAACCAGCTCGAAACCTTCGTTCGCGACCACATCGTTACCGTCCAGAACCGGAACCATACGGCCGCCTCGCAGCTCATCGCCCGTGGCGGCCGCATCGCACTCACGCAGGAATTTCGCGAAGGCGAGTACTGCTGCAAAACGGCCGTAGCGGTCGCGATCAGCGGACGTGAACCGAAGGCGCGCATTCTGAACGAGACCGATGTCCAGGCGACCGCAGTGCCGGGATCCGGAGCGTTCAGCATCCGGATCGCTTCCGCCGCCAGCTTCGACCCAAAGGAAGACGTTCTGGCCGCGGCTTTCCGGCAACTCGATGCCGCTGAAGCGAAAGGCGCGGCCCAACTGGTCGAGGAGACCCAGGCCTGGTGGCACGCCTTCTGGCCGCGCGCGTTTGTGCACCTGCACAGCGCCGACGGAGTGGCCGATCTCGTCGAACAGAACTACCACTATTTCCTCTACGTGATGGCATCCAGCTCGCGCGGCAAGTTCCCTCCCAAATTCAACGGCATGATCTGGAACACCGGCGGCGACCTGCGCACCTGGGGCGCCCAGCATTGGTTCGCGAACTTGAGCTGCTATTACGAGGCCATTCCGGCGACCAACCGTTGGGAGCTGATCGATCCGATGTTCGACATGTACTCCGCCATGTACGATGCCTGCTCCACAGCCGCTCGCCAGCAGTGGGGAAGCCAGGGCATGTACATCCCGGAGACCTGCTATTTCGACGGCCTGGAGAAACTGCCGGATGAGATCGCCTCCGAGATGCGCGACCTTTATCTGCTGCGCAAGCCCTGGGAACAGCGGTCGGCCCGCTTCATGGAGTTCGCCCAGACCAAGCACCCGCACTCCAGCCGCTGGAACTGGATCCAGGCGGCCGTGTGGGAGAAAGGCCGGCTGAAGATCACCGAGCGCGGCTCGGGTCCGTACGGCGCCGTCACCCATATCTACGGCAGCACCGCCAAGATCGCATACTGGTACTGGCGGCGGTACGAGTTCACGCTCGACCGCGAGTGGCTGCGCCAGCGCGCCTATCCCATGATTCGCGCCGCAGCCGAGTTTTATCGCAATCACCCCAACCTTTCGAAAGGCGCCGACGGGAAGTATCACCTGCAATGGGCGAACAGCAACGAGAGCATCTACGGCGCGCGCGATACCGACGAGGATCTCTCGGCCATGCGCGGCGTGGTCGCCGCCGTTCTGCGCGCCTCCGAGATCCTGAATCTGGATGCGCCTCTGCGCCCCGTCTGGCGCGAGTTCCTCGACAACCTCGCGCCTTTGCCCCTGAGCGACGATCCGGACGCCCTGCGACCGGTGAACTACTCCGGTCCGCGGGTCTTCGCGCGAGGGCACAAGCCCGTCGTGAAGCCGGGCGGCGGGATTCTCCCGGACGGAAACAGCCTTCCCATGTGGTTCTTCGATCTCTGCAATGTGGAGTCGCGCGACCGGCAGACGCTGGAGGTGGCCAATGCCTCCTTCCAGCAGTATTTCCGCAATGGGTTGACGGCGCAGACTCCCGTCTCGGTGCTGTCGAAAGTTCCGATTGCCGCGGCGTCGCTGGGGCGCGCCGAGGCCGTTCGCTTCCTGGTCCCCAACCAGATCCGGGCGCTTGCGCCGGAACGGGGCACCGCTTACAAGAACGGCGGCGTACTCGCCAACCGGATGACCTTGCGGGAGGGCCCACAGGCGCTCGACGCGCAGCGCCTCGGACGGGCCGCGGAAGCCCTGCACCTGGCCCTGTTGCAGAGCAATCCGCCGGCGCCCGCTGAAGATCCGATCCTGCACGTGTTCCCGGCGTGGCCCAAAGAATGGGACGCCGCCTACACGCTGCTCGCCCGCGGCGCCTTTCTGGTGAGCTCTTCCATGCGAAACGGGCGCGTGGAATTCGTGGGGATCCATTCCCAGCAAGCAGCAACGTGCAGACTGCGAAATCCCTTCGACGGCGCGGTGAGCGTCTATCGCAACGGCGGGAAAACGGAGACCGTAGAAGGGTCGCTACTCCAGCTTGCGACGGGCAAAGATGAGCATCTCATGATCGTGCGGGCGGCCGACCGGCCCGAATCGTTCCGCCGCGCGGTACCGCAAGCCTGAGATTGGGCCCTCTCCGGCCATCCAGCCGCACGCCCCGTTGTATCTTGGAGTGTTCCAAATCGTTGCCTGGAGCACTCGATGAGATTCTCCCTTAGACTGTCCGCCCCGGCCCTGCTCATGCGTCTCGCACTTCCAGTGCTGTTGGCCTGCGTGGCCTTCGACTCGAGAGCCCAAGTCCCGCCTGCTAACGCCGATGTGCAGGCCCTTGCGGCGGAGATCCGCGAGTTGAAGAGCCGCCTCGCCGCCGTCGAGGAAAAGCTCGCGGCCTATCAAAGCGCTCCGCCTGCACCCGCCAGGCCCTCGGTGGAAGCGCAGCCGTCCGTTCCACCGCCGGCGTCGGCCGCCTCCCTGGCGCAAGCGGAATCGCGGCCCGCCAAACCGGCGCCCTTCGCCTTCGGCGACTTCACCTGGATGAACGGACAGAGCCGCCAGAAATCGCAGCCTCTATCCAACTCCTTCGCCACCGTCAACCTTTATTTGGATACCTACTACAACTATTCCTTCAATCAGCCGCGCGACGACACCATCATCGGGAGCGGAGCGGTCGGCCGCAACACCGAGTGGCAGATCAACAACGCCACCATCGGCGTGGACACCAACTACAAAAATGTCCTCGGCAAGATCACTCTCCAGGCGGGCAACCAGCTTGCGGTCACCCAGGACCTTGACGGCACGGTCAACCGCGGCCGCAATCTTACCGTGGCCAATAACAAGTACATTGGCGAGGCCATCGGGGGATATCATTTCGATCAGTGGAACGGCGTCAATGTGGAGGCCGGCTACTTCTACTCCTACATCGGGCTCGAAAGCTATCTTCTCGGTGAGAACTGGAATTACAACCGTTCGTTCTTGTCCGACATGACTCCCTTTTATTTCTCGGGCTCGCGCATCCAGATTTACCCGACCGATAAGATCAAGATCGAGCCTTGGTTCATGAACGGCTACCAGACTTATGGGAAATGGAGCAAGAACAACTCGGTGGGATTGTCCAATATGTGGCGGCCTAAAGAGTCGCTCGGGTTTGTCGCCAACTTCTACTATGGCACCGATACCAAGGACGATCCTCACCGTAAGCGGTTCCATCACGACGACAGCATTCTCCTCCGCTACTTCAACCGCCCCGACGCCGCTGGAATTTCCAAGATGGCGTTGAGCCTCAACAATCACTTCGGGAGTCAGTGGGACGGCGTGAATCCATTCCCGGGACGCAAGGAATATATGCTGGGCTCTTCTTTCGCCAACCGCATCTGGTTCAGCCGCGATCATCTGGCGTGGTCTCTTCGCGCCGAGGCCGTCACCAATCCGGGGCGCTATCTCGCTCTGCTTCCAACGCCCGACGGATTCCCGCCCGGGCCCGACAACTACAGCCTGAAACTCTGGGATTTGACTTCGACGATCGATGTGATGCCCACCGATTCGCTGGCATTTCGCTTCGAATTCATCAGCCGCCACTCCAACGTCCCGTACTTTGCCGGCCGCGGCGGCACTACGTCTCCGGACGGCTTCCAGGGCACCCCCGGATTCTTTGTGCCCGACGTCGCCAAACACGAGAACCGTCTCACCTTCGCGATCAACTGGCGAATGTGAGGCCAGGTGAGATCTTTGCGCCCCGAACAGGATGACTGTAGTTTGTTTCGCAAAAATCAGCCGCCGGGCTGGTTTTGGCAGTCGCCGCCGGTGTCACCCGCCGCCGGAATAGGGGACGTTCCTGGATGGTCTTCGCGGCTGCTTCGCCGCCGGTTCGAATCGCCGGCCGGGGCCGTCCGAAAAGCGGTCACTGCATCACAAAAATAATTTCCTTTTATTGATCAGTAACTTAGAAAGTTGGATTTCGGATCGGACAACTATCCAGGAATACCGTGAAATTGAAAGGATCGCGAATTTGAAAGCGATCGCGTTTAACAAAAGAATGCCGGTTGATCCGATTATTATTACTCTTCCTTGACTGTGGTCACAAGGCATTACCTAAGGTAAACAAAACATTCGCGTTACCCACAGGCGCGTCCTGCCAACACCCCCCTTCGGGGGTATCTATTTAAAGACGAAAGCTGGTACCATTCTTTTGGGGATATTCCTTTCGAGGAAGCATCCCCAAAAGGGGCCAGATATCGTCCTGAAATTCCGAACAAAAAACCAGGAGTTCGAATTTGAAAACAGCCGGATTCTGGATCGGTTGCCTGGTGGCATTGCCCTTGGTCGGAACTTTACCCAGGAGCGTTCCGAAATCTTGGGCTATCCCCCCCGCTCCTACTAAGGAATCATCTACGAACGAAGCGCGGTATCAGGCCTTGTCGGCGGAAGGCGTTCAGCTTTTGCGGCAGGGCAGGTACGCGGCGGCCCACGAACTGTTTGAGTCGTCACGGCAAACCGCAATCGCCGCCCGGCGAACCGACCTCACCGCCCGCGCCATCGGCAATATTGCCGGCTCCGAGTTTGGCCTGCATGCCTACCGAAGGGCGCTCCATTCCTACCTGGAGGCTCGCCGGATCGCCGAATCCGTCAGGGATAAGAACGCTGTGGCTGTTTACGACGCCAACATTGCATCGCTTTACAGCTACTTGGGCGAAGTAGACTCCGCAATCCAGTGGTTGCGCGGCGGAATCGAACGACTCGGCGCCGACCTGCCAAACAAACTCCCGCCGATGCAAATCGAAATGGGTTCGTTACTGATCCGGCAGGCAATCCAGAAGTCTGCCCCGAGAAGCCCCGACCCGGGGCGCATCGAAATTGCTCTCGAAATGTTCCGTCGCGGGATTGCCGGCGCGGACCGCGCTCACGATCCGGTCGTCTATGCCATTGGCTGGCAGCGACTGGGCGAGGAACTGTTGCGGCAGAGAGATCTGCGTGGCGCCGAACGAGCCTTCCTCGAGGCATACCGTGTCCGCAAACTGAACCACCTGCCGCTGGATGCGTCGTATTGGGCTCTGGGCGAACTCCATCTGGCCCAAGGCGATCTGGTGTCCGCCTCCACACTCCTGGATCGTGCCGTGGCGCTCACCAGGAGCGCGCGGGGACCGTTGCCCCACTGGCGTATTTATGACACCCGCGGCCGGGTGCGAATGGCGCAGGGCCGCCTGCCGGAGGCTGTGGCCGACCTCCGCGTCGCGGTCCGCCTGGCGCGAGCCGACCGGTGGTCCGCTCCCGCCGACGACGCCGCTCGCGTCGGCGCCGAAGGCGTCCTCGATCAGGTGCATTCCGACCTGATTGAAGCCGCCAACCGTCTGTATATCGAGACCCGTAACCCCGCATTAGTCCGGGAGACTTTCGAGGCAGCCGAAGAGAATCGCGCCAATAGCCTGCGCCAGAAAGTGCGCGCGCACCAGAGACAAAAGGATGACCTCCCGCCCGCCTATTGGGAGGCGGTCGCCCGCCTGCAACGCGCCGAAACCGCAAGCTTGCGTGGCAGCGACCCGGCTGCGGAAGGGGAGGCCGATGCTACCCGGGCGGAACTGGTCCGACTCGAAGCATCCCTGAATTCCGATTCACCGCCTTTAACCGCCAATCTGATGGATCGCTCGCAGGCAGCCCTCGGCAGCGACGACGCCCTGTTGAGTTTTCATCTGGGAAAGTCGATTTCCTGGTTGTGGGCGCTCGACCGGGGTACCATCGTGCTCTATGCTCTGCCTCCCCGGGATCAGGTCGAAGCGGAGGTGCAGCAGTCGGTTCGGGCCATTCGAGCGAATGCGCTCGACGCCGCCCCTGGAGCCCGGCTGTACCGGACTCTCTTCGGCGAACTGGCGCCCCGCTTTCAACGGAAAACCAGATGGCTGCTGGCGCTGGACGAGACGCTCCTCGAGGCCCCGGTCGCTGCCTTGACCGATGACACCGGGACCCGGCCGGTCTTTGTCGCGGAGCAACATGCCCTCGGCGTGATCCCGGGAGCGGGTTATTGGCTGGAATCGGCCTCACGGCAGGACCCCGAAGTGACTGCACCCCTCTTCCTGGGCATCGGCGACCCTATCTATAATGCAGCCGACCCGAGAATCAGCCAGGCGCGCGGGAAGGAACTCGTGGCCACCCTGCGTTTCGAGTTTCTTGCGCTGTCTGGAACGGGCGCCAGTTCCTCTCTGGCCTTGCCCAGACTGGTGGGGAGCGGCCCGGAACTCGACCGTTGCTCGGCCGCCTGGCGAGGCGAACGGATGCTCCTGAAAGGCGCGGATGCTTCCCGCCGCAACCTGATGGAACAACTGCACCGCAATCCGGCGGTGGTTCATTTCGCAACCCACGTGCTCGAATCCGCGCAGCGTCCGACCTACGGGTTGATCGCGCTCAGCCTCAATGAACAAAGCGACCTGGAACTTCTGCAACCGGTGGATATTGCCGGCTGGAGGGTCCGGGCCGGCCTGGTCGTGCTCAGCGGTTGCCATTCGAGCGCCGGTTCCGCTCTGCCCGGAACGGGCCTGCTGGGATTGACGCGTTCGTGGCTGATTGCCGGGGCCCAATCCGTCCTGGCAAGCCACTGGGCGACGCCGGACGAAGAGGGCGATCTCTTTCAGGAATTCTACCGGACCCTCAGCACCCAACACCGCCGGGACCCTGCCCAAGCCCTTCGCGACGCCCAGGTACAAATGATCCGCAGCGGTGACTGGCACTCCCAGCCGCGCTACTGGGGAGCCTACTTCGTGGTGGGAAATCAATGAATCTGGAACCCGAGCCAAACGTGGAACTTGCTACTCAAGGAGAAACTTGCTGGGCGGAACTGGTGGAACGCGTGCGGAATGGGGAGCCTTCTGCCATGGAGGAACTCTACCGGGTCTTCTCGAAAGGCATCCGCTTCTATCTTTGCCGCCAGGTGGGACCGCAGGATCTCGACGACAAGGTCCACGATCTTTTCCTCATCATCACCCAGTCGATTCAAAGGGGCGATTTGCGGGAACCCGAACGGCTGATGGGCTACGTGCGCACCATCGTCCGGCGCCAGGTGGCCGCCCACATCGATAACATGGTGCAGGCCAGACGCAATCAAACCGACTTGGACTACGGCTTGGCCCTTTCCGACCTCGGCCCCAATCCGGAGCGTCGCGTCATCAACGAACAGAATGTGGCACTGGCCATGCGCATCCTGAACAGCCTGCACAAACGCGAGCGAGAGGTCCTGATGCGCTTCTATCTCAAGGAGCAGACGGCCGAGCAGATCTGCAGCGAGATGGACCTCACCGAGACTCAGTTCCGCCTGATCAAGTCCCGGGCGAAGGCCCGTTTTGGCGAGTTGGGCAAACGGCGGCTGGCCCTTAAAGGCATCTTCGCCAATGGGTAATAATCGTACTAGATCTCCTAGTAAAAATTTTGAGATAAAAGTACTTGACGGGAGACTGTAATTGTGAACCCAAGTGGTTCACAATGGAGATGCTGAGTATGCGGATCGAGACTGGTCGCCATCCGGACGAGGAACAAGTTGAAAAATACTCTCTCGGAAGTCTCTCCGAAGAGGAGGCACCCTGGTTTGAGGAGCACCTCCTGATTTGCGAATCCTGTCAGAATCGGGTTCGGGCGATGGACAACTATGTTTCCGCGATGCACAGCGCCAGCTCGCGCATTCGCCGGACAGGTTCGCCATCCCTGAACGGCTGGTACTTTCCGGTTTGGGCTCGCAATCTTACGGTTGCCACTGCGGTCCTGTGTTTTGGCGCGGTGGGGCTGGAGTGGGCCACCAAACGGAATCGGACCCACGTCGAGCCGGCCTTCGCCGTCAGTATGATCGCCACCCGCGGGGAACAGGCCGCTGCTAAGGCACCTGCCGGCAGACCGCTCCAGATGCAATTGGATTTGGCCGGGCTGCCGGCCGATTCGGCCCTTCGGCTGGAGATGGTCGACGAGCGGGGCGGGCCAGTCTGGCGAGGCGTGGTGATTTCCCACAATTCACAGGGTGTTGCCGTGGTGCCCGAACAGTCTGCCGGCCTCTATTTCCTGCGGGTGTATTCGGTGTCCGGGCAACTGCTCCGGGAGTACGGTCTCGAAATCGAAGGCCGCTGAGCGGCCGGCCTTATTGACCGCCCTGCAGCCCGCCCGCGATCAGGCCTTCCAAGCCTAACCCGCCGCCCTTGGCCAAAGCCGCAGCTAATTGCTGCTCCGCGAATTCCGTCGCGCAGTCGCTCGATGAGTCGCCGCCCGACCCAAGCCAGCCTCCGCCGCTTTCCCGCACGGATCGCAGGATCTGGCCAATCAACAGCGCCTCAAACTGCTGGGCGGCATCCCGAACCTTGGCTGGGTCGTCGGTTTTCGAGGGCGTCGCCCCTGAGACTAACGACGTGATCTGGCTGACCCCGAGCGTACTCATTTCAGATCACCTCCACTTCCGCTTCGAGCGCCCCCGCGCTGCGCAGGCTCTGCAGAATCGCGATGACGTCGCGTGGCGTGGAACCGATGGCCGCGAGTGCCCGCACGAGTTCTTCGACTGTGGCGCCCTGCTTCAAAATGACACTGCGCGCTTTCTCCTCTTTGGTCGCAAGTGTGGTCTGCGGGACCACCGCGGTGGTTCCTTGCGGCGCGAGCGGCGCCGGTTGGGAGACGGCATAGGTAGTCTGGACCTCCACGCTCAGATTGCCGTGGAGGATCCCGACCGGGGAGATGCGGACATCTTTTCCCAAAACGATCGTCCCCGTGCGTTCATTGATCACCACCTTTGCCGGGCGGTCCGCTTCCACCTCCAGGCTTTCTAACTGGGCGATGAACTCTGTGGGCCTGGACACGTAGTCGGCGGGGATCGCCACGCTGACCAGGCCGGCGTTCTCGGAGCGTGCGGGGTGAGGTGCGGCCGGGAATTTGCGGTTGACTGCCTCCACAATTCGTGCCGAGGTAGTGAAGTCCGACTGTCGCAACTGCAGACGCACGGCATCGCGCGGTGTGAGTGTAGGAGCCGCACGCTCGACAATCGCGCCATCCGGGGACCGGCCGACGGTCGGATGGTTGACCGTCTGGCTGGCACCGCCGCGTCCGGCTGCGAACCCGCCGGTGACTACCGGGCCCTGCGCCACAGCATAAACCTGTCCGTCGGCTCCGCGCAGGGAGGTGAGCAGAAGGATGCCGCCTTGCAGGTTGCTCGCATCCCCGATAGCAGCCGACGTGGCGTCAATGCGCATCCCGGGCTGGGCGAAGGCAGGCAGTGTGGCCGTCACCATCACGGCCGCCGTGTTGGTCACCCGGATCGCGGTGGATGGAACCGAAATGCCCATCCGCGACAACAGGTTGGTCAGGCTCTGAGCCGAGAACATGGTTTGCCGGCTGTCTCCTTTGCCGGCCAGCCCAACCACCAGACCATAGCCGATCAGCTGGTTCTCGCGAACACCCTCGATCGAGACCAGGTCCTTCAAACGGGCCGCTTTTGCGGGTGCCGGTAAGAGCAGGCCGGCGATCGCCAGTGAAAAAAGTATCTTCATGTTCAGAAAGGCAGTAATCCGAGAAGCACACGGTACAGGATGAACGGACGCCGGATGGCATCGTTGACTACACCTTTGCCATCGATGTGCACTTCCAGTTGTCCCAGCCGGTTGGAGGGCACGCTGTTGGTGGCATCGATATCCGCGGGCCGCACCACGCCTCGTACCGTGATCAATTGGTGCTCGGAATTGACCTGAACGTCCTTGGAAGCTTCCACCACCAGTGACCCGCCCGGAAGAACGTGGGTGATCCGCGCCGTGAGGGTCGTGCTCAAGGTCGTCGTCCTGCTGGTGGTCCCCTGGCCGTTGAGTTGCTGGTCGCCGGAGGCGGTTGCCAGGTTGGCGAGCGCCCCGCCGGCGCTCTTCACACCAGCCAGTGCGGTAACCGAATTCTTGGTGCTGGAAGTCCGTTGCGTCTTGGTGGTCCCGGTGGTGACCGCGGACGCCTGCTCCAACACCACGATGGTGAGCAGATCGTCTACCTGGCTGGCGCGCACGTCCCGGGCGCCATCCGCCAGCCGCGAGCCGGTCAGCCAGATCGACCCGGGGGTTGCGGTCGCGGCCGCGGCGGACCGCGCCTCTGCGTCGGAAACATAGCGATCGAGCGGTGCCGAAGCGGCCGGAGTCTTTTTCTTACTCCCCGTTGCGGCGCACGTGAACACCAACACTAAGATCAGCAGTTTCACAGACCCTCCTTGCCAATCAAAACCCGGTCCTTGGCCACGATCCGGCCCCAGAAACACTTCTTGGATTCCATGTTTCGGACCGGGATCGATTGGCCCATCGATCCGGACGCCTCCGCCACCGCGAGGAGCTGCAGATGGGCGCCCCCCATCCACACGTCTACCTGAACCGTATCACCCCGGACAACCTCCTTGGCGTCCTCCAGCCACTGCCGGCGAAGGACCCCTCCGGCCCCCACGGGGTGCACCAGCACCTTACCCACAACCTGTTCTACGACGGTCGGAAGAGCCTCCGCCGCGGGAAAGTCTTCCCGCGTTTCCAGGCGGACTTGGGCGGCGTCGAGGGTTTGCCCGGGCTTCAGGTCTCGCACCGCGACGACCCGCGGCGCGACCACCGAAACTTTCACTCTGGCCCAGATCGCCAGGCGATGGACTCCGCCGTAGCGCACCGACCCGCTCCAGAATCCGCCCGCCGGCATCCGGCGCAGCCCGTTCATCGGAAATTCTATTTCACCCTCCGGAACGGAAAGCCGGCTGTATTCGAGGATTTCAATCGTCGCCTGCGGCAACTGCTGGCGCATGGCTTCCAGCACTCGTGCCGGATCGAGCGGCGTGACCGGACGCTCGAAGCAAAGCTCCGTGGCAGGCTCGCCGATGTTCCATCGCGCCGCCAGCCGCCTCAACTCCGGCAGCCGGAACACGCGTTGCGTGCCCGGCGCCGGCGCCAGTCCGGCCGGCTGCTCGGCGACCGCGGGATCCAGTCTTGGAAAGGCCGTGGCGAGGTCGCGGAGCGTGATGCGATCCGAACCGGCGCTCACCGCCAGACAACCAGCCAGGGTAACTGCCGCGAAGGAGCTCATTTGGAAAGATTGTTGATCTGCTGATACATCTGATCCGCGGCCTGCACGACTTTCGAGCTGGCTTCATAGCCTCTCTGCGCGACGATCAGGTTGACGAACTCTTCCACAACCGAGACGTTGGATTGCTCCACGTAACCTTGCATAACGCCCCCCAAGCCCTCTTGTCCGCCGGGCGTGCCGACGGTTGCGTCGCCCGAAGCATCGGTGGGGGTGTACAGGTTGCCTCCCAGACTGTTCAGCCCCGCGGGATTCGGAAAATTCGCGAGTTGGATCTGCCCGGCCTGCTGTGCCGCCGTCTGGTTGGGCAGCGTGTAGCTGACCGTCCCATCGGTGGCGATCGTGATGGACTGTGCCGCAGCCGGGATCGTGATCGCCGGCTCTAACGGATTGCCCTCCGAAGTGACGATGTTGCCGTCCTTGTCGAGTTGGAACGTTCCCGCGCGCGTGTATGCCAGAGATCCGGAAGGCAGGCGGATCTGGAAGAAACCCTTGCCCTGGATGACCATGTCGAGGGGATTGTCGGTCTCCGAGAAGGCTCCCTGGGAGAAAACGATCCCATTGGATATCGCCCGCGTGCCCAGACCGAGTTGCAAGCCCGCGGGGACCACGGTCTGCTGTCCCGAGGCTGACCCCGGCTGGACCACGCTCTGGTACATCAGGTCCTGGAATTCGGCGCGGCGGCTCTTGAAACCCACCGTGTTGGCGTTTGCGAGATTGTGGGCGATGTTGTCCACGTTCATCTGTTGGGCCGCCATCCCGCTGGCGGCGCTGTAAAGTGCTCGAATCATGCGTTCCTCGTTCCTATGACCCTACCTTGGCCACCTCCTGGATGGCTCGCTGGTTCATCTCCGCACCTAGCGACACCGCCTTCTGCAGCATTTCGAACTGGCGCATGACGCTTACCAGCCGAACCGCGGCTTCGGCAGTACCGGTGTTGGATGCTTCGAGTTTGCCTTGCTCCACCGAGGTCCCGGGGGCGGGCGAAGGCTGGAGAGATGGATTCGTTGTGCGAAAGTAGTTGCTGCCCTGCTTGGCGAGCCCCGCAGACGCGGGAAAATTCACAATGGCAAGCTGGCCGGCTGCCTTTCCATCCTGTTGGATATTGCCATCGGCTGAAATTTCGACCGGCCGGGCCGATTGCAGCATCAGATTGCCGGGGCCGGCGCCCTGCACGGCATAACCTTCGGCAGTTACCAGCTTTCCGTCCGGAGACAGCCGGAAGCTGCCGTTGCGCGTATAAAGCGGCCCGTTTGGCCCAGCCACCGTAAAGAAGCCGGCGCCGGAGAGCGCCACATCCAGGGGATTGCCGGTCGCGTGCAGAACGCCTTGCGAGAGATCGATCCACGGGCGCTCGATGACCGGCATGGTTGCCATCGGGTCGGAGTCCTGCGCTTCCGGAGCCACGTATAGGCCGTAAAACTCGCGGTCCGCTTTGTAGCCGCCAGTCGCGGCGTTGGCGACATTATTGGCGAGCAGTTCGAGCGATTCCATCCGGGACCGAAGTCCGCTTGCCGCAGTCGCAGTAAGTGAGTCCATGGCACCCTGGAAGTTGCACGCCGGAGGCCACGTGACAGAATCACCGATAAAGGTCTCAAAACACTTCAACTCGGGTCGATACGATGGATAGGTCCCTTCCCACTCGTGACGTTTTCTTGGCGCCAGCCGGCCTCCGCGGCAAGATCTTGTCTCGCCATTCCCATCTAACCCCATGAAAACCAGCACGCCCGTTTGGACCGCGATCTGCATTCCACCTCTCCGTGAACGCCTTTCCCAGCGCGTCTCTCCTCGGCGGCTTTCTTCGGCAACTCAGCGGTATCTCGTCCGCGCCCCCGGGAAAAGAATTGGACCCGGCGCAAACCAACCAGGGGCCCGCTCTGTTCCCCATGCTGTTGGCCAGGCTGTTCAGCGGCGCCGACGCCGCGGTTATGGAGCCTGCATCCCGGGATTCTGCCCTGAGCAGCAATCCACAAACCGCCTCTAAGGACTCCGGACCGGCATTCGTCGATACCCAATCGCTCGGCGAAAGCCCGGCAGGATTCAGATCTTCTACTCCTGGTTCGTGGTCCGCCGGGAGTAGCGCTGTGGCTGGGACCGAACCGTCCGATATCCAACGGAATCGACCTGCGGCTCCCCGGCATCATGCCGACGCGACAGGTGACAGTCAGGCTCCATGTTCCGAGCTGCTGGTTCGGGCTCTATCCAGCCAGCCGCTCTCGCCATCGCCTGAGCCCTGCAGTCAGCCGGACACCACGACCGGCTTCCAAGTCAAGTCCCTTGACGAACCGCATGACCTCGAGGATTGTTCGGCCGCTCAGCCTGTGCCGGCAGCCGGTTCTGCATCTATGGTGTACCGGGCCGGAGCGCGCCAATCGTTGCCCGCCTTCTCGCAGCCGCCGGTATCAGCCCCCGGGGCCTCTCCACAGACAGCCTCTGAAGCGGTCCTTCGGCCCGCAGCCCACAATCGCACTGTCACACCGCGGCCCGCCATGATCGAGCGTGCACGTACTCCTCTCCAGGCTCGAGTCTCGTCTGGGCGGCCGGCGGCGGCGCCGCCGCCGGGCATGGCCGATACGCCTGCCAAGCCGGCGTCAGACCTTGCTCAACCGGGCCCTGGTGCCCAGCCGGAGCGGAAAGGTGAGCAAACTATCCCGTCTACCGGCTCCGGATCGTTCATGGCTTCCCGGGAACCGCGGACAGAGGTTATGCCAGTGGCCGTCGAAGACCCGGCTTCGGCAGTCGCGGCGGCCCCGGCGGTCACGGTGGCCCCGGCAGCCACGGTGGCCGCGGCAGCCACGATGGCTCCGGCTCTCGCGATTCACCCGAGCACAGAACCCGTCCCTGGCCCGCTGGCGCCGGGCGCCAACGGATCCGGCCTCCGTTCCAAAGCCAGGCCGACGCAAGAAGCGGCCATAGACAACGGCAGTTCTGCCGCGCCCGCCGCCCCGTCTTATCCCACAGTCTCGATACTGCCGCCGGCGGCAGTGCCATCGGCAAAACCCGTGGCCACCGGCCCGGTCAGGCAGTCAGCGCCCAAAGCGGCGGAACCACCACGCGGCTTATCCCCCTGGCAAGGGTCCGGTCGGCAGAGCCTGAATGACGCCAGAGTCTCCTCGGACGACGCTGGGACTCCTCTTACGCAGAAGGAATCGGACAACCAACTGCCGACCGTCAGTGCCCAACCCGCCGCAACTTCCGATTCCGACAACGCCGAGCTTGCTTTTGGAGGGCGTCTGGTTCCGGCCGTTACGGCTGACGAACCGGCACGTAGCGGCCGGACCGGCCCGCCTTCCTGGATGACGGACAGACAGTCGCGGACGTACAGTACCTCACCCGATTCTGCCGATCCACCGCAGGAAAAAGCGGTGTCCGCGGTCGCAGCGCCATCGAAAAGTAGCCCATGGAATGAGGAGTCTCCGGCCACGCCTCCCGGGGAAAACCTCTCCCTCGACAAGCGCGAGAGACAGACTGCGGTTTCGAGCGACGACTCCACCCCAACCCGTGGAAACGCCGCCGCCCTCGAAGTTCCCCAGGTAACGCACCCCAGCGGCCCGGTGGTTCACGACGCTCCCCGGCGAGAGCCTCCAACTGCGGAGCGGGCCGCTTCCGGGACCGAATTCGAACCGCCAAAAGCCCCGTCGGCCAACCGCGATATCAAGCTCGAGGTCACCAGCGGCGAACAGAGAGTGGAACTGCATCTGGCCGAACGGGCAGGCGACGTACATGTCGCAGTCCGGACGCCCGACAGCCATCTTGCCGTTGAGTTGCGGGAGAACCTGCCCGCCCTCTCTTCCCGCCTCGAACAGACCGGGCTTCGTCCTGAGGAGTGGCACACTCCCTCGACGGCCGTCAGCGGCGAGTGGCTGCGGCAGTCGGAGCACTCGTCCGCCGCCGCGGAAGGGGGCTTCCACGGCCAGTCATGGCAGGATGCCCACCAGCAGCAGCATGGCAATCCACAGCAGCGTTCTCCCCAATCACCCGAAGAGCAACCCCATCGCAAACAGAAAGGAAAGGAATTCTCATGGTTCATGTCGCCTCAGCCTTAAGGCCAACCACGTCTCCGGTTTTGCTCCCGAAGCCGGTGCGCTCCCATCCAACCGTATCAACTACTTCGAACACTTCAACCACGCCAACCACCTCAACCGCATCCGGATCGTCTTCCGACACAGGTGCTTCCGATTTTAAGGCCCTGTTCACCCCGAAGCCTTCGAGCACGGTTCCGTCCGGAAATGTAGCGCCGGTGAATCCGGTGGTCACTCCGCCGCCCACGGCGCAGTCCGTTTTCGGGCCGAATCCATGGGCGACAAACCCTACCGGAACAGGTCCCGACGGCTCGACCTACGGGTATAACCCCATGTACTTCGCCACGGCGGATACTGCTGCCAAGGTGGCGCAGATGGTGGGGGGTACGGTGGTCCAGAGCAACCAGTTCACCGGTAACGGTGGCTCGTTCACCCAGCAGCAACCGAACCTGATGGTGCAGTTGCCCAATGGCCACCTGATTAACCCAGGGTTGATCGCTTCGTTCTACACCCACGGGTACCCGCAGTCGTACGTCGACCAGATGGTAGCCAGCGAAGTCCAAAACGCGTAACAGGAGCCGACACCTATGATGCCTACGATCTCATCCACTACCGCCGCCCAAACCTCGACGGCAAGCTCGACTACTGCCGCCACTCCGACAGTGGACAAGAACATGTTCCTGGAACTCCTGGTTGCGCAACTCAAAAACCAGGACCCCCTGAATCCGGCTGATGGGACACAGTTCGTGACCCAACTCGCGCAGTTCCAGCAACTCGAGCAGTCCGTCAACATGGGGCAGGACATTTCGGCCATCCGCGCCGACATGGATCGCGTGGTGGCGAGCACCAGCAGCCCAGCCGTCAACTCTTAATCGGAGAAAACCCCATGTTTACTACGTCATTCTCAACAGCCCTTTCCGCCCTGAACGCCACCTCGACGGCAATCGATGTGGTGGGAAATAACCTGGCCAATCTGAACACTCCCGGTTTCAAGACCAGTGCGGTCGAATTCCGCGACCTGGTCACCCAATCGCTCGGCGCGGGTCTGGGCGACACCCAGGTGGGATTCGGGACCGGCACGCCATTGACCGTGCGGCAATTCACCCAGGGTTCGATCCAGCCCAGTTCCGGGCTGCTGGATGCCGCCATTCAAGGAGACGGCTTCTTTGTTCTTCAGGATTCCCAAGGCCACACGAGTTACACGCGGGCCGGGGATTTCCAGGTTGACAAGTCCGGCAACCTGCTCACCGGCAACGGCGACTTTGTCCAAGGTTGGACCGCGGTGGACGCCACCACGGGAACCCTGAATACGAGCGGGCCGGTAAGCAATATCACGGTTCCGGTGGGGTCGGTCAAGGCGCCGGTCGCGACGACCGACCTCACCGTCGATCTCAACCTGAACTCCGCGGCGGCGGCCGATGCGACATCAGATTTCACGACCCCGATTACCGTTTACGACAGCCTGGGAACATCGCATGTCCTGACACTCGACTTTCAGAAGACGGGCACCAACACATGGTCTTACCAAGTCTATGTCCCGGGCCAGGATGTCAGCGGCGGCACGGCCGGCACGCCGTTCGCCGTTTCCGGAGCCAGCGGCAGCCTGACGTTCGGAACCAATGGCCAGTTGACCAGCCCCGCTTCGGGGAGCCCCATTACCTTTCAGATTCCCGGTCTTTCCGATGGCGCCGCCGACTTGAGCCTGAGCTGGAATCCTTATACCAGCGCGGGAGTGGGGCGGATCACGCAATTCGGCCAGGATTCGGCCCCGTCCGCCAGCTCGCAGAACGGCTCTCCCGCCGCGCAGCTGAGCCATATCGCGCTGGCCGATGGCGGCAAGGTGATGGCGCAGTACACCGATGGCACGGAAGTAGTCGTGGGGCAGGTCGCGCTGGCCTCGATTCCCAATCCGGACACCCTGGTAGCGGCCGGCAACAACAATTTCCAGGTCAGCGACCGGACCGCCACACCGTCAGTGGGAGTACCCGGCACTGGCGGACGCGGCACGATCGCGGGTAGCGCGATCGAGGCCTCGACCGTAGATATCGCGACCGAATTCACCAACCTGATCGTCTACCAGCGGGGATATGAAGCCAACTCCAAAGTGGTCACAACCGCCGACACTTTGAGCCAGGACACTATCAACTTAATCCGGTAGACTGCCGATGACTCCTCAGGAAGAGATTGCACCGCTCGGCGAGATTCCGGTCGAGATCGAGGTCGAACTCGACCGGCGCGTGATGTCCACACGCGAAGTGCTGGAGCTCGAAGAAGGCAGCGTGATCACCACGATGCGGTCCGCAGGCGAGAATATCGACATTTATATCGGCGGCGTGCTGTGCGGCTCCGGTGAGATCGTGGTGGTCGAAAGCACGCTGGGGGTGCGGATCACCGACTTCCGTGACGACTGAGGAGCGTTTCGAATGGATTTCGCACAAGATCTTGGGGCCGTCGGCGTCGTCCTCGCCCTGCTGTCGGGAACGTTATGGTGGCTCCGGCGGCGAGGCTTTGCCGCGGTTGTGCCGATGAAAAGGACAGCCGCGCGCAGGCTGGAATGTATCGAACGGCTGTCCCTTGGCCCACAGCATACCCTGCACCTGGTTCGCGTAGGAGATCGCGCCCTGTTTCTGCTGGCATCTACCCCGGCCGGCTGCGCACTGGTCAGCAGCCTGCCGTCGGGCGACGCCGAGGCTCTCCGGGAGGGTGTCCGGTGAGAGTGATACGCACCGCGGCGGGCTTGCTCTGCGCCGTTCCCGCGCTGGCAGCGGGAACCGCCGAACCTCTCTCCCTTCTCGGCATATCGGCAGGAAAAGGCGGTTCCACCCTCAGCATTCCCATGCAGATCGTGATCCTGATGACGCTGATGGCGCTGCTGCCGGCGGCGGTCATGTCGATCACCCCCTTTCTCCGCATTACCCTTGTCCTGCACTTTCTGCGGCAGGCTCTGGGGACCCAATCCACGCCATCCAACCAGGTACTGCTCGGCTTGGCCTTGTTCCTTACCATGGTCATCATGCAACCGGTGGCCGCGGACATGTACCACCAGGGGTGGGAACCGCTGGAAGCCGGGAAGATTGGAACGCAGCAGGCCATGGACCAGGCGGCCCGTCCGCTGCGCAATTTCCTGGTGCGTTTCGCCCGCGAGAAGGACATCCGCCTGTTCGTCGAGATATCACGGGCACCCGCCCCGCACTCGCCGGAGGACTTGGATCTGCAGGTCCTCATTCCGGCATACATCCTCTCCGAACTGAAAACCGGCTTTCAGATCGGCGCGGTGCTGTTCCTGCCCTTTCTGGTGATTGACCTGGTGGTCGCGTCGGTGACCTTGTCAGTGGGCATGGTGCAACTGCCGCCGGCGATGATTTCCGCGCCATTCAAGATCCTGTTGTTTGTCCTGGTGGACGGCTGGAACCTGGTGATCGGCTCCCTCATGAGGAGTTTTTATTCATGACGCCGGAAGCCGTCGTCCAGATGGTCCGCCAAACCCTGATGGCAGCCTTCTGGCTGTCGGCGCCGCTGCTGGCCATCGGGTTCATTGCGGGCATCGCGGTCAGTCTCGTCCAGATCGCCACATCGATGCAGGATAACGCCTTCAGCACGATTCCCCGGCTCGTGGCCTTTCTTCTGGGGCTGCTGCTGCTGCTGCCCTGGATGCTCGAAAAGAGCATGTCCTACACCGCCAGGGTGCTCGGAGATCTCGGCCGGTATGCCCACTAGCCTGACACTCTCTGCGGGCACCCTCTACGCATTCCTGTTGGCGCTGGCGCGCGTGGGTGGCGCCATCGTGTTCGTTCCGCTTCCGGGAGTCAAAAACGCCGCCGAGCCCGTACGTGCGGCATTCGCAGTGGGGTTCACGCTGGCATTGTTCGGCCGCTGGCCCGCGGTCGATGCGGCGGGTGTGACCTCCCTTCGAATCCTGTCCTGGGTAGCTTCGGAGGCCGCCGCCGGAATGGCTATCGGTGTGTCGGTGGCGATCGTGCTCGAGGCATTCACTCTGGCGGCGCAGATATTGGGCTTGCAAGCCGGCTACGCCTACGCCTCTACGATCGACCCCAATACGGAAGCCGACGCCGGCATCCTCCTGGTCGTGGCCCAACTGGTGGCGGGTCTGCTGTTCTTTACGATGGGGCTCGACCGAGAGATTCTGCGGCTGTTCGCCGACAGCCTCGAGAGTGTTCCGCCAGGCACGTACACGCCTGGAGGGCTGGCGGCCGATACGTTGATCCGGCTTGGCTCGAAGCTGTTCGCCGTGGGCGTGCGGCTGGCAATGCCGGTAGTCGCGCTACTGGTGATGGTGGATGTCGCACTGGCACTTCTGGGCCGTCTTAACGCCCAACTGCAGCTCATTTCCCTGGCCTTTCCGGCCAAGATGCTGACAGCCCTGCTGGTGCTCGGCTGGGTTGCGGCCTTGTTTCCCCGCATACTGCTGGAGTTCACCGGTCACGCCTGGACAGTGGCGCGACAGGCGCTGGCGAAATGAGGAAGGAGCGATGAGCTTCGATGGCGGACCGATCCGGCAAGACCGAAGAACCCACACAACGCCGCCTGGAGAAATCCCGGAAGGAAGGACAGTTCGCCTCCGCCAAGGACTTCGTGTCGGCGCTGCAATTCATGGTCTTTCTGGGGCTACTGAGCATCGGCGGCGCACGTTGGTTCGATCAGTTCCGGCACACCATGCGAGGGCTTCTCGGCATGGCCTTCTCGGGCAGGCTTCACGCGGAGGACCTGTCCCACACCGCCTGGCGAATCTTCTGGTCTCTGGCGCTTCCGTTGGCACTGTGCGGTTTGACGATCGCCCTGGTGACTCTGGGTCTGCGCCTGGCCACCACGCGGTTTGGGCTGAGCCTCAAGAAACTCGCCCCGGACCTGGGACGCCTCAATCCCGGCTCGCGGCTGCGCGAACTGCCGCGGCAGAATCTGCCGGCGCTTCTGCAGGCCATGATTCTGCTGCCGGTCTTCCTGTGGGCTGCGTATGCCATTGCCTGCGAGAAACTCGACGCGTTCCTGGCGCTGCCGCTCGAAAGCGTCGAGAGTGGCTGCCGGATCATTGCCAGCGCGCTGATGGAACTTTTCTGGAAGGCTGCCGGCGTCTTCCTGGTATTCGGCGCGGTGGATCTCTTCCGGCAGATGCGGCGCCACAAGCAGGATCTGCGCATGAGCAAGCAGGAGATCAAGGAAGAGATGAAGGAAATGGAGGGCAACCCCCAAATCAAAGCCAAGATCCGGCGCCTGCAGCGCGACCGCGCGCGCAAGCAGATGATGAAGGAAGTACCCACGGCTACCGCGGTGATCGTCAACCCCACCCACTTCGCTGTGGCGATCCGCTACCAGATGGAGAGCATGGCCGCTCCCGTGGTAGTGGCCAAGGGCAAGAACTATCTGGCGCAGCGGATCCGCCAGAAGGCCATCGAACACCAGGTGCCGATCATCGAGAACCCGCCCTTGGCGCAAGCGCTGTACAAAGCGGTCGAAGTTGGACAGGAGATCCCGCCGCACCTGTACCGGGCGGTGGCGGAAATCCTGGCGTACATCTTCAAGCTTATGAACGGGAGGCTGCCAGGTTAAGATGACTCCTGCCAATGCCATCACGGTACCGGGGCGTTCCGCCCCGCGCGCCGTTCCGCCCGCGGCATCCGGCGTGCCGTCCAGTGTCCTGCACCGCTGGATCGAAGCCCTGCCGGTCGGCCTCCTGCGAGAAATGGCCGTACCGATCGCGGTGCTGGGGATCGTGGTGGCGCTGATCACGCCCCTTCCCAGCTTCGTGCTGGATCTGCTGATCGTCACCGACATCCTGGTGTCGGTGATGGTGTTGATGGTCGCCCTGTATCTTGTACGGCCAGTCGAATTTACCTCCTTTCCGACCACGCTGCTGCTGTTGACGCTCTTCCGCCTGGCTCTCAACATCTCCTCGTCGCGACTGATTCTGCTTGATGGAAACACGGGCACCTCGGCGGCGGGCGAAGTGATCGGCGCCTTCGGCAGCTTCGTGGTAGGCGGCAATTACGTGATCGGCGCGGTCATCTTCCTGGTCTTGATTGCCATCCAGTACGTGGTCATCAATCACGGCGCGGTGCGCATCTCGGAAGTCACGGCCCGCTTCACGCTGGATGCTCTGCCAGGCAAACAGATGTCGATCGACTCGGACCTGAACGCCGGTTTGATCGACGAAGTCGAAGCCAAGCGGCGCCGGAAGCAACTCTCCACCGAAGCCGAGTTCTATGGCGCCATGGACGGAGCATCACGCTTCACGCAGCGCGATGCCGTGGCGAGCATCCTGATCACCGCGATCAATATCGTGGCCGGTTTTCTGATTGGAGTCTTGCAACATGGCATGGACTTTCAGAAGGCTATCGAAACCTACACCGTTCTGACCATCGGCGATGGCCTGGTGACCGTAATCCCGGCGTTGATGATCTCGATATCCGGCGGTTTGATTGTGACGCGCGCCAGTTCGGAAGCCCGCCTGGGGGCTGAATTCCAGCGTCAGATTCTCGGCAACTCTCAGCCCCTGCTGCTGGCGGCAGGCGTCCTCATGGTGCTGGCGGCGATACCGTCGATGCCCAAGCTGCCGTTCCTTCTGCTGGGGGGCGGGGCCGCCGCTGCCGGCTGGAAAATGCGGCGGAGGGAGAGCCGGCGCGCGGAGTCTGCGCCTGAGCAGTCGAAGCCAGCTCCCGCCAAGGAGAATGTCGAATCGCTGCTGCGGGTGGAGCCTCTGGCCATTGAGGTCGGGCTGGGCCTGGTGGGACTGGTGGAGGGGGCCCAGGATTCGCCCTTGCTGCGCCGCATTTCCACGATTCGGAAGCAGCTTGCCACGGACCTCGGCTACCTGCTGCCGCCGGTCCGGGTGACGGACAATCTGGCGCTTCGCAGCCGTGAATATGTGATCTCGTTAAAAGGAGTGGAGGTGGCTCGCTACGAACTGCCCCAGGGCTGCGAACTTGCCATACCCACGGGACGAGGCGAGGCGGCGCTTGAAGGGCAAGCCACGCGCGAGCCGGCATTCGGCATGAGCGCGTGGTGGATCCCCGCGGAACGGGCGGAGCGCGCGCGCGGCTCTGGCTATACGGTAGTCGACGGTGTGAGTGTCCTGGGCACGCACCTCTCCGAATTGATCCGGCGCCACGCCCACGAACTGTTCTCGCGACAGGACGCCAAGCGGCTGCTGGACCGGGTCAGCGTGGAGCATCCGAAGGTGGTCGAGGACCTCGTTCCCAAGCTCCTGCCTCTGGCTTCCGTGCAGAGAGTGCTGCAGAATCTGCTTCGCGAGCGGGTCTCGATCCGGGATGCGGTATCTATCCTGGAAGCCCTGGGCGAAGCGGCGACCGCGACCCGCAATCCCGTGTTGTTGACCGAGTACGTGCGGCAGGCCATCCGCCGGACGGTGGTGCGGCCTTACCTGAATCGCGCCGGCGACCTTCCGGCCTGGTTCCTGGCGGCGGGAATCGAGCAGGCGGTCGAAGGGGCCGTGGAGCATGGTGAGCAGAACAGCCACCTGACCTTGGCTCCCCAGACCATTCGCGAGATTCTGAATCACATTGCGGCGCGGATCGCCTCGCCGGAGACGCCGGTCGTGGCGATCACCTCGGCGGGAGCGCGCTATTTCCTGCGTCAAATCGCTGAGTCCACGCTTCCAAACCTGATCTTCCTGGCACATAACGAGGTGCCGCCCGGACTGCGCGTACAATCGCTCGGGAACATTCAATGAAGTCTACAGCCAACCGCCGGATCCGTCGATAGATCACTTGCAGGCAGGTTCGCCAGGCAGCAAACGACTGGCAGGAGATAACGCGAGTGAAGATCAAGTCTTATTTCGCCCGGACCGTGGAGGATGCGCTGGCGATGGCCAGCCAGGAACTGGGGGCTGAAGCCATGCTGTTGAACAGCCGTAAGGCCCCGCCCGAGGCCAGGCACCTTGGCGAGTACGAGGTGGTCTTTGCCAATATCAGTACCGATGGGGAGCCTCGCGCGGAAACGGCGGACCCGGCGGGTGCTCCGGCACGGTCCGGGACGGGCGATCAGCTTTCCCGGGACGTGGCGGACCTGAAGCGGGACCTCGAGGGTATGCGGCGCGCCCTGACGAGGTCGGTACTGGGGCCATCTCAATGGAACGGAGCATCGCCGGATCTTTCCGATGCGTATGCCGTGCTGACCGCCAACGAGGTAGGGCCGGACTTGGCGAGGGACATCGTACAGAGTGCCGAAGCACGTGTCCTGGGGCCGCGCGCCACGCTCCAGCGCACTCCGGTGAGGCTGGACAAGGAGGCCTTCGAGCGTGCTTTGGTGGAAGAGCTTGAAGAGCGTATCAAGGTAGACTCTACACTGGGCAAGGGCGCGTCCAGTCCCAGGATCATCGCCCTGGTCGGGCCTCCAGGCGCCGGAAAAACGACCACCCTGGTCAAGCTGGCAGTGAATTACGGGCTGGCCAGCCGCTCCCCCATCCTGGTGCTGTCGATGGACACGTACCGGGTGGCGGCTGCGGCGCAACTCCGTTGCTATGCGGCCATCCTGGGGGTCGGCTTTCAGGTGCTCGAGACGGTGGCCGCGCTGTCGCAGTCAATCGAGGAAAACCGCGGTAAAGAGATGATTCTCATCGATACGCCCGGGTTTGGATTCGGGGATCTGGATTGCGCGCATGACCTGGGCCGGTTTATCTCGTCGAGGCCCGACATCGATCCGCATCTCGTTCTTCCGGCCTCGATGAAATCATCCGACCTGGCCCGCGTAATCGACTCGTTCGAGATTTTCGGGGCCCAACACCTGCTATTCAGCAAACTCGACGAGACCAGTTCATTTGGCCCCATGGTGAATGAAGCCGCGCGAACCGGCAAAGCGCTCTCTTTCTTTGCCAACGGTCAGCGCATTCCGGAAGATCTGGAGGCGGCGAGCCGACACCGGGTGGTGGAAATGGTGCTGGCGGGTTACGGCAGGCAGGCCCGGACGGCGGCCTGAACAGGCGGTTGGATGGCGCAATCCTATGTATTCTTATGCGGTGTCCGAAATGATTACTGAAGATCAGCGGGAGAGGTTGATCCTCGAGCATCTGCCCCAGGTGCGGCTGATTGCGCGGCGCATCCAGGAGCGGCTGCCGGAGAACATCAGCCTGGAAGACCTGGTTTCCACCGGCGTTTTGGGACTCATCTCGGCCATCGACAACTTCGACCCCAGCCATAACGTCAAGCTCAAGACGTATGCGGAATACAAGATTCGGGGGGCCATTCTGGACAGCCTTCGCGGTCTGGACTGGGCGCCCCGCCAGAAGCGGCGCAAGGCCAAACAGATCGAATCGGCCATCGCGGCCGCGGAGCAACGGCTGCAGCGATCCCCGACCGAAGAGGAGACGGCCGCGGAATTGGGTGTTTCAATCGAGGAGTATCATGAGTGGCTGGTCGAGATCCGAGGCCTGAACATTGCGAGCCTGGAGTACGCCGGGAACGAACCAGGCAAGGATCTGCTGCATTACATCGCGGACGAACGTGAGAACCTTCCCTCTACTCTTCTGGAGCGCAGGGAACTGGAGCGGCTGCTGGCGGAAGGCGTGGAACGAATCCCGGAGATCGAACGCACGGTTCTCAGTCTTTACTACCACGAGGAATTGACCTTGCGGGAAATCGCGCAGGTGGTCAATCTTCACGAGTCACGCATCTCGCAGCTGAAAACGCAGGCGATCCTCCGGCTGCGAAGCCACTTGGGCGAGCAGTGGCCTTCTCCGCGGGGCGTGTTGACGGCATGAACATGAGCGAAGACAAGGTTGGTCGATTAGACACAGTCGCGAACGCCAAGCTGCTCCTGGACCAGTGGGTGGACAGCCTGGCACAGGTCCTGGAGTCCATGACCGACCAGCGGCCCGAGGTGCGCTGGCAGCCGACGAGTGGCACGCTCGCCGAGGTTTCCGCAGGCATTGACAGCGAGTCCGGCGGAGAGGTGGTGTGGTGGGAGCAGGCTTTTCGCGGGATTCCGAATATGCTGTTTTGGGTGGCAGCTCCGCGGGCGACCTGGGAGCACGTCGGCACACTGACGCTCAAGGCGGCAGGCCTCGAAACCGTTGAGCCGGGCGAAGCCAGAAATACCTGGTTCGAAATCCTCGGGCAGTCGCTTGCGGCTCTGGCCCGCTCGATCGGGTCCCTGCTGGGGCGTGAAGTGGGCTGCGAGGCCGGAGTTGAGCGGCCGCCAGCGGCCGAGATCCAGGAATGGGGCTCGGTTTCGGTGCAGTATGGCGAATTGGCGCTTTCCCCATTACTGGTGGCATTCAGTCCGCAACTGCTGACAACCATTGCCGCGCCGCCGGCCGCGAATCCGGAAGAGTCGATCCAGGACCCGCCCACGCGCGTGGGATCTCAAGCGCCCGAACCAGCGCCGGCGAGGTCCCGCACGATGGATCTCCTGTTGGATGTCGATCTGCCCGTCAGCATTTCGTTTGGCAAGGCGCAGTTGCCTATGAAGGACGTCTTGAAACTGACCACGGGCTCGATTGTGGAACTCAACCGGGGCGTGAGCGAACAAGTCGAAGTGCTGGTCAACCAATGCCTCATCGCGCGCGGAGAGGTCGTCGTGATCGACGGGAATTACGGCGTGCGGATCCAGGAGATTGCCAGCCGCCAGGACCGGCTCAGGACATTGCGATGACGCCGCCCGTCCGGCTCTTGGAGATCGCCCTCTTCGCAATCGATCTGCGGGTTGCGCCGCTCGCCATCCTGTCCTGCCTGGTCCTGGCAGCGATCGCGCTCAGTTCGTTGAGCCTCCTCGCAGCTCATCGAGCCAGGGAATTGGCCCGCGCTGTCGAGGAGCGAGCCGGAGCGGACCAAGCGCAGTGGCGGTCCCTGATGGAGTCGCTGCAAGAGGCTCAGAGCTCATTGTCGGCCGAACTCCGCGAGGTTCGCCAGCAGTCACCCGGGACCGGGGCGCCCGCCGATATCAAGCCTGGATTCAATCTCACCACGCGTTCCCAAGCGTTGAGGATGCACCGGCTGGGAGATCCTCCAGAACGGATTGCGGCCGCGTTGAACCTCCCTCGCCAGGAAGTCGATCTGCTTCTGAAGGTCCACCGGCTGGTGATCCGCAATTTGTAACGCCGGTGGGAAGTGCCAGGCAGCCTGGCGCGCCGGAGCGACGAGAATCCGCGACACCTCACAGCCCGCGCTGTGTTTTCCGCTTCGAAGCCCTCCAATGCTCCATAATGTAGGGTAGATTATGACCGTCGAGATCGAAGGGGTCACTCTGCACTTAGCCCATCCGGATGAACTGAGTGTCCGGTGGGTAGGGCAAGACGAGCTCATGCGTCAGCTCCTGGCGGCATGGATGGTAGTCAACGATCAGGATGTCCCCATGAATCCACGCCTCCTGGGGAAGCCGGGCGTCGGCAAAACGACCCTGGCGTACGCTGCCGGCCGCCGCATGGGAAGGGACGTATACATCCTCCAGGCGACCATGGATACGCGCCCCGAGGATCTGCTGGTCACTCCCGTGATCGAGGGGGCTGGAAGCCTGCGGTATGTGGCCTCTCCCCTGGTGACCGCCATGATCCGCGGGGGCATCGCCATTCTCGATGAGGGCAACCGGATGAGCGAGAAAAGCTGGGCCAGCCTGGCACCGCTACTGGACAACCGGCGGTATGTGGAATCGATCGTGGCCGGGATCAAGATCAAGGCGCATCCCCATTTCCGGCTGGTGGCCACCATGAACGACGACGCATCTACGTTCGAACTGCCGGAATACATCCACTCCCGTCTGCAGCCCCAGATCTTCATCGATTTTCCGGAGCGCGACGAAGAGTTTCACATTCTGCGGGAGAATCTTCCGTTCGCCGAGGAGCGGATCCTGACATACGTGACGGACTTCCTGCAGATGGCCCATGCCGCCGACGAGCGCTACACGGTGCGCGACGGGATTAACGTGGCCCGCTTCGCCATCAAGCTGAAGAGCCTGGCCACCCAGCGCACCCACGAAACAGAAGCCCTCGAAATTGCCGTCGTTCAGGTGCTGGGAGAGGAGGCGCTCCGGTATGTCCGGAGAAACCGACCTTCTGGTTCCTGATCCGGGCAGCCTGAAGCGGGGCCGCTTCACCTACTTCCCGGTAGTCCCGGGCCGCATGGAATTCGCCATCGAGGTCCGTGAAGCGATTCTACGGGAGCGTCCCCAGGTCGTCGCCCTCGAGTTGCCGGTGACGTTGCAGGAGGCATGGATGCGCGCGGTAACACGGCTGCCCGAGATGTCCCTGATTTTTTACCCGGACGAGGGCAACGGTGGAGACCAGGCGGTGTACGTGCCCGTGGAGCCGGCGGACCCGTTTACGGAAGCCATCCGCACGGGGGTCGAGACCGGGGCGGAGATTGTTTTCGCGGATCCGGATGCCGGGCAGCGGCCACACTTGAAGGACGTTTACCCGGACAGTTACTCGCTGCGGCACATTGGGCTGGGGCGGTATGTGGAAGCCTATCGGGTCTATCCGCAGCCCCGCTCGGAGGAGATCGCCCGGCATGCCGCGGGGATCGCGTGGAAACTGCAGGGTACCGATCCGCTGGCCGCCGTGCTCGTGGTGGTTGCGCTGAACCTGCTGGACCCTGTGCTGGACGCCATGGAGGAGCCGCAAGCACAGCCGTTGGCGCGAACCCGCCGGGAGGGCGTGGAGCTTTTTAATCCGCATCCGGAATCCCTGGCCGAGATTACGGTCGAGTATCCGGCTCTGCAATGGCGCTATGAGAACTTCCGCCGCGAGCGGGGGGACAGCAACCTGACGGACCGCCGCCATGTCCAGTTGGCGGTGCTTCGGGATGCCGAAAAAGAGTACGAAGCCGCCACGGGGGAGCGCATCGCCCACTGGCAACGGCGGCTGCTGGCTCGTTACACGCGCAACCTGGCTCTGGCCGAAAACGAGCTTGCCGCCGGTATCTTCGACCTGACGGTGGCAGCCCGTGGGGTCGCAGACGATAACTACGCCTGGGATGTCTGGCGGGTTGCCGGCCTCTATCCACCCCAGAAGCCGGTGTCCGACCTCGTGACGGTGCGGATCTCGGGCGATGAGGTGTGGCTGGACACGCGGCGAATTCGCTTGCGGCGACGGCTGCCGAGCACGAAGCAAAGGCTGCGGCCGGTGGGGCTGAAGCCGCGCAAGAAAGAGAAAGCCCCCGGCGAGTGGGCGAGCCAGTTGAACGGCGCGGGCATTTGCTCTTATCCGCCGGAAGACCTGGTCGTGGAGGATTACGGCCGCTATCTGAAACGAAAAGGCAAGAGCATCCTGTCCGAGGAACGCGTTCGGGTCGAGCCCTTCAGCACTTCAGTTCTGGACGGCATCGATATGCGGGAGACCATTCGCAAGTGGTACGAAGGCCGCATCTACGTGCGCCAGTACCAGAAGATTCACGGCGAGGTGGGTTCGGTCGTGGTGGTCTTCGACGAGGACCGCGACAATCGCTACCCCTACATGACGACGTGGCTGGGCGAGAACCAAAACGAGTCGGACATGGCCTTCTATTCCACTTTTCCATTCGACAACCTGGTGGGCCCGGGAATCGGACGCGCCGAGTATGGGGGCTTTCTGATGAGTCTTCCGCCGCGCAGAATGTACGACGTGTGGCAGGATCCGGACTACGCCTTTGCCGAGTCGAAGTCGGAGCGTCTGCTGCTCGCGGCGCTGGACTACTCGATTCACCGCTATGTGGTCTATGTAGCGGCCCGGCCGCCGCGCTCGATTTTTCGCACGATCGCGTCGCGGGCGGGCCGCACCATCATGTACATTCCGATCGGCCAGCTCTCGCCGGTTTCTCTGAAGAAAATCCGGGTGGTGCACGTGCTCGACGGCTACGACAAGCGGGAGATTGCCAAAGATTACTTGTGGTAGCAGCCTAATTGCACATCGCGCTGTCGAGGCTCCGCATCTTAGCCGAGAGGGTGGTGCGTTTAAGGCGGAGCATCCCGGCCGCGGCCTTCTTATTCCCGCCGGTCTTGCGGAGGGCCTGCTCCAGGATGCTGCGCTCGATGAGAGCCAGGGTTTGTTCGTAATCCAGGCCGTCGTCCGGTACGGAGACCACGGGGACGAGAGCGGTCACGTCGGCGTCCGGACGTGCCGGAGCCGGCAGAGGGAAATCGCCCGGCAGCAGCACGCCGCGCTCACCGCTCAAGGCGATGGCCATCTCTACTGCGTTTTCCAGCTGGCGAACGTTGCCGGGCCACGAATAACCCATCAGCGCCCGGGTCGCATCCTGCCGGAGGGTCTTCAGGGGGATCTCCTCCAGACGGCACACCTTTTGCGCGAAATGAGCGGCCAGCACAGGAACATCTTCCGCGCGCCGGCGCAAAGGCGGCATGTGAATCGGCACGACGTTCAAACGATAGTAAAGGTCCTCGCGAAAGCGGCCCTCGGCAACCCGCCGGGCGAGATCGCAATTGGTCGCCGCCACCACGCGGACATCCACGCGGATGGTCTCGGAGCTGCCCAGGCGCTGGAACTCCCGTTCCTGCAGGACCCTCAGCAGCTTGGCTTGAAGATCCATGGGCAGGTCGCCGATTTCATCCAGGAACAGGGTACCCTTGTGGGCCTGTTCGAAGCGGCCGGCGCGGCTCTGAATCGCGCCGGTGAACGCACCGCGGACGTGGCCGAACATTTCGGCCTCCAGGAGGTTTTCGGGCAGTGCGCTGCAGTTCACCGCAACCCACGGGCCGCGACGGCGAGGACTGGCCAGATGGAGAGCGCGCGCAGCGACCTCTTTTCCGGTGCCGGTCTCGCCGGTAATCAGGACCGTGGCGCGGCGCGAGCCCACCAGCCGGATCAAATGGCAGACATGGCGCATTTCGGCACTGTCTCCGACCAGCATGCGTTGCCATTCTTCGGATGCGGCCTGCGAGGGAGGATTACCGCGTGTGCGGCGCGTTTCGATCAGCTGGCCGATCTCGTCGAAAATCTCTTCTTTTGCGGCCGACGAGCGAAACCCTCCGAAGCACGCCAGTTGCGTGTCCGTGAGTGCGTCCCCCATATCGCGGACCACCATGGGGACCTCGTGAGAACGCGGCTCGAAACTCTTTAACAAGTCGAGAGGGTCCCACCCCGGTGCGGGAAAGTTCAGCACCAGCGCATCGTAGTCGTTTTGAGACAACTCCACCAGTGCACGGTCGGGCGTCCGCGAATCGATCGTCCAGGATGGTGGCGGAGGGGGGCATTGGGTTACCGGCTGCAACGGATTGGAGTGAATCCACAACACTCGTTTGGCTTCCATGATGTTCACACCGGAGCAATCGACAGAAGTCCTGAAAACTTTAGCCGGAGAAGGCAGAATTTTTCGAGTAAAAGGGGCTATTGAGGAGAGGCGTCGATGTCGATATGTCATTTAGCCAAAGGTTGGCTTGTTCGTATGCGAATCTATGATGTAAGTCTGACGGGTTCCTCGGCCTCCGAGTCCAGCCGCGCGCAGGACATACAGCGGACCGATGCCATGAACGGCAGCCGGACGGGCAGAGCAGGACCAGGGACCAGTGACCGGGTGGAATTCTCGAGCACGCTGGGCCGGCTTTCCCAGGCACTCTCCACGGATGCGTCGGGGCGTGCCAGCCGGGTGCAGGCGTTGGCGGCGCAGTACCAGAGCGGCAGTTATCGCCCCGACCCGATGGCGATCAGCAAAGGGATGATCGACGACGCGCTGGCCGCAGGTGTCGAATGACGCTCGCCGCAAGTCCGGAGCTCGAACGGCTAGAGGCGGCGCGGGCGGACGTTGATCGTGCGAACGCCCTCCTGAACTCGCCGTCTGTTGAGAACGTGGCTCGCTGCGAGGCCCTGTTGGAGTCTGCGTGCTCGGCCCTGGAGGGCATCCGGTCCTGGGCGGCCGTTGCCCGCGGCACCCCGAGGGCCATCGGGCAGGCTCAGAACCTGCAACAGGCGATTCGCAGGGCCGCACGCGCCCTGCAGATCGCCCGGGACTACCATACGCAATGGTGCCGGACGTGGGCCCTGCAGACATCCGGGTACTCGCCCCAGGGCGAAGGACCGCCGCCGATGCGGCGTGGACTTCTCAGTCTGTCGGGATAAAGAATATGGCGAATCTGCTCTCCTCCCTGATGAGTTCCGCCAGCGCGCTGAATGCCTACCAGCAGGCATTGGCCGTGGTCCAAAACAATGTGGCGAATGCCTCGACCCCGGGGTACGCCAAAGAGACCCTTCCGCTCGAAGCCATGCCCCTGGACCTTGCTCTCGGATCCTCAGGCGGCGTGCGCGCCGGCACGGTTACGAGTGCGCGGGATGAGTATGCCGAACAGGCCGTTCGGCGGCAGACCGTTGGACTGGGCGCGGCCCAGCAGAACGTCAACAGCCTCACGGCGGTCCAGTCGCAGTTCGACGTCACTGGCACGTCCGGGATTGCCACCGCCCTGAACAACCTGTTTCAGACCTTCTCGGCTTGGGGACAGGCTCCGACAGACGCAACCGTCCGTCAGAACGTGATCGATCAGGCGACTGCCGTGGCAAGCTCGTTTCAGCAGGCGGCTGCGGGCCTGGCCAGTGTAGCCCAGGACACCGAAGGGCAACTTCAGCAGACCGTCAACCAGGTCAACGGGCTGGTTGGGCAGTTGCAAAACTACAATCATGCAATTCTGCAAGGCGACCGTAACGATCCCAACCTCGATGCTCAGATCAACGCGACCCTGGAGCAACTGTCCCAATACGCCGACATCACGGTGACCCAGCAAAGCGACGGCTCGGTAACGGTTCTGATGAACGGCGAGACTCCTCTGCTGGTCGGAGATCAAACCTACGCCTTAAGTTATGCTTTGCAGGGCCCGGCTTCGACGGATCCTTATCCGGGCGCGCCTCCCTCGGCGCACATTCTGGCGTCCGACGGGCGCGACGTGACCAGCGAGATTACGACCGGGCAACTCGGCGCTCTGCTGAATGTTCACAATCAGGTCCTGCCGTCCTACCTGGGCGATGCGACCCACGCCGGCGATCTGAACACGATGGCCCAGCAGTTCGCGGATCGCGTGAACCAGCTACTGACGACGGGCTATGTGACCGACCAATCCGATGGCTCGCCCGGATCGCTGCCGCAATCGGGTGTGCCTTTGTTTCAGTACGCCACGACGACCGCCACGGCAAGTGATGGCACAGTCTCCACGGTTCCGGATTCCACGCGGGTAGCGCAATCCCTGACCGTAAATCCGAATATTACGCCGGACCAGCTGGCGGCGATTACCGGGACTCCCACGTCCAGCGATACGCAGCCAGTCACCCTCACTCAAGAGGTGTCCAACGGGGTTCCGCTGGCGCTCTCCAACCTGGCCAAGCCGACCGATCCACAGGATATGGTCAACGGAATCACCAGTTTCAGCGGGTTCTACGGCGAGATGGCAGCGCGGGTGGGAAGCGCTCTGAACGATGCGACCAGCCAATTGCAGGTCCAACAGTCAACCGTTGCACAGGCCCAGAACCTGCGACAACAGATCTCGGGTGTTTCACTCGACGAGGAGGCGATGGTGATGATTCAGTTCCAAAGAGCGTACGAGGCAACGTCCCGGCTGGTGACCGTTTTAGACCAGCTTACGCAAGACACACTGAATATCCTGGGGGCAACCGCATGATTTCGAGCCTCGATGCAGCATCCCAGCTTTTCCTCTCGAACCTCGACCGGATCCAGCAGGCCGTCGCAGCGGCCAACGAACAGGTCTCCTCGGGCAAGAAGATCAATGTGGCTTCGGACGCCCCCGACCAGGTCGGTTCCCTGCTCCAGCTTCGCGCGGAACTCGCGCACAACGGCCAGATTCAAACCAATCTCAGCTCGGCGCAGGCGGATGCCTCCGCCGCGGATTCCGCGATCGGCTCCGCGATCACGATGATGGACCAGGCGCTGACTCTTGGAGAGCAGGGCGCCAATTCGACTCAGACCCCGGACATTTTGCAGAACCTCGCCCAGCAGGTGGAGGCGATCCAGGAGCAGATGGTCGCTTGCAGCCAGACACAGGTCCAGGGGCGCTTCATCTTCAGCGGCGACCAGATGAACAGCCCGCCCTACACCTTCGACTCGACCTTGCTTGCGACCGACCCGGTAGTGCAACAGTCCGCCGCCCCGGCCACGTACCGCGTGGAGGATCCGGCGGGCGGATCGTTTGGTGCCGCACAAAGTGCGCAGCAGATCTTCGATGCGACGGGCTCGGGCAACGTCTTCACGGCGCTCAACAATCTTCGCCTGGCTCTTCAGAGCGGCGACCCGACCGCCGTCGCCAACGCCATCGACCCGATCAAGCAGGCCTCCACCTACCTGAATACCATGCAGGCCTTCTATGGGGGAGTCGAGAACCGGATCCAGAATGCCAACGATTATGCGGCCAACCTCGATACCCAGCTCCGGACACGAATCAGCCAGACCGAGGATGCCGATGCCGTGAGCGCCGCCATGAAGTTGACCCAAAGCTCGACACAACTGCAGGCGGCACTTCAGATGCAAGGCAAGATGCCGCACTCCAGTCTGTTCGATTATCTGGGTTAATTCAGTTCGGCAAAACACCAGAATTCACAATCCGCGGGCGTGTGTCGGAAACCCGCACCAGGCGCGGTCCGTCCACGACAGTTCATGTGGAAACTCCTGCCTGGCCTGTTGGCTCTTGCACCCCTTCTTTCAGCCCAAATGACAACCGGCCGGCTGGAAGTCACAGTCCTTTTTCCGGACGGACGCCCCCGCTCCGGAGCAGACTTCCAAGTCACCGGCAGCACAGGCTTTCAAATGACTGTCCACACCGATAGCCAGGGCCGATTCGCCCTCGTGCTGCCTTACGGCACCTATCAGTTGGCCGGCTTCTCCATGCAGGTAGTTCCCCACGGCACCACTTCGGTAGCTCTCGTGCCCAATCCGTTGGCGGCCGCCGCGCCACCGGAGCACCGCTCCAACCTGCCGTTGCTGGCGGGAATTCCGGAGCCGTTCAGCTTCGCGGGTGCTTTGTCGATCATCGATCCCTCGGTGGTCTCCGAACCCGTCAACTTCACGGGAATGGCCGACAACCGGTTGGCGCTGCTCTCGCTCGAAGGCTATTCGTGGACGGCCACCCGGTTCCAGATGCAAGGCCAGGATGCGACGGACTCGTATCAACCCGGGCGCCCAATGGTGCTGCCGGACGTGCGGGCTCTCGAAACCACCGCGGTGCGATCGGCATTCGGACTCACCAGCACGCCGGGGCACGGCAACGAGGTTGGGGCGTTTCTGGCACAGCCGGAGGGGCAGTGGCACGGCGCCCTGATGACCGACGGCACTGGCGCGCTCCTGGCATCGGACAATCTGCCCGAGGCGCGCAACGGGGTCGAACAGAGCGACCGCTACCACTGGCTCACGCGCGATCACGCCGAAATCGGCGGGCCGCTGACAGGACGGGCAGACCTGTTTGCTTCGGCAACCGGTCAGTGGTCCTCGCAAACTATGCCACTCACCTCCGGTCTCAGCCAGCACAGCCGGGTGCTTTACGGCAATATTCGGGGTCAGGTCCGGGCCGCCTCACGCGACCGGCTGGACGCACTCTACAGCGGATCGCGCATCGACCTGTCCAACGGTGGCATGCCTGCCGGCATCGAAGCTCTGGTGGGCAGGCGCATGTCGCCGGAGTTCGCCTTGCCCGGCGGCTTCACGAATCAGGCCGAGGTGGACCACCTCGACTTTGTGCAGGCGGGCTGGACTCACGAGTTCGCGCCGGAGTCCCGCCTCGGCGCGATCGAAACGCGATTCGGATATTCCACGGCGCATCTCGACACCCGCGCCGCCTCGGCCAGCCTACCCGACCAGAGCCGTATCGAACTCGTGGGAAGCGAGGTGACAGGAGCTTCGCCTCTCGGCAATTTCGCAATCCGCACCCGCCACCAGATCGAAGCGGCCTGGCAGTCGCTGCCGCTGCAGACCGGCCGCCTGCGCCATGAACTGGCGGCCGGGGGCGGATGGGAAACCTCGTCACCGCGCAATCGCTTTTCGACTCCTTCGGATCTCAATCTCATCACCGCCGCGGGAACTCCGGCGTTTGTGGTGGAGTACAACACGCCGCTCGACTCGCGGGCTCGTGTCAATTCAACATCGATTTACGCGGCAGACCACATCGTCGCGGCTGACCTGAGCATCGATCTCGGTCTGCTGGCCGATTTCTCACGCGGAGGATTGCCGTCGCAATCGAGCCCGGAAGGCGCGTACGCCCCGGCGCGAGTGTTCGCCTCGCAGCCCGACTTGATTGTCTGGAACAGCGTCTCGCAGCGCGCCGGCTTCGCCTGGGAAGTGCCCCATGGACATGGCCTAAGCATCCAGGGCGCGTGGTTCCGCCTGCTTTCTCCGCTGGCCGGGCGCTATCTCGATTTCGGCAACTCCAACTCGCTGGGGGGCAGCGAGTATCGCTGGACGGACAACAATGGCGACGGCTGGTTTCAAGCGGAAGAGCAGGGACCCCTGCTGATGCGCTTCGGCGGGGCGTACTCTTCCATCTCGCCATCGCTGCGGCGACCGTACGCTGACGAGATCCACGTAGGCGCTACCATGAAGTTCGCGCCTGGAGCGTTGGCCGGCATCCGCTTTTTCCGCCGCGACGAGAAGCAACGGATCGCGTCCACAGACCCTGGCGTACCGAACTCAGCCTACGCGCCGGTGACTATCCTCGACCCCGGTCCTGATGGCATTTCAGGCACCTTTGACGACCAGCGGCTCACGGTTTGGGAGCAGAATCCGGCAACGTTCGGACAGGACCGCTACCTGCTGACGAACCCGGCAGGGCTCCGCATGCTCAACACCGGGCTGGAGGCCGAGTCGAGCGGGGTATGGATGGGAGTCCGGCTGAGGGCAACGTTTGTGGCCGAAAAATCGTACGGTCCCACCAATCCGGGCAATGCGGTATTCGAGAACGATCCGGATGTGACCGGCGCGCTCTTCCTCGATCCGAACACCTCCATCAATGCCGCCAACCGCATCTTCGTCGATCGGGCCTTCGTGGGGAAACTGGTGGCGAGCTACCAGATGCCCGCGGCGTTCGGCGGAATCGAACTGGCGAGCGTCGTGAACTACACCGACGGACTGGTATTCGCGCGCGAGGTGCTGGTCACCGGACTGGCCCAGGGCCCCTTCCTGCTGGCATCCACAGTGCGTGGGAGCCCCGAGGGAGGCAATCGGGCTCAGTCTGTGATGAACTGGAACCTGCGACTCGCGCGCGGATTCCGATTGCGATTCGGCGACATCCAGGCGGCGGCCGACCTGATGAACGTCTGGAACGCGGGCCGGGGTATTCAGGAGATCGATGCGAGCGGCCCGTCGTTCAATATGCGCTTGCCGGTTGCAGTCCAGCCCCCGCGATTCGTGCGCCTGGAATTGCGGTACGCTTTCTGATCGCCCGTTCTACACCGGAGCCAGTGCCCGCAACTTGCGCACGGCCTCCGTCACGCGGCCGGCCGCGAAGTCGATCTCTTCGGCGGTATTGAAACGCCCCAACCCGAAGCGGAGCGAACTCTGCGCATGCTCCTCATCCAAGCCCAGGGCTCGCAGCACGTGACTGGGTTCTGCCTTGGCGGAGGTGCAGGCCGAACCTGTGGAAAGGGCGACATCCGGCAGGCTCGTCAACAGCGCCGCCCCGGAGACCCCCACGAAACACATGTTGAGATTGCCCGGCAGGCGGCGCTCCATGGATCCGTTCACCACCACCGGGGCAAGCTCGGATTCCAGGCGCGCCTTCAACCTGTCTCGCAGGTCGCGCAGGCTGGCCGCCTCGTTCTCCATCTCGCCGGCGCACAGGGCGCAAGCTTCACCAAATCCCACGATGCCCGGGACGTTGAGAGTACCCGAGCGCATCCCGAACTCGTGGCCCCCGCCATCCAACTCGGGCGCCAGTTTTACGCGGGGGTTCCGCTGCCGCACGTACAGCGCGCCGACGCCCTTGGGACCATACATTTTGTGGGCACTGAGCGACATCAGGTCGATGGCGTCGCGCTCCACGTCGATGGGAATCTTGCCGAAGGCCTGAGCCGCATCGCAATGGAACAGGACGCCTCGCTCACGGCACAGCCCGCCGATTTCGCGGACCGGTTGAATCACACCGATCTCGTTGTTGGCGTACATCACGCTGACCAGCAGGGTGTCCAACTGGATGGAATCCCGCAGCAGGTCGAGATCGAGCAGCCCGTCCCGCCCGACCGGGAGGATTTGAACCCGATAGCCGATTCGCTCCAGCCGCCGGGCCGGATCGAGGACCGCGCGGTGCTCCGTCGCCAAGGTGACGATCGATCGGCGCGCGATGCCGGCGGCTCGCGCTGCTTCGGCAACGCCCTTGATCGCCAGGTTGTTCGATTCCGTGGCGCCGCTGGTGAAGACGATCTCGCGCGGCGCGGCTCCCGCCAGCCCGGCGACCCTCTTGCGCGCGAACTCCACCGCCTTCTCCGCCTCCCAGCCAAAGCAGTGGCTGCGGCTGGCGGCGTTCCCGAATCTCGCGCCGAAGAACGGGAGCATGCGATCGAGCACCCGCGGGTCCACGGGCGTGGTCGCGTGGTTGTCGAGGTAGACCGGTTTGTGCATGTTGAGGGGTGCTGTCTCTATTGTGACGCCGGCGGGAGCCGGTTGTCGAAGAGCCGCCAATCGCGGATACTGGGGATACCGGCGATGGTCCGGCTCACATGCCAAGGCCTTCGGTTTCTCGCGAAACGGAAGTCAAAGGCACGCGCCAGGCGGTGCCGCTCTACCGCGTCGTGCTCCTGGACGACGACGATCACACCTACGATTACGTCATCGAGATGCTGCAGGAGATTTTCATATTCTCGCTGGTGGAAGGGTATCGTCATGCGGAGGAACTCGATCGTATGGGGCGCACGGTGTTGATCGAGTGCGAGCTCCCGGAGGCGGAGTTCGCGCGAGGCCAGATCCACGCGTATGGCGCGGATTGGAGGCTGGAGCGCTCGGAGGGTTCCATGTCGGCCGTGATCGAGCCGTCGCAGTAGCAGGCCTTCCGGCACCCGATCGCGCAGACAGATATGATGGACTCTATGAGGTTTTCCCGCGGTCTCGTCTTTTTCCTGTCAATCGGTGTTGTGCTTGGGCAAACACCTCCTCCCAAGCCGGCAGTGCCGCCGCAGCCGACGGTCACCCTGAGCGTAGAAAACCCCACGCCGAAGCCCAAGGTTGCCCCGGACAAGGTCGTGATCTCGGTTGGAGACGTGCAGATCACGGCTGCGCAGTTCGACATTGTCGTGGACTCGCTTCCCGAGCAGTCGCGTGCGGCCGCGCGGGGGCCGAACCGCAAGCTGTTTGCCGATCAGTTGGTTCGTCTCCTCGTCCTGGCTCAGGAGGGCAAGCGGCGCCAGCTCGATCAGACCGCCGCCTATCAGATCCAGTCGATGATTCAGAACGCGAACCTTCTGGCGGGCGCCGCGTTCGCCCAGATCAACAAGGAGACTACTGTCACCGAGGCGGACGTGCGCAGCTATTACGATGCACACAAATCCGATTTCGAGGAAGTGCACGCACGCCAGATTCTGGTCCGGGTGCAGGGCTCCCCGGTTCCGGTAAAGCCGGGGCAGAAGGATCTGACTGATGCCGAAGGCTTGGCCAAAGCGCAGGAGTTGAGGAAGAAGCTCGAGGATGGCATGGACTTCGCCACCCTGGCACTGGCGGAATCGGACGACACGTCGTCCGCGAGCAAGGGAGGCGATCTGGGGACGATCCGGCACGGGCAGATGGTACCGGCTTTCGAGGACGCGGCCTTCGTGATGAAGGTAGGGGAACTGAGCCAGCCCGTCAGAAGCCAACTGGGCTACCACCTGATCCGGATTGAGTCGAAGGCCGCGGGAAAGACGTTCGAAGAGGCTCGCCCGGACCTGGAGAAAAAGATCAAGCCCGAGATGGCCCAGAAGGCCATGGAGGAATTGCGGAAAAACAGCCCGGTGACCCTGGACCCGGAGTTCTTCGGAGTGGCCAGGCAATAACGTGACAACCAGCAAACTGGCTATTGCTTGTCCCGGTTGCGGCTCGGGCGAGGTGTTTTACAGTTGCACTCCGAACTGCTGCTTCAACCACGTTTGCGCGGAGTGCGGAACGACCTTTGAACCTGTGACGAAGGCCACGGGACGGGTGGTTTCGGGAATCGTACCACCCGACCCGCTGCCGGAAGCCGCCGACCCGACCGCTGCGTGCGCCAAGTGTGACTCGACTGCGGTCTATATGGCGGAAGACCATACGGTGGTCTGTGGGAAATGCGGGGCGGTGCTCCTGCTGGAGTTGAGCGAGGTCTGCCCGGGGTAGGAGGTGGCAGGCCGGAAAGCCGCCCCGCCACCCGTTGTCTGAAACTAATAATTTGCTGATGCTACTGGCTTTTGTGTGCCAACCGGCTACACGCCGTATCGGCGCCGGTGGGATCGATGGCGGAACTCCCCTCCTGAATGTACACAATCTTGCCCTCCTTATCCACGACGAAGGTAGACCGATTGGCCATACCCAAATCGGTGATCAGGACGCCGTAGGCAGCCGCCACCTGTCGCTTCGCGAAATCGCTGAGCAGGGGGAAGGTGACGTTGTTCTTGGCGGCGAACTCCTTTTGGGAGGGGGTGTTGTCGGTACTGATGCCGAAAACCTTGGTTTCGTTGGCATCGAATTTAGGCATACCAGCCTGGTATGCTTGCACTTCCTTGGTTCAACCACCGGTAAACGCGGCGGGGAAAAAGGCCAGTACTACGTTATACTTGCCTCGTAATTCCGAAAGTGTGACTTTACCACCGGTGGTGGCCGGCAGCGTAAAGTCGGGCGCCATGTCGCCCTCTTTGAGATGCGTCTTGGGGGGAGGCGTTGCCTGGGCAAAGAGGTTGATTGCCGCCAGGGTGCCGGCCAGGACAAGGGACAGCTTCCGCATGATTCTTACTCCTCCAGATAGGTTGAGGCTATCATTGTCAATGCTTTCCGCGCAACGGCGCGGCTCGGGAACGGGCTCACCTTTACAAACATTAAAACTGTTGCCCCAAAACATCCGTGGCGGTATGCTAAAGGGGACGTGGATTGATTTAGGGCTCTTCTAAGCCCGTCTAATTGCAACCACGAAAAAAAGTGCTAAAGGCGAGTCGGTCTGTTCGAGAAACATTCCACCCTGGCGCCTTTGGGCTCCAGGGTTTTTTGTTGGTTTCTCCAGCCCCCTTGCCGGAGGGAGGGATGGAATGAGTGTCTGGCCCCAATCAACGGCCGAAGCGTTGCTGTCCGGCGCCAACGGAGTTCTGGTTTCGGTGTCGATCCACGTGGATCCACGCCACCTGGAATCTCTGCTGGAGGCTCTGGCGCAGGTCAGCTTCCCGATCAACCCGCAGATCTTTCACGACGCATTGCTGGTCTATTGCTATGCCGACCAACACGAAGAGACGGAATCCACCACGCTGGTGGAATTCCCCGCGTATGCCGGCCAGATTGAAGAGGCCCGGCACGCGCTGCAGGCCTTCGGATTCGACCCGGCCATCGCGCATGTAACCACCATGATGGACGAGATACACTCGGCGGCACGGCCCGAGCCCGCACCCCCAGGCGCGCCGTATGTGTCGCGCTATCGCGTGAAACACCGCATGGCCGGGGCGGCGGGGTAACGGATCGCGCCCTCGTCCAAAAATCGGGAAGAAACTCAGGGACATCTCCTCCCGGTGGGGAAGTCGCAGTGAGAGGCGACCGTCTAAAATCCGTAGCGCTCTTCGCGCCACGGATCGCCGCGCATGTGGTAGCCATTGGCCTCCCAGAACCCGGGCCGGTCGTTCTCCATCAACTCGACCCCGGCCACCCACTTGGCGCTCTTCCAGGCGTAGAGCCGGGGAACAATCAACCGTGCCGGTCCGCCGTGTTCGAGGCTGATCGGCTCACCATCGTGGAGAATCGCCACAAGCGCGTCTTCTGCAAGGAAGTCCTCCAGTGGCAAATTGGTGCTCCACCCGCGGTCATAGCCGTACCCCATCGCAAAGTGCGCTTCGCCTCGAACACCGCCCGCCTGGCGAATCAGTTCGCGCGTGGAAACACCTTCCCACAAGTTGCCCAGACGCGACCACCGGGTGACGCAATGGAAGTCGGAGAACACCTTAACCCGGGGCAGGCTCTGGAATTCTTTCCAGTCCCATGCAAGTTCTGTACCCACCAGACCGGAAATCCGGAACTGCCACTTCGGCAGGTCGATGGATGGCGGACCGCTGGCATCCAAAATCGGCCACTTTCGCGTGCGTGACTGGCCCGGCGGCACACGCTGCGCCCTCCGGGTGTCGGCGCTCACAATCACGTCGCCAGGCAGACCGTCTGGAGACGGCGGATTTTCACCTTGTGACTTACTGCGGTCCATTCCAAACACGGCTACGAGTCCTCCCTGAGTCGATTCCAGCGGCGGTCCAAACAGCACCCCGGTGTGGAGAAATCCACGTGAGTGAGATTTATCAAGGATATCGATAATTCTTGTTCGCGGCCCGTCCAATCTGCGCCATAATAACGAGGAAAGCCGCCAGCGTAACGGCTACGTTGGTACCACGGGTGCTCACGGTGATGGCGATGCTTAGGTGCTCGATCGGGTGTGGTCCCCTCTTCAACATTGGACTTCCTGCCTGTCTGCTGGCAGTGTCCGCCGGATTGGTTTCGGCGCAAGATCTGATGCCGACATCCGGTCCCGGGGGACAGGTTCGCCTGTTCTCGTCCGATGCGGCGATCCTCGAGTCTCAGGAAGTACGCAAGGACCTGCCGTGTACCGTGAACCCGGTCAACAAGGCAACTCTCGGCTTCGACCTCAAGTTCCACTCGGGGTACGAAGTTTCCGTGCCTCTCAAGGAACTGGCTGGTTCCGATAACCAGCTCACGATGGTCTTTCGGGTCACGCCCGAGAGCCACCCCGACGAGGCGGTCTACTTCCGCCAGCACATTCAGGTGCCCGTGTTGGACGAAGACGCCAGCGGTCCTGCCTATCTGCAAGGCACGTTCGAGGTGGGCGAGGGCAAATATCATGTTGACTGGTTGATGCGCGACCGGGCTGAAAGGTTGTGCTCGTCCTATTGGGATATCGTGGCGGAGTTGCCGTCGAAGGACAAGCAGATGGCGTTGGACATTGCCCCGACCAGGATCCAGCCGGTCGATAAGGAGCCGTTTAAGCAGGAGCCGCCCGTCGAGCGGCAGCAGCAGGACACGCCTTTGAACGTGAAGGTGCTGATCAACTTCGCTCCCCAGGACTCCTCCTCGTCCACGCTACAACCAATCGACACCAACGCGCTCGTCTCGATTCTCCGTAATATTCAACGCGAGCCCCGCATCGGCAAGTTTTCGCTCGTCGCCTATAACATGCAGGAGCAGCGGGTGATTTACCGGCAGCAGGATTCCTCGCAAATCGATTTCCCCGGCTTGGGAAAGGCCTTGAATTCACTCAATCTGGGGACTGTGGACCTCAAGCGGCTCAGCCAGAAGCACGGGGACTCGGAATTCCTCTCCGGTCTGATCACCAAGGAACTGAAGGACGAAAAGCCCGACGCCGTGATCTTTGCGGGGCCGAAGGTCATGCTCGAAGACGGCATGCCGCCCGATACCTTGAAGCAGATTTCGGACGTCAAGATGCCGGTTTTCTACATGAATTACAATCTGAATCCCCAGGCGAACCCCTGGCGGGACGCCATTGGCAACACGGTGAAATACCTCAAAGGACTCGAGTTTACGATTACCAGGCCGCGTGATGTGTTTTTCTCCTGGACCGAAATCATGGGCCATATAGTAAAATCGAAGTTCGGGAGGACCGGAACCGGTAATTCGGCTTCGCAATAATCATGCGGGCGTTTCCCTTTGTTCTGCTGTTGGTCTCCGTCGCGTCCCCAGCCATTGCACAGAAATTCGGCGCTGCTGAAAACCTCGCGCCGTATATCCCCACTCCACAACTGGTCGTCGAAAAGATGCTCGAAGCCGGGCACGTCAAAGCCGGCGACGTGGTATACGATCTGGGCTCCGGAGACGGCCGGATCGTGATCACTGCGGCGCAGAAGTTTGGTGCGCACGGTGTGGGCGTGGAGATTCAGCCGGACCTCTGCCGCAAAGCTACCGAGCGGATCAAGGAGTTGGGTCTGGAAGATCGCGTGAGCATGGTGGAAGGCAGCGCCCTGCACATCGATCTCAGCCCTGCCACCGTCGTGACCATGTTCTTCCTCACCAGCTCCAACGAGCGGATCAAACCCAACCTCGAGAAATACCTGAAGCCCGGCGCCCGGGTGGTCTCCAACCAATTCCCCATCAACGGATGGAAGCCCGCGGAAGTGGTGCATTTCAGGTTGGGTTCCATGAATCACAGCATTTACGTTTACGAAATCGGGCGCACCCGGTAGGCGCCGGGATCTTTCCCGCACTCGCCAAACTAAGGCGCATGTGTCGCTTGATTAGAATCACAATGTGATAGTAATCTGGAAGACGCGGAGGGACACCGATGAACCTGCCATGTGGCGCGGCGCTGTTTCTGGGACTGACCGCAGCGGCAGCCGCCCAACCCGTGAAGCGTGCGGATCTGCAGCCCGCCGGCGAGCGTAAGCCGGCACCTGAATTCGCACTCAAGGACAGCGCCGGCAAGACCGCCGCGCTCAAGAAATACAGGGGCAAAGTCGTCCTGCTGGATTTCTGGGCCACCTGGTGCCACGGCTGCAAAGAGGAAATCCCGTGGTTCGCCGAATTCGCGAAAACCTATCGGAAGCGGGGCCTCGAGGTGGTGGGCGTGTCGATGGACGAAGGCGGGTGGGCAGTGCTGAAGCCGTTCCTCGCGGAGAACCACGTGCCGTACCGCATGCTTCTGGGTGACGAGGAGACGGCGAAGCGCTACGGCGCCGCCGACAATCTACCGGACACGTTCCTGATCGACCGCAAGGGCCGGGTCGCGGCCGCGTATGTGGCGGGCCTGGTTGATAAAGACGACGTAGAAAAGAATCTCAAGGCGATGCTGGCGCAGAAGTAGATGTGGCGCTACCGCCGGCGCTGCCGGTCTGGGGCGACGGCGGCACCCTGCCCGACGAACCCGGTGCGCTGGGGATTGCCGTCGTCGAGCAGAACATACTCCGCCGAAGCTTCGACGCGCGAGGCCTTTACGGTGCGGAGCGCATCGTTGCCTGCGACGGTCAGGACCATGTGAGCCGGATCCAGCGGATTCTTGGCCGCGAACACCAGCCCTTCGCGCTCGGACGCGTGCGTATCGCTATCCATTCGGAAGGCCGCGCCCTGGTAGTTGAGACCGAGTTTCTCGGCCCACGCTGCCAGCGCCGAATTGGCTTCGGGCCTTCCTACGAAGATCACATCACGATGGCGCAGCAGATCGTCGGATACCTCGAAGTCTTTGTAGATCGGCACCTCGCTTTCGTAGCGGTCCAGGTACCGAAGCTGCATCTGCTCGGCGGCATAGCGGTTGGCGCCGGCCTCGCGCACCGTTCCGTACACCAGCACCGCCGACGAAAGCCGGCGGGAAATGTCGCTGGTGAGATAGGCGGGCCCGTCAGCCGGCTCGGTGAAATCGAACGAGACGCCCGCCTTCTCGAGGAACGACTCGGCGGTCACCGTCTTGGTGCTGTTGGCCGCGAAGTAGTCCGCCATCAGCTTCAGGAACGCATCGTTCCCCATCTTGCGCCGCAGGCTGTCCAGGAACAGCACGCCCTTGGCCTCCTGCAGGCGGACGCGATTCATGGCGTTGTCCGGACTGAGCTTCAGTCCACGATACTCGGCCCGCTGCTCGCTCAACGCCTTTTCGGCATCGTCCGATTCCAGAACGCGGTAATAGCCGGCCGACCCGCCTACGAACCAGATGTCGGCTTCCGATGCCGGCAGCAGCCAGCCTTTCCACAGGCGGTCCTTCAATGATGCAGTGTGTGCCGCGGGCTTGGTTTCCGGCTTCGCCTTTGCCGCCAGCCGGGTCTTCTCGTTCTCCTGGATCGCGGTGCGCAGGCTGTCGGACGGCTCGGCGCGGAACAGGGCATAGCCTGACGGATACAGGCCGTCGTTCCTGGCATAGCCATATCGCGAGGGCACCCATTCACGCTGATTGGGCTTACCGATTTCCGCCCACACCATCATGCGTGACGCCATGTCCGAGGTCGCTATCTTGGCGTCCATCGTGCTCGCGCTCACCAGCGGCGCGGTGCGGAAGGCCAGAAACGCGAACTGCTCGTCGATCTGTCCGCGATACTTCTGGTACATCTCGTTCCAGGCGAGGTCGCGGGGGGCCGGGACGAAGGGGATATAGTCCGGCGCGCCCTTGGGGTCGGGGTAGTTCTCCAGACGAACGGCGAGGTCCTTCGCGTTGTTGTTGCCCCAGTAGAAGCCCGGTGTTCCTCCAAACCATTCGCTTTTCGAGCTGCGCCACAGTTTCGTCTTATTGGTGCCGAGTTCGTACATCGCGATCTCGTTGTTCTTGGCGTCGCCGATCAGCCACTCGTTGGTGTAGAGCCCGTTGTTGCGGGTTCCGAGCTGCTTCACCACTTCGTCCACGTTGCCGCCGTACTGGATCGCCATGCGGGCGCGGAAGGCCACCGGCGTTCCTTGCATGTTGAAGGGCGTTTGCCGGATCGTGGTCTCGGTCAGCACCACACCGGCATCGTTCTGATACCAGTCGGTGCCGCTCTCGATGCCGCCCGGATAGCTTTGGATCAGCATGCGGTGCCCCGAGGCGGGCTTGATGTCGAGCATCACGTTGGTCTGCTCGGCGAGGGTGAGCGGCCACCACGTCACGTGTCCGATCACCATCTTTCCATCGCGGGTGGCGGGCCCCGTGGCGGCGAAGGCGCTGCAGTGATCCATCACGGAATCGCGCTTACTCTCGGCGTACCCGGGCTTGGCGAAATCGGTTCCTTCGAGTCCCGTAGCCGTGGTCCCGACCGCGGAGGCCAACTCGCCCAGCTCGACCGTCACGTTTGCGACCACGATGTCCATCAGGTCGATGCGGCGGTTCAGCCATTTGGCGCCGGCATCGGAGGCGCCGTCGGCGATGCCGCGCATCTCCTCCAGGATCTCCTTGTCAAACCCGCGCAGGAAGAGCGCGTTGGCGGTGGTGCGGTATTGGTTCCACTGGTCCTTCGAACCGAGGTCCGCCGCGCAACGTTCCAGGTATTCGGGGATTTCGCGCGCCATCAGGTGGCCGTGCTGGTATCCGCGCTCGTATGGCGCGCCTTCGATGTGCAGGTAGATCCACCCGGCGGAGGGATAGCGGTAGGCCGGCCCGAAGGTCTGCACGGCATCGCGGGTCGGCCACTCATCGGCGGAAGAGACTTCGTCGAGGCTGACGCCTTCGAACCAGGCTTTGCCGCGGGTGAGTGCGCCGCCGCTGCCGGCCGAAAGCAGGACTTGGTCCTGCGCGCGGCTGGCCACGAACTTCAGGGAGAGCCGGGTCCAGGGCTGGGTGCCGCCCACCGATGCCGAATGGACGTCGAAGGGCATGGAGGCCATGCTCACCGCCGCGCCGATGGTAATCGGAGACCGGTCGGTATCGCGAACCGCGAGGTCCTCGGTCTTGACCCAGGCGCTCAGCTCGTAACGCTTACCGATCGTCAGCGACACGGGTGCGAAGCGAACCAGCACGTCGGGCTGATGCTTGACTCCTTCCAGCCGCAGCGACTTGTTGTTGTTGTGCAGCACCGCGGCATCCGGAGTCGCCGCCCCGCGCTCGATGCTCCAGCCCTGGTTGGGCTTCTCAAAGGACGCTTGGAAGAGAGGCGTAGCGGCGTACGCGGCGAACGAGGAAATCAGGCAGCATAGCACCCGAAACATGAGCTTCTCCTTGTTGCTCCAGCATACACCACCTGAAGGGAGCGGCGAGTGTGCTAACCAGTAAGGCATGCCTTATCATCTTCGTCCCTGGACTGAACGGGATACGGGCATTGATCGGGAGGTCAGCCAGTCGGTCTATCCGGAGTACCGTGAAGAGCCGGGCCACAGAGCCTGGTTCGCGGCGCGACAACTCGGTGCCCCTCGCGACTTCTCGACGCGTTATGTCGTGGAGGGCACCGCGGAGGGGCGGACGGTAGCTTACGCCACCCTGTGGGAACTTCGGCCCGGACGATACCGTTTCGACCTTGCGGTGCGGCCCGAGTGCCGACGCCGCGGGATCGGGACACGGCTCTTCACGCAACTCATCGATGACGCCCGGGCGCTGCGCGCGACGGGTTTGCAGGCACGAGTTCGCGATGACAAACCGGAGGCTCTCGCATTTGTCCTGAGGCGGCGCTTCCACGAATCGCACCGGATGGGCGCGTACCATCGCGATTTTGTGCCGTCAGACGCGGACCGCATGCAGCCGGCGATTCAGAGGTTGAGCGACCTGGGCATCGCGGTCATATCCCTGGCCGACGTGCGGAAACGCGATGCCGATTACCTGTCGCGTTTCTGCGAGCTGTATTCGGCAGCCCGGGAAGGATGGCCGGACCCGGACCCCGATCCGGCCGGACCAACCATAATGCCTTTCGATGCGCTTGCCCAATGGCTCGAGGAGGTCAAATTGCCCGAGGCTTTCTTCCTCGCGACGCACGAAGCCCGATATGTCGCTTTCTCCAGTCTTTTCGGTATTGGCACAGCCGTGCATCCACAGTTCCGCGGCAGGAGCATCGCCACGCACCTCAGGGCAATGGTCGTCGCCGATGCGCCACGGCGGGGATTGCGGGCAGACACGACCTCCACGGCAAATCCCGCCATGCAAGCGGTGCTCGAGCGCCTCGGCTACCGACGGCTTTGGAGCGAGATCCGCCTGATCCGATCCCTCGAGTAACGCTATGTCACAGGCTTCGCTCCCCGGATGAGCAGCCACAGCATGGTCGCCATCTCACCGAGAAGGGATGGGAACATCATGTTCGACACCGGCCGTTGTATCTCCGGAAGCAACAGGCCGCTGATGCTGACCGCCGGATACGCGAGGCCGTTGACGTTCAGCCAGACCCCCAGGAAACGGGGCAGGAAGCCCGACCGGAAGACCAGCAGCCCGAAGGGAAAGAGCCATAGGCCCCAGAAGATTTCGGTGACGATGATCCCCTGGCCATGCACATTGAGGAACACCATCGCCAGAGCCTGGCGCTGGGATTCCTGGAATACGTTCAGGAAGCCGGCACCGCGCACGAGCATCAGGGCGGCCAGAGAGTTTACCTCGTTGAGGAATGAGATGGGAACCTGCGACAGAACCAATATCCCCATAAGCAGTGCCCAGCGCCGGTTCACCTCTTTCAACAACCGGTAGAGCGCCAGCCCGAGGAACATAAAGAGGACAGTCGAGGCCAGCGCGCTGACAACGCCCAACCGGAAAAGGGGCTGCGAGGCCGATGGCCGCGCACAATCATCGGCTGACGGTCGTCTTCCATTCGGCCATCTGCACCGGTAGACGAATCACCAGGCGAAATATTGTAGCGGTTTGAGCGACTCTTCGTGTCCCACGGCGAGGCTGCCTTCGGTGCCAGACCTGTGTGTATTCGTGGCCTGCCGTGGCGACGAACACCAGGTCAAAGAAGCGGCGCGGCGAGGATTTCCAATACTTCGAAGTCGTCGTCATCCGCCGATCTCTTCACTCGAATCCGCGCCTTGACGCGCGCCCTCAGCGACAGGCGGTCGAAGTCCGCCTTTGGTCTTCCGTCGATGAAGCCGAAGAGTTTACCAAGCCCGGTTATGGCCGATACGCTGGTCCGGAAATAGGTCACGGCCAGAACCCGCCTCGGATAGAGGTCACTCGGATATTGCGGGGCTCTGGTCACATCGACCCCGAGGTTACGGCATTGGGAGACGTTTCTGTCCGTGGTTCGGATGCAGTAGTCGATGGCGGCGCACTCTTCCCGCGTTCTGCCGAGGCAGTATGGCTGGACGGGCTCGGGTATCCACAAAACGTCCACGGCTCTCTGGAGCCGCCGCGCGGGCGCCGGATTGAGTACAAAAAGGAGTTCCTCGCGCTCCGCAGCGGGAGCGGCAGGTGCGGAAACTTGCCGCGGGTTGGGCGCTGCCCCCCACAAGGCGAGCAGACCGCAAACCAACGCCGCTCGGGTGGCCTTCATTTCGCCTGTGCGCGGAACGCGATGCCCAAGTCGCGCAACTGGCGATCCGGCACCGGCGCCGGAGCATCGCACATCAGGTCCGTTCCGCGCGCCGTCTTGGGGAACGGGATTACGTCGCGGATGGAGGTCTCGCCGGCCAGAATCATCACCAGCCGGTCGAGCCCGAGCGCGATTCCGCCGTGCGGCGGAGCGCCGTACTCCAGCCCTTCCAGCAGGAAAAAGAAGCGGCGGCGCGCCTCTTCGTCGGTCATTCCCAGCGCGGCGAAGACCTTCGCCTGCACGTCGCGGCGGTGAATACGAATCGAGCCCGAGCCGAGCTCCGTGCCGTTCAACACCAGGTCATAGGACTTGGCTCGGCAACGGGCCGGGTCGGCCGTCAGTTTGTCGATGTCCTCGTCATGGACCGAAGTGAACGGGTGGTGCGCCGCGTTCCAGCGGTTCTCCTCTTCGTCCCACTCGAACATCGGGAAGTCCACCACCCAGAGGAACTGAAAATTCTTGGGGTCGAGCAGTTTGTGGCGGTCGTTGAACTTCTGCGCGAGGTGGAGGCGCAACTGGCCGCACGCCAGGTAGACAGTCTCCTCGGGCCGATGGCCTTTCGGCTCACCCGCCCAGGTCGCCAGCACCAGCAAGCTGTTCTCCGCGGTGCCGGTCCGTTCGCGTACTTTGGCCATGCCCTCCGGGTAATCTCGCTCCAGCCGCTTCGCGTCGTCGTACACGCGAAGGCCGCGCTCCTGGCCGAAAGATTTGAAGTCGTCGCGCTCCTTACGGGCCGGCGCTCCAGTTCCGGGAATGTGGATCGCCACCAGAGGCATCCCGGCGTTCGCCAGCTCCGGCAGGATGTCGGTGACAGTGTGCATCGGCGGAATTCGCCGGTCTGGTTTGTCGCTGCCGTAGCTCTCGATGGCCTGGGCGTAGGTCATGCGCGCGAACGGCGTCTCGATGTGGAACCCCGCCACCTCGCAGACCCGCTTCATCAGCGGCTCGATGGTTTCGAAGATCTGTTCCTGCTGCGGGAACGACATCTCCAGGTCGATCTGGGTGAACTCGGGCTGGCGGTCGGCTCGCAAGTCCTCGTCGCGGAAACAGCGCACAATCTGGAAATACTTCTCGAAGCCGCTGACCATCAGCAGTTGTTTGAAGATCTGCGGCGATTGCGGCAGCGCGTAAAACGTGCCGTGCTGCACCCGGCTGGGCACCAGGTAATCGCGCGCGCCCTCCGGCGTGGATCGCGTCATGAAGGGCGTCTCGATTTCCAGGAAGCCCTGGTCATAGAGGCTCTGCCGCACGGCCAGCGAGATCTTCGAACGAAGAATGATATTCCGCTGCATGTGTGGACGCCGCAGATCGACGTAGCGATACTTGAGTCGCACGTCTTCGCTGACGTCCACGTGCTCCTCCATGGGGAACGGCGGCGTGCGCGACTCGTTCAGGATCCAGATCCGGGACGCCACCACTTCGATTTCCCCGGTCGCCAGGTTGGGATTGACCGCTGCCGGACCGCGCGGAGAAACCTTGCCTTCCACCGCGATGACATATTCCGGCCGCACTGCCTCGGCACGGCTGTGGACGCCCGGGTCAACATCTTCGTGCACCACCACCTGCGTGATGCCGTCGCGATCGCGCAGGTCGATGAAGACCACGCCGCCATGGTCGCGGCGGCGGTGAACCCAGCCCATCAGTACAACCGTCCTGCCCTCATCCGCGGCGCGCAACTGGCTGCAGGTATGGGTCCGGCGAAGCTCGCCGAGAAAGTCCAGCACAACAGGTTCCATATTCGATGTTATCAGTTCAGGCGGGCGAGCCTGGACGGCAGCTCCTCCCGCGTCACACGGTGCTGCTCGCCCGTCGACATGTTCTTCAACGTATAGCGGCCCGCGGCCATTTCGTTTTCGCCCACCATCAACACGAACCGCGCGCCCAATTTATTGGCCAGCTCCATTGCCCGCTTCAATTTAGCTTCGACCAACTCGACGGAAAGACCGGAGCGGCGGAGGCCGCGCGCGAGGACGGCGGCGTGCCGAACGGCAGCATCGCCGAGAGGCGCGATGAACAGGTCGAGCAGGTCGGGCGCCTGGTCGGCTTCGACGCTCATGACCAGCCGGTCCTCCCCGATCGAAAAGCCGATGCCCGGAGAATGCACCTTCGACCCCAGCGACTCGGCCAACCCGTCGTACCGGCCGCCGCCGAGCACGGAATTCTGCGCGCCGAGCGCGCCGTGCACCACCTCGAATGTCGTCCGCATGTAGTAGTCGAGGCCGCGCACCATGCGCGGGCGGACTTCGTATTCGATGCCGCGGTCGGTCAGGTACCGCTGCACAGCATCGAAGTGAGCTCGGCATTCCGCGCAGAGGTGGTCGAGGATGCTGGGAAGTTGGTCGATGATGGGCTGGTCGGCTTCCACCTTGCAATCGAGCACGCGCAACGGATTGGTCTCGGCGCGGCGGCGGCAATCGACGCACATATTCGGCGCGACGGGCTCCAGTTCCTGCCGCAGACGCTCGACGTATTGCGGCCGGCAATTGTGATCGCCGACGGAATTGATGAGCAGCTTGAATCCGGTGAGGCCGACGCCCTTGAGAATCTCCACCACCAGTTCGATGACCTCCGCGTCCACGATCGGCGATTCCGACCCGATCGCCTCCGCGCCGATCTGGAAGAACTGGCGGTAGCGCCCCTTCTGCGGCCGCTCGCGGCGGAACATCGGGCCGATGTAGTAGAGTTTCTGCACACCGGGCCGCTGGTCGAGGCGGTGCTCGATGTAGGCGCGGATCACGGAGGCGGTATTCTCGGGCCGCAAGGTGAGCGAGGTCTCGTCGCGATCGGTGAAGGTGTACATCTCCTTGGTGACGATGTCAGTCTCTTCGCCAACTCCGCGCGCGAAGAGCTGCGTCTCCTCGAGAATCGGGGTGCGGATCTCGTGGTAGTTGTACGCCCGGAAGATCGCGCGCGCCACAGCTTCCACGCGGTTCCACGCGGCCGTGGATGGGGGCAGTAAGTCTCTGGTTCCTTTGACGGCTTTAATCAAGAGTGGGAAGAATCAATGGTAGCACGACTGCCTTAAAGCGCCGCTCAGTACATCAGCAGGCGGTCGATTTCCGCGGCTAGCGTCTCGGTCTGCGGGAGGATCGCGGTCTCCAGTTGCGGGTGGTACCCGACCCATGTGTCGAGTGCTCCCACCCGTCGCACCGGGGCATCCAGGCGATCGAACAATTCGTCCGCGAGGCGAGCCGCGATCTCCGCGCCGTAGCCCCAGGAGAGGGTATCTTCATGCGCCACGATCACGCGGCTGGTCTTTTCGACCGACGCCCGGATGGAGTCCCAGTCATAGGGCGAGAGCGTCCGCAGGTCGAGGATTTCGATGCTCGCCTCGGGTTTCCGGCGCTCCACCTGGGTTGCGGCCAGCAGCGTCTTCTGGACCAGGGCCCCATAGGTCACGACCGTCAGGCTCCTCCCGGGCTTCACGATCCGCGCCTTCCCGAAGGGGATCGTGTAATCCGTGCCCGGGTGCGGCGAACGGTTGTACGGTTCGCGGTAGAGGCGCTTGTGCTCCAGGAACATTACCGGATCGTCCGCCCGCAAAGCGGTTCGCAGCAGCCCGCAAGCGTCCAGCGCATTCGACGGCATCACTACGCGAAGCCCTGGTATGTGGGTGAAGATCGACTCGCCGCACTGGCTGTGATAAATGGCTCCGCCGTTGAGGTACCCTCCAATCGCGACCCGGATGACCGCCGGGCACGAAAAATTGCCGTTGGACCGCCACCGCAGGGTGGCTAGTTCGTCGCGAAGTTGCATCATGGCGGGCCAGATGTAATCGAAGAACTGGATCTCCGCCACCGGCTTCAAGCCGCGCGTCGCCATGCCGATGGCGCGTCCCACGATGGAGGCCTCGGCCAGCGGTGTGTTGAAACTCCTCCGCGGACCGAACTCCACCTGCAGGCCGGCGGTGACTTTGAACACGCCTCCCTTCCCCTTCACTTCCTCCAGGTTCCCGGCACGCGAGCAGTCCGCGACATCTTCGCCGAACACGAGGAGATCGGAGTTGCGCCGCATCTCCTCGTGGAGTGTGGCGTTGATCAAGTCCACCATGGTCACGGGGTTGCCGGTGAATTGGGGCGTGGAGGCAAATTCCTCCGACGTGGGATCGACCCGGTCGGAATACAGATGGGCCAGGGCCGTGTCGGGGGCAGGCGGTTCGTCGCGGAGGGCCTGCTGGGTGGCCTGATGCACCTCTTCGTCGATCTCGTGGGTGATGCGCTGCAGCATGTGCCGGTCAATCACCCCCTGATCGAGCAGGAACTTGGGAAACGCGATGATCGGATCGCGGTCAGCCTCGGATTTGCGTTCGGCCGACGTCTTGTACAGCCGCTCGTCGTCGGACAGTGAATGCGAATACGGGCGAGTAACATGGGCGTGCACCAGCGCCGGCCCATTTCCCTCCCGGCACCACGCCGCGGCGGCCTTCATGGCGCGATACGAAGCCAGGAAGTCGGTGCCGTCGATTTCCTGCCGGAACAGCGGAAACCCCGCCAGAAGCGGGGAGATGTTCGCACCGGCGGTCTGGCATTCCACCGGTACGGAGATGGCATAACCGTTGTCCTCGATGAGGAACAACAAACCCAGCCGGCTGAGGCAGGCGGCGTTGAGAGCCTCCCAGAACTCGCCCTCGCTGGTGGCTCCGTCGCCCCCCGTCACGAGCGTAACCTCACTCGACCCGGGATCCCGAAATCGAGACGCCTCCGCGCATCCGACCGCCTGCAGGAATTGCGTCCCCGTGGGCGACGATGAGCTGACGATGTGGTATTGCCGGTGCCCCCAGTGCGAGGGCATCTGGCGGCCGCCGGATGCCGGATCATCGGCCGCGCCCACCGCCTGTTGCAGCATCTCGCGGGGGGTCACCCCAAGCGTCAGGCAGAGCGCACGATCGCGGTAATAGAGGTAGAACCAGTCGTGCCCCGGACGGAGGGCCATGCCCGCTGCCACCTGCACGGCTTCGTGCCCGGCGCCACTGATTTGAAAGAAGATACGGTTTTGCCGCTTGAGCGCGATCTCGCGGTCGTCGAGCCGCCGGGAGGTGTGCATCAGGCGAAAGGCCCGGATCAGATCTTCGGGCGTAAGCCCCTCGAAGCGATCCACGTCCGAGGACTGCTGCGAAGCCGATGTGAGCACCACCGTGTTGGTTAACCCCCCATCCAGTGTAAACGACAACGGATTCGAGACCTACTGTTCAGTGGTGTGGTTCTGGACGGAGTGAAGGGAAGCCGGATGTTCATCGGACCTGGTTCACGCTCTCGGCGGGCGGGACCCGCTTTCCGGCCGCATCGGTGAGGTACAGCAACGCCTGGCGCGCCAGTTCGGCTACGCCTGCGTCCGGATGACGCAGAAGAGCGACCAGCATCCGAATCCACCGGATCTCGGTGGGGTCCAACCCGATTATGGAAATCGTCTTAGCCATTGCCCAGCCTTCGCAATTCTTTTCGGACAGGGTGGCTTTTCCGTGAGCCCTCCCTGAAATTCACGATTTCGCGCTGCGAAGCGATAAGACTATCGTGAGCGCTTTCTGGAAACACGCGGAAGAGATCTTCGAGGCGGCCCGGCACGGCGGCGCGGAAGAGTGCGAGCTGTCCATCCTGTGGCACCGCGACGGGAGCATCCACATGCTCACGGGGTCGGAGTGGCAATTGGAATCGCTGCGCCAGCACCATGGCGCCGCCGCGGCTTACCACGTCTCCCGCAAGGCCGGAGGTTTACGGCTGGAAGCTCGCTCTGCCGGCGAGTCCTGCGTGTTCCAGACCAGCCAGAGGGCGCACCCGCAGCCCGTCCTGGCGCCTGATTTTCCACGTTATCTGATGATCCGGTAGCGGGTCACAATTTCCGAAGTTCCGCCGATAAGGAAGTTGGCGGAGGGCGGGCTCCGTGGAATCGAGTCCCCCGCCCGAAGGAGGAGCGGATATGGACGTCGTCTCATTGAACCAGTCTTTGCAGGTAGCATCGGCGGCGGCCCCGGCGCCTGCCATTCCGGTGGATAAGGCCGCGGAAAACCGGGAAGTCGTTCAGGCCGTCAAAGCGCTCAACGGCGCGGAGATGTTTGGCCAGGACAACGTACTGGTGTTTCAAAAGGATGCGCAGACCCACCGGATGGTCATCCGGGTGGTGAACAAGAGGACCCAGGAAGTGGTTTCGCAGATCCCGCCGGAGTATGTACTGCGGCTGGCTGGGGATTCCCGCCAATCCGCCGGCTGGCTGTAAGAAACCGAATTCGCCGACGATAAGAATTGTGAGGAAATGAAAATGTGGCAGAACGCGCATGATACTTACCTGGAAAGCCGGGTGCTCTCGGCCAGCCCTGTCGAGCTGGTCCGCATGCTCTATCAGTCGGCGGACCAAGGAGTGAAGAACGCCCGCCGCCATCTCGCGGCCGGCGATATCGCCGCGCGGGCGCGTTCCATCTCGCATGTCAGCGCGGTACTGATCGAGCTGGTCACCTCACTCGATCACGAACGCGGCGGAGCCATCAGCACCAGCCTCGCCCAGCTCTACGACTACATGCTACGCAGGCTGACCGAGGCCAACCTGCAGCAGACCGATCCGCCCCTGGCGGAAGTGGAGCGCCTTCTCGGAACGTTGCTGGAAGGTTGGGAGGGAATCGCGGAGCCGAAACCGGCAGTTCCTGAGGCATGGGAACAGCCCGCCTTGCCGGGACGCGCTTCCCCGTATGCCAGCCCCTGGAATGAGCCGCAACCCGAACCGCCCGCCGAACGGTTCGAAAGGTCCTGTCTGCGTTCTGGCGACGCGTTGCCGGCTGGCAACCCTTGGGCGCCAGCCAGCGATGCCTGGACTCCAGCCGCCTCCGATTCCGGCTACGGGGGCTCCTGGGCGCAGCTCGCGGCCCAGGAAAGTGTCGCCGCTCATTCCGCGCACGATTGGAGCTTCTAAGCTCGGAGATTCAAACCCTCTCGCCGCGGACCAGGTCTTCGTAGGTTTCCCGCTCCCGAATCACGCGCCAGGTGCTTCCCTCCACCAACACCTCCGCGGCGCGAGGACGCGAGTTGTAGTTGGAGGACTGCACAAATCCGTAAGCTCCCGCCGCGCACACCGCCAGAAAATCGCCCGGCATGGCGTTGGGCATCTGGCGGTCGCGGGCCAGAAAATCGCCCGACTCGCAAACCGGCCCGACCACGTCCGCGGTCAGCGGCGGAAGCGGGCTCTTCCGCAGCGCGATGATCTCGTGGTGCGCGTGATACAACGCCGGCCGGATCAGGTCGTTCATCGCCGTATCCACTACGATGAACTCCTTGCTGCCATTCTTCTTCCGATACAGCACCCGCGCCAGCAACACCCCGGCCGGCCCGGCGACCGACCGGCCCGGCTCTACCAGGATCCGCAGGCCGCTGGCTTCGAGCCGGTTTCGCAGGCTCTCGATGAAATCTCGGATCGCGGGCGTCTGCTCGCCCGCATGGTAGGCAATCCCCAGGCCCCCGCCCAGATCGAGGTGACGGATCGGGTAGCCTTGGCCCCGCAGCGAGCAAGCCAGGTGCAGAACCTTGTCCACCGCCTCCAGGATCGGGCTGGGGTCCAACATCTGCGAGCCGATGTGGCAGCTCACCCCCTCGGCGGCGAGGTTCGCGAGGCCCCGCGCGTGCTCATACACCGCGGCGGCTTCCGCAATCGCAATGCCGAATTTGTGACGGCTCAGGCCCGTTGAAATATACGGATGAGTGGAAGCGTCCACGTCCGGGTTCACCCGGATGGCGAAGCCCGCCTTTACTCCCTGGCGAGCCGCCATGGCATCGATCAGGGAAAGTTCCGCCGCCGACTCACAATTAAAACTGTGGATGCCGCTGGAGAGAGCGTACTCTACCTCGGCCGCAGTCTTGCCGACACCCGAGAAAACCACTTTCGAGGGATCGCCGCCGGCCCGCAATACGCGGAACAGCTCGCCGCCCGAGACGATGTCAAAACCGGCGCCGGCTTCCGCCAACAGGCGCAGCACCGCCAGCGAGGAATTCGCTTTCACCGCGTAGCAGACGGTGTGGGGAAGCGCTCCGAAAGCTTGGTCGTAGGATCGATAGTTCGCGACGATCGACCGGCTGGAGTACACGTATGCGGGTGTGCCCACGCGGCGCGCCACATCCGCCAGCGGGACCTCCTCGCAGTAAAGATCGTTCTGGGAGTAGGAGAACATCGCAGCAGGGAGTCCGAAATTGCCAGTATGGCATGATTGCAGCGCCGATCGGACCTGGTACTCGGAAGGAAGCGGCAGGCTACCGGCTGCTAACCCTCGCCCGGTTTCTACGTCTTTATGGGTGTAGAGAATAGCGCTCCGGTTTTCCGGCGCGTGATTGCCGGCTTCCCACAAAGTGGAGTTCCTGCGATGCCATCAAGCAATACCAAGAAACTGGCTGTGCTGCGTTCCCGCACCGATCACGACCTGTTGCTCCTGATTCAGCGAGAGCTGGACCGCGGATTCGTCCTGGCCGATGTGGCCGCATCGCGGAACTCTCCGTCATTCGTCAAGGCACAGAAGTGCTACGAAACCGCGGAGGCGCTACTGCCGCGTATTTCTGGCTTGAGCCCGGATAGCCGTCTCCTCATCGATGCGCGCCTGAAAAAACTGCGGCTCCGGCTTGACCAGGTGCCGGCTTACGCGAGCCTGCGCTCCTACGTGAATTCCTTCGCCTCCTGAGAGTCCATCCTGCGTCACTATGGCGGGCAAGCCAGGGCCTGCCCGCCTTTTCTTTCGGTATTACGATTCGCGATTTAGAGGCCGCCACCGCCCGAAGTACGGGTGCGGGGCGACGGTTTGCCGGTTTCGACGTCGCCGGCCAGAGGCTCGCGGCCCGCCGGCGGTTAAAGGCCGGTCGGTCCTGGAGTCGGCGCTCGCCTCACCCTTCGAAGAGATATCCTCTGCGCCGGTTCGCTCGAGGATGTCTTTGGCCCGTTTGACCCAGTCGGAATCATCGCAGTGGACGGAGACCGATTCCACCTTGCCGGATCAACCCCTCATAGCGTTTGGCCTCGTATTCGGGTATGCCCATTCCGACCAGGGCGCCCACGAAGCCTCCCACCACACCTCCTGTCCCGATGCCGGCCAGGGCGCCCATGATGGGCCCCGCGGCGATAAAGGTCCTACTCCGGGAATTGCAATTGTTCCGATCCCCGCCAGGACGCCGAGAGTGCCGCCAATCACGGCGCCGGTCCCTGCCCCGGCGGCCGCGGCCGTTCGGCTTCGACAAGGGGCAACCTACGGACCGACAGTATAAGTTCATGGACTACCGCATCACACAGATTAGCGCGGCGCCAGGGGATGGAACCGCGTCAGCTGCAAGCGGCTATCTGGCGGGCGGTGAAAGAGAGGGAACAGAAGGCGACCGGGAATACCTCGGAGCCGTTCGAAAAGCTGCTGCCCAGGAAAATCGCGGCAGACCCGGAAATGCAGGCGCTAATTGCGCGCGCGAAGGCCGGCGAGCCGGCGCCCCCGCGCCCCTAATTCGGCTCGCGGAACTCCGGGAACTCCCGGTCGAGTTCGGCTTCCTCCTCGGGGGTCAGGGGCGTGCGCATCAATCGGTCGACGGCCGCGCCCTGCTCTTCGGTGAGCGGCTCATCGTTCAGCGGGCTGTCGGCTATCAGCTTCAACAGGCGCTCTTCAGCGTCTTCCGGAACCGGCGGCAACATCATGGAGCACCTCCTCTTCTATTATCGACGGTGCAGGTGGTTGGGTAAATATCTCTGAGGTGGTAAGGGTTCAGGGCTGCCATGCGGTGCAGTTTGCCGCGCCCCCGGGAGCCTTGGTGTGCTTTTCGTGTGCCAGATCCTTGGTCCCGGCGTTGTCCTGCAGGAGCACCGAGAGGTCTTCGGTGCGGAACTGGTTGCGCGCAACTCGTCAATGCCGACTTCCGCTTGCCCGCGTGTGATAGATACCGTAAACGGCCGTATTCTTTCCTGCCATAAATCCTCCCTCGACTCTTATTTGGATCGGGCCGGCTTAATCGTGATGTCGTCCACCACGTTGCCGTGGCCCGCGGCGTCTTCCGCAATTCTCTCCACGGTTTTCTTTTCCTCTTCCGTACGCACCGGCCCCTTCCGCCGCACCTTTCCGTTATGAGCAATGATCTTGACGTTGTGAGCGTAGATGGACAGGGACTTGTCTTCCATCACGGACTGGCGGATTTTCTGCATCATTTCGCGGTCAGGGGTGTTGTCCTTGGCCTGGTCCGCAGTCTTCGTACGGTCCCGTTCATTGGCCTTGGTGTTGTCGGCCGCCGGTGGTGTCTGGGGCGGCTGCCCGTGGAGCGGCAACAGCCCGGATGCTTGCCTCCTCCCAGATCGGTGCAACTGCCCGCCCACTGCGGTTCCAAACAGGCGCACGGGCTCGCTGAATTTGTGAAGGGGCTCACATAACCGCCCGTCCTACGATATCACGTTTGGCCTAGAATAGGATGTTAAGGTCTTAATATCTATGACAGCAGCCCGCACTCTAAAAGACGGAATTGCAACACTCCATAAGACCCGGGAGCGTTTACAACTCGGAGGAGGCGCCGAGCGCACCCAAAAACAGCACAGCGACGGCAAACTCACCGCGCGCGAGCGGTTGAGCCTGCTACTGGACAAGGATAGCTTCCAGGAAACCGGGCTCTTCGCCCGGCATCACGCCACCCTGTTCGGTCTTGCCGACAAGACTTTGCCCGCCGACGGCGTTGTGACGGGCAGCGGGAAAGTGGGAGGGCGCACCGTGCACGTCGCCAGCCAGGACTTCACCGTGGTGGGCGGGTCCGCGGGCGAAGTCCATGGCGACAAGATCGCCACCGCTCTGAAGGCGTCCCTGACCACGGGAACACCTTTCGTCTTCATCAACGATTCCGGCGGCGCGCGGGTGCAGGAGGGAGTGGGCAGCCTGGCGGGATACGCGCGAGTCTTCCACCACAACGTACTGCTTTCGGGTGCGGTCCCGCAGATCTCGATGATCTGCGGACCGTGCGCGGGCGGAGCGGCCTACAGCCCGGCGCTTACCGATTTCATCATTCAGACCCGCTATGCCTACATGTTCATTACCGGCCCGGCGGTGATCCGGCAGGTCACCGGTGAGGAGATTACCTCCGAGCAGTTGGGCGGGGCGCGGGCGCAGATGGATCGCTCCGGAGTGGTTCACTTCGTCGCCGAGAACGACGTGGACGCCATCAAAATCTGCAAGCGCCTGCTTTCGTTTCTGCCCTCCAACAACCTTCTGGACCCGCCCCGCGGCGAGCACGACAAGCGCCATTTCCGCGACGAGGCTCTGAACAAGATCGTGCCCGACGAGTCCAAGCTGCCCTACGACGTGCGCGAGATCATCCACCGCGTCGTGGACCGCTCGGACTTCCTCGAGGTGCAGAAGGAGTTCGCGAAAAACGTGGTGATCGGCTTCGGCCGCCTGGTGGGCCGCCCGGTCGGGATTATCGCCAATCAGCCCTCGGTGCTCGCCGGCGTATTGGACATCAACGCTTCGGACAAGGCCGCGCGCTTCATCCGCTTCTGCAATGCCTTCAATATCCCGCTCATCACCCTGGTAGATGTGCCGGGCTTCCTTCCCGGGATCGACCAGGAGCACGGCGGCATCATCCGTCACGGCGCCAAGTTGTTGTTCGCCTACTCGGCGGCGACCGTTCCGAAGCTGACGGTGGTGATTCGCAAGGCCTACGGCGGCGGGTACATCGCGATGTGCTCGAAAGAACTCGGCGCCGACCAGGTATTTGCATGGCCGTCCGCCGAGATTGCGGTCATGGGCGCCGAAGGCGCCGCCGAGATCGTGTTCCGCCATGAGATTGCCGCCGCGGACGACCAGGAAGCTCGCCGCGGAGAGTTGATCGACGAATACCGCAATACCTTTTCGACGCCCTACGTGGCTGCCGGCGCCCGGCTGGTGGATGACATTATCGAGCCCGCCGACACGCGCGGAGCTCTGGCCGCCGCGCTCGACTCTTTGGTGACCAAGCGCGACATTCGTCCCACCAAGAAACACGGGAACATTCCGCTCTGAGGTGACACCATGCCCATGAAACCTCAAAACGAAGGCTATCGGGTTCTGATCGCCGCGGCTGTCAGCGCGGCCCTGGAGAGAGAACGGCCAGTCAGAGTCCGGATCACCATCGAGGGCCAGAGCTTCGACGCGGAGGTCGAGGTGCTTTCAGACCAAGCCGCCGAGCCGCACGAAGACGAGGCCGATGTGGTGATCCCCGAATCGGTTCTGGTTCCGCCCCTGCTGCCCGACACCCGTGAGGAAGACAAGGTCTGCCGGAGCCCCTTGGCCGGGGCGATCGTTTCCGTCAAGGCGAAGGCCGGCCGCTTCCTCCGCCAGGGGGATCCAGTGGCAATCGTCGAGGCGATGAAGATGCAAACCACGGTGGGAGCACCGGTAGACGGCCTTGTGGAAGAGGTCGCCGTATCGCCAGGCGATTCGGTGAAGCCCGGCCAGATTCTCTGCCGGCTGGGCTGACAGCGGGCAATGTCTCCGGCCGGGTTGTGATTACGACCGCCAGTTGATCCCGACGTTCAGCTTCTTGCGGGCGTACTCGAAGCTGCGCTCCAGATCGATGCGCTGCTGCTCCTTGAGCGCTTCCGCCATCACCTCGGGAGGCTTCTGCCCGGTCACGTCCTCCACCACCATGGCGCCCATGAACGGATGTCCGCTCCGGGCCAGAGCCACGAAACGCGCGAATTCCCACGCGGGCATTTTGGGAAAGGCCTTCCAGAACCCTGCGTCGAAATACCGGTGCACCGCGGGGGGACGGCCGGTGATGATCTCGAGTTGCATGGAAGACTTGGGGCATAGCACCCGGAACTGGTCGACGAAGCGCACCAGGTCCAGGCTGCCATCGCCCAGTGCCACCCACTGCCAGGCGGCTCCCTGCGGCACTTCGAAGACGGCCGAATCGCGAACGTGGGTGGTCACCACGTAGGGCGCCAGGGTTTCCAGTGCGACGAACGGATCCTCGATGCACCACACCGGGTTGCCGGTGTCGAGGCAGGAGGCCACGAAATCCTTGCCCGACTCCTCGATGATGGTCTTCACCTCGCGCGCCTGCATGTCTCCGGCGTGATTCTCGAGCGCGATCTTCACTCCCATATCGAGCGCTTCCGAGCGCACCGACTTGAACAGGCTGATGGTGTTGGCCATGTGCGCTTCGATGCCGGGCTCTCCCAGCCGGTCGGCCTGGGAGCCCATGTAACACCGCATCGCGTGCGACCCAACATCTTTCGAGATGCGCAGACCCTCCAGCAGGCGATCGCGGGCTGGTGGTCCATCCTTCGTGTAGGCCTTGCTCGAAGGGCAGACGCAGCCCATGCCGGCATCGATTGCGATATTCAGCCGCGCCGCCCGATCCTTGACCTTTTGGAGGTACGCCGTTTCGTGGCTTTCGTAGTCGTCGAGGCTCGAGAACTGGATGGTGTCCAACTTCAATCCGGCCGCGTAATCCAGCAACTGGGGAGCCCTCCATTTAAACGCGCGGACGGAGTAGCTGTCGAAGCCAAGCTTGACCGGGACGTCGGGTGGCGGCGCGGCACTTGCCGCGGCCGCGAGAGGTAGCGTTTGCAGGAAAGTGCGGCGACGCATGCTGCTACTGTAACGCAGATACGGCACGCCGGGAGTGCCTGCCCCTCGCCGCCGCAAGGATGTAGACATCCTACAGACTGGCATGTAGAATATCTACAGCCGTGCAGCCTGCGGGCGGGAGTCGAAGATGACGGGGAAGCGCCAACGCGAACGGGACCTGGACGACGAGATTGCGGCCCATCTCGCGATGGCCGCGCGCGATCTCGGTTCACCCGCGGCGGCCCGGAAGGATTTCGGCAGTGAGGCGCTGGTAAAAGAAATCACGCGTTCCACGTGGCGATTCGCCTGGCTGGACCGCCTGCGCCAGGATCTGCGATACGGCGCGCGAATGCTGCGGCGAAGCCCCGGGTTTGCCGCGGTCGTGGTCCTCACGCTCGCGCTGGGGATTGGCGGGAACACCGCGATCTTCAGCGTGACGCGCGCGGCGTTACAGCCGGTTTCCATTCCCCATCCGGATCGCGCCGTGGTGGTGTGGTCGGAGGACCCGCAGCGCGACTGGCACCAGTTTCCCGCGTCGGTGCCCGATTACCGCGACTGGCGCGACAGCGGAATCTTCGCGAGCCTGGCCGCCTTCGACGATGACAACAAAAACCTTCGCACGGGCGACCGCACGGATCGCGTGAACGGATTGCGCGTAACCAAGGAGGTCTTCGACCTGGTGGCGCTCCCGCCGCACCTCGGCAGGCTTTTTGGCGCGGAGGATTACGCGGCGGCAAGCCAGCCTGTCGCGATTCTCAGCGACGGGATGTGGCGGGCCCGCTTTGCGGCGGATCCGGCAGTGATCGGGCGCGAGATCGTTCTCGATGGCGCACCGCATACCGTGGTCGGCGTGCTGCCTCGGAACTTTCCGCAGTTCGGAAAGGACCCGATCTACACCCCGCTGGTTTTCCAGGAACCGATGAACTCCGACCGCGGCTCGCGCCATTTCAGCGTAGCGGGAAGGCTGCCGGAAGGTCTCTCCATCGATGCGGCGCAGAAGCGCCTGGACAGCCTGTGCGCGCGCATCGAGCAGCAGGAGCCCGCCACCAACACGGGGCTTCATGCACGGCTGCAGCCGTTCACGGAGGCGTATACCCAGGATGCCCGGGAGATGATCACAATCCTGTTCGGCGCGGTCGGTTTCGTGCTGCTGATTGCATGCGCCAACATCGCGAGCCTGGTGCTGGCACGCGGCACGGCGCGCGAACGCGAGATGACCATCCGCGCCGCGTTGGGCGCCAGCCGCTGGCAGATCTCGCGCCAACTCCTGACGGAGAGCCTGCTGTTGGGCGTTCTGGGCGGGGTGGCGGCGATTGTTCCGGCGTGGGCTGCCATGCAACTGGTGGCATCCTTCGATCTCGACGCCCTGCCCAATACGAAAGGGTTGGCCCTGAACGGAAGCGTGCTGGCGTTCAACGTGATCCTCTCGCTCGCCACCGGTCTTCTTTTCGGCCTGATGCCGGCGTGGCAGGCGCGCCGCACCGACCTTACGGGCGCGCTGAGGAGCGACGGGCGGACGGTTACCGGAGGTCCGCGGCAGAGACTGCGGGCAGTTCTGGTGGTCGCCGAGATCGCGTTCACCTTGGTGCTGCTGGTGGGCGCAGGTCTGATGGTACGGACGCTGGTGAGGCTGCGCGCGGCGTACCCGGGTTACCAGGCCGAAAATCTGCTCACCCTGAAGGTGGCGCTGGCGGACCAGCAGTACTCCAAGCCGCAGCAGCAGAGCGCGTTCTTCGCGCAGGTGCTCGAGCGCGCGCGCGGGTTGGCGGGGGTGAACGCGATTGGCGCGATCGACGATCTTCCCGGCAGTGACAGCCTGCACGGCACCGGCTTGCATTTTCCCGACCGGCCGGAGCCGCGCCCGGGCGAGGTGCCGATCGTGCTCTGGAACTCGGTGTCCAGCGATTACTTTCGCGCCATGCAGATTCCCCTGCTGCGGGGAAGATATCTGACCGACGCGGATCGGGAGGGCGCGCCGCTGGCCGCCGTGATCGACGATTGGACGGCGAAGAAATTCTGGGCCAACCAGGATGCCGTGGGGCAGTCCTTTTCGACCGGCAAAAAAGAGCCCCCGCTTCGCGTGGTGGGCGTGGTGGCGAATGTGGATCCAGGGATCTTTGTCACGATCCTGAAGGGACATGTCGGGCAGTTGTATCTTCCGATGGGCCAGCGGGCCAGGCCGGCCATGGCGCTGGTGGTTCGCATCACCGGCGATCCGGGTCCGGTGGGGGCTGCGATCCGTCAGGTGGTACGGCATCTGGATGCGGACCAGCCGGTGTTCGACGTGATGAGCATGGACGCGGTGCGGGCAAGGAGCAGCGCTACGCAGCAACTCGCGAGCCTGCTATTGGGCGGCTTCGCCCTGGTGGCTCTGCTGCTGGCTGCCATTGGGATCTACGGGGTGATGGCGTACAACGTCGGACGGCGCACGCGAGAATTCGGGATCCGCATGTCGTTGGGGGCATCGCCGGGAGACGTGCTGGCAATGGTGGCGCGCGGCGGTGCCCGGCTGGTGGCGGCAGGTATTGCCGTCGGGCTCGCGGGAGCTTTCGCACTCACGGGCCTGCTCGACAGCATGCTGTATGGCGTGAAGGCTACCGACCTGGCGACGTTCGCAGGTGTGACGGGGCTGCTGAGCGTGGTGGCGTTGGCAGCGGCGTTCGTGCCGGCGCGCCGTGCCACGCGCGTGGATCCCGTGCTGGCGATGCGGGAAGAATAGAAGCCTTCGACGTGACGCCGGGCGCGTGTCTGCACCGATGCCCGGCGTTTGAGCATTCCCGCCCAACCGGTAACATCTGCCGGTGGCGGAATCATCTTAAAGCCATGGCCAACTCCGATTCGAGCGCGCGGGCGGGTCACCACCCCAAAAAAGCGAACTAACTCCTTTGCCAGCTGAAATATATATAGCTCCTCCCATGCGCTTCCTGGTGATTGTCTTGATGGTGGCTGGTCCGTCGTTGCTTTCCGCCGCCCAACACAGCGGCACGGTACGCGCCGCCGATCAGTTCATTCCGGGAGCGACCGTTACTGCCCGCAACGGCGCTGCCAAGGTGGTCGCCTACACCGACGAGAACGGCCGCTACGCGCTCGACCTTACACCTGGCGTCTGGGACATTCAAATCGACATGTTCGGATTTGCGCCTCTCCAGGGCAAAGTCACCGTCGGAAACGAGCCGGCCAGCAAGGATTGGACGCTCGAGATGCCGCATCTCGCCGCGCCCAGTCCGGCGTCAACTCCGGGGCCGGCCCCAACCGCCCAGACCGGGCGCCGCGGAGGAGGGTTCGGCGGACGGAACCCCGATCGCGCCCAAGGTGGCAACCGCCCCGGTGGGGGCGGGTATGGCCGCTTTGGCCAGGGGCGTGGACCCAATGCCGGGCCGGGTGGACCCGGCACCCCCGCACCCAACACCCCACAAGGCCGGGGCGGCCAGAACGCCCAGCAGCAGGCTCCCGCCTTTCAGAACATGTCCGTTACCGCCACCGAAGAAGGTCAACAGGCACTCGCGTCCGCAGCCATCGAACCGCCTCCCGACCTTGGCGCCGGCGACGCCAGCGATTCGTTCATGGTCGTCGGCAGCACCAGCGGAGGTCTGGCGGCAGCCGCCGACGAACAGGCACGCCGCGACCGGATGATGGCTGGCCGCGGCCCCGGTGGCCCGGGCGGCCCCGGCGGCCCGTCTCTCGGACTCATGACCTTGGATGGTGTCGTTCTGAACGGCGGTCCCGGCGGCGACCCCTTCGGCATGAGCGGATTCGGAGCCGCCGGCGCCAATAGCGGCTTCGGCCTCGATAATGGCGGCGGATTCGGAGGCCCTGGCGGCGGCGTTGGTCCGGGTGGCGGACCCGGCGCCCGCGGAGGAGGCGGCGGGGCTGGTGGCGGATTCGGCGGAGGCGGCCGTGGCGGAGCGGGAGGACGTGGCGGCCGCGGCGGCAACGGGCCCGGCCGGGGCCGAGGACCTTACAACGGACAGTTCGCCTCCTTCGGCAACCGGCGGCGCACGCAACCTGCCTACCAGGGATCAATCGCCGTCACGGTCACCAACTCCGCGCTGAATGCCGCGCCCTTCTCGCTCAACGGCCAGAGTCAGCCCAAACCGTCTTCCGCGCGGGAATCGGTCACCGGCAACATCGGCGGGCCCTTGCGCATTCCAAAGCTCATCACGAATGACAAGTGGCAGGTATACCTGAACGTCTCGCTTTCCCAAAACCGCACGGCCCGCAGCCAGGTCTCCACCGTCCCGACGCTGGCCGAGCGCAACGGTGATTTCTCCGCCGCCGAAGTGCGCAACGCTCCCATCACCATCTACGACCCGCTCAACAACGCGCCGTTCCCCGGCAACATCATCCCCGCCACCCGTTTCAACCCGGCATCCGTGGCGCTGCTCCAATATTTCCCCTTGCCCATCTACGATGGCGTGATCCAGAACTATGCCATCGCCCCATCGACTCCCAGCGACGCCCGCTCCCTCGGCTTCCGCCTGAGCGGATCGGTGACCAATAAGGACCGCCTGAATTTCAACGAGCAGTACAACCACAACTCCTCCACCAGCGAGCAACTGTTCGGCTTCGAGGACACCACCAGCGGCTATGGCCTGAGTTCCACCGCCGCCTGGAGCCACAGCTTCAAGCCGCGCTTCAACAACAACGCCAGCTTCGCGTTCAGCCGCAGCATCAGCAAGCTTGCGCCCTATTTCGCGTACAAGGAGAACGTCGCCGGAGACCTCGGAATCGTAGGCCCCGACGAAGCTCCCATCGACTACGGCCCGCCCAACCTGTCGTTCACCAACTTCGGAAGCCTGACCGACGGCACCGCTTCGGTCAACCGCAACCAGACCTCGAATTTCACCGACACCGTCACCTACGTGGTTCACCGCAACCACAATATCCAGTTCGGAGTGGGCTACCGCCGCATGCAGCAGAACACCCTCTCGTATGCCAACTCGCGCGGGTCGTTCACCTTCGGCGGACTGCTCACCAGCGGCGTGGATGCGAGCGGCAAAACGTTGCCCAACACGGGGTTCGATTTCGCCGATTTCCTGCTCGGCTATCCGCAAACCAGTTCCATCCGCATCGGCAACTCCAACAACTATTTCCGCGGATGGGCGCTCAACGGCTACGTCCAGGACGACTGGCGCGTCAACCGCGGCCTCACCATCAACGTAGGGCTGCGCTACGAATACTTCGCGCCTTACACCGAGTTGTTCGGACACCTCGCCAATCTCGACCTCAACCCCACCTTGACCGCCGCCGCAATCGTCACCGCCGGCGGCCGCGGCCCCTACACCGGCCAGTTCCCGAACAGCCTGATCAATGGCGATCCCAACAATTTCTCGCCCCGCTTCGGCTTCGCCTGGCGGCCCAGCCAAAAGCACAGCCGCGTGATCCGCGGCGGCTACAGCATCTTCTACAGCGGCGCGTCCTACGGCGCCATGGCGGCGCGGATGGCGGCACAGCCTCCCTTCGCCGTCACCGGATCGCTGGCCACCAGCCTCGCCGACCCGCTCACCTTGCAGGACGGCTTCCCCACGCAACCCTCCTCCATCATTACCAACACCTATGCCGTCGACCGCAACTATAAGCTCGCCTACGCGCAAACCTGGACCATCGCGCTGCAACAGACCTTGCCGCACAACGTGCTGATGGAGTTCGAATACGTCGGCACCAAGGGAACCGGCCTCGATATCGTCGAAAACCCCAACCAGGTCCCGCCCGGCACCCCGGCCACCACCGCCTCAACCATTGCCAACACCAACGCCTTCACCTACGAGACCGATCACGCCAATTCGATTTTCCACGCGGGACAGGTCCGGATGACCCGGCGCTTCGCACGCGGGATGTCGGCGGTGGCGCTCTACACCTTTTCGAAGTCCATCGACGATGCCTCCAGCTTCACCGGCGGTGGAGGAGGGACGCTGGTGCAGAACCCGCTCGACCTCAGTGCCGAGCGCGGCCTTTCCTCGAATGACCAGCGGCACCGTTTCTCGCTGACCTATCTGCTCTCCTCGCCCGTGGGCATTCACGGCCTGTGGCGCAATGGCGGTTGGAAGACCAGGCTGTTCACGGGCTGGATGCTGAACGGCACCTTCACCGCCAATTCCGGCCAGCCGCTCACGGCGTTTGTCTCGGGGAACCTTGCGGGGACCACCAGGGGGAACGCCATCTCCGGCAACTTCCGCGCCGAGGCCACCGGGCTGAGCATCTATGGCGGCGGCAATCCTTACTTCAATCCCGATGCCTTCATGGCACCCGACCCCGGCGAGTATGGCAATGCCGGGCGGAACACGATCCCCGGCCCGGCGCTCATCAGCCTGTCGGGCGCGTTGAACCGTGCCTGGCGCTTCGGCGATACCAGGCGCCAATTGCAATTGCGGATCTCCGCGAACAACGTCCTGAATCACGTGCAGATCACCGGCTTCGGCACCACCGTCAACTCCGCGACTTACGGACTGGCCACCGCCGCCTCCGCGACCCGTTCGGTAACGCTGAATCTCCGCTTCGGTTTTTGATATGCAATCCAGCAAGAAATGTTCCGCACTGACTCTGGCTGTCACCGGTGCGTGTGACGGGGCGCGGGCACTCGTGCGTGCCGTGTCGACGCTTTGGGGCCGCCGCCGGGCGCCGTGCCAGCGAAGGGTCCTCGACGCTCGCACGAAAAGCGTCCCGAAGAGTCGGGACGCGGCAGGCAGGATTGCCTGCGCCACCGCCCTCCTGCTCTTCACCCTCTCCGCCCCCGGCCAGCAACCCCCGCCTTCGCCCCCACAGCCTGCCGCCGTTTCCACCAAGCCCACCTTCACCTCCAGCACCAACCTCGTCATCGTCGATGTCACGGTCAAAGACAAATCCGGAAAAGCCATCAACGGACTCAAGCCCGAAGATTTCACGGTGCTCGAAGACGGCAAGCGCCAGAAGATTGACGTCTTCGAGCACCAGAGCCTCAGCCTCGACCCCGAGCCTGCCGAGCCGCCGCCCTCGCTCGGCGACCAGAACGCTCTGCCCGAAGCCCCCAAAACCACCATCACCGCAGCTACGCCCGGCAAGATTCAATACCACGACAAACGCCTCATGGTGTTGTTCTTCGATTTCTCGAACATGGGCATACCCGAGCAGCTACGCGCGCAGGAAGCCTCTCTGCGCTTCCTCGACAAGCAGATGACGCCTTCGGACATGGTGGCCATCCTGCTCTTCACCACGGCCATCCAAGTGAAGACCGACTTCACTTCCGACCGTGATCTGCTCACCACCATCATCAAGGAATTGCCCATCGGCGAAGCCAGCGACATGGCCGGCGCGGCCGACACCGGCGACGATAACGAAGAAGATACCGGAGCCGCCTTCGTCGCCGACGAGACCGAGTTCAACATCTTCAACACCGACCGCAAACTCGCCGCCATCGAAGAGGCTGTCCGCAAACTCGCGGCACTCCCGGAGAAGAAGGCGCTCGTCTACATCACCGGGGGCATCAGCAAGACCGGAATCGAAAACCAGGCGCAACTGGAAGCCTCCATCAATGCGGCGGTCAAAGCCAACGTGACCATCTATCCGATCGACGCGCGCGGCCTGATGGGCGACCCTCCCGGCGGCGCCGCGAGCAAAGGCGCCTCCCGCGGATCGGGCCTCTTCAATGGCAGCCTCCTGAACGCCCAGCGCGCCTCCATCAACGATTCCCAGGAAACGCTCGCCACTCTCGCGGCCGACACCGGCGGCAAAGTCTTTCTCGACTCCAACGATCTCTCACTCGGCCTGCAGCAGGTGCAGCAGGAGTTCCGCAGTTACTACGTGCTCGGCTACTACACCACCAACGCCAAAGAAGACGGCAAGTACCGCAAGATCACCGTCAGGCTGAACAACAACCTCACCGCCAGGCTGGAGTTCCGCGACGGATATTACGCCAGCAAGGTTTGGGGCAAGTTCAACGGCGTAGAGAAGGAGCAGCAGTTGAAAGAGGCCCTGGCCGCCGCCGATCCTTTGACCGACCTCCCGCTGGTGCTCGAAGTCGATTACTTCCGCATCTCGCCGAGTGCCTATTACGTGCCGGTCTCCGTGCGGGTGCCGGGGTCGGTGCTCGCGCTCGCGGCCAAGAAGGCCGGCAGCGAGACCGAGTTCGATTTCGTCGGCCAGATCCAGGACGAGCGCAAAGCCGTCGTCGGCAACGTCCAGGACTACATCAAGATCAGGCTCGATCCCGGCGAGGCGCAGAAGCTGTCGCGCCGCAACATCCACTACGACGCCGGTTTCACCCTGGCTCCCGGCCGCTACCGCATGAAGTTCCTGGTGCGCGAGTCCCAGGCGGGCCACATGGGCACCTTCGACGCACGCTTCATCGTGCCGGATCTTGCGGCCGACTCCAAGACATTGAAGACCAGCTCGATCGTCTGGAGCAGCCAGCGCGAGCCCTTGAAGGCCGCGGTGGGCGAGGCCGAACGGCCGATGGCGCGAAGAGGCCCGCAGTCCAACCCGCTCATCGTCGGACAGGAAAAGGTGATTCCCAACATCACTAAGGTGTTTCGTCGCGATCAGAACATGTACATCTCCTTCGACGTCTACGATGCCCTCCCCGACCCCCACGATTTCCGGCAGCGGCGCATCGCGGTGAGCATGAGCCTGTTCAATCAGAAGGGCGTCAAGGCATTCGAAGCGGGCCCACTCAAAGCTACCGAACTTGCCGTCACGCGGCCAAACGCCGTTCCGGTGCAACTGCAGGTTCCGCTGAAGGGCCTGGCGCCCGGCCGCTACACCTGCCAGATCAACGTCATCGACGAGATCGGCCGCAAGTTCGCTTTTCCCCGGACCGCGATGGTCGTCCAGTAGTTATTGTGGCGCGGGCACTCGTGCCTGTACCGCGGGCCCCGCCGGCCCACAGAACTCCATGAACACCCTTGCGCCGTGGAGGTGGCCTGCCGCGTCCCGACTCTTCGGGACGCTTTGTCGGGCGTGGACAGTGGCACTGGCACAACCAAAAGTCTCGGCACGAGTGCCGAGACGGCAGACACGAGTGTCCGCGCCACGTTCAGATCCCCCCTTAACGTACTAAGACATCTTTTTTTCTAAAAACCGCCGCACCGGTCCGATGAGAAGGGACATGATGCGGCGGTTCCTTCCGATTTTCACAATCTTTTCATGCGGCCTGTTCGCACAGGCCATCACCCAACTGAGCCCTCTCGAGTACCGGCCCCCGGCGGCGTTCCATTCTGTCCGCGATGGCCGCCGGCCGCTGAGCTTCGAACAGGGCATTCCCATTCCCGCGCCGTTCCGCCTGGGCACGCTTCGCCAGTCCGAGATCGATGCCGTTGAGCGCGATCCTCGCCTGCCCCTCCGGGGAATCGAGCGCGTCGTCGAGCCCCGCGTCACCCGCCAAGGCGAGTGGGTGACGCTCGACGACGGGTCGACCGCCTGGCGGCTGTCGATCCAATCCGATGGCGCGGCCGGTGTCCGGCTGCACTTCTCCCGTTTCGCGGTAGGGGCGGGCGAAGTCTGGCTCTACAGCGAAGATCAGACCCAGGTGTTCGGCCCGTATACCGATGCGGGCCCGGATGGCTCGGGCGACTTCTGGAGCCACACGGTATTTGCCGATGTGGTGGTCGTGGAGTATCGGCCGGATCAGCCGCGCACCGATACCCCGTTCCACGTTTCCAAGCTGCTTCACGTCCTCACCGACCAGCAGCCCATGGCAGCGGGAACTTGCGAGCTGGATGTGACCTGCTACGCGGATTGGAGTGCCGTGGCCAGCGGTGTCGGCCTCTACCTGTTTCAAAAGGGCGGAGCCGGGTATGCCTGCTCAGGGTCGCTCGTGAACAACTCCAACAACGACGGCAAGCCTTACTTTCTGACCGCCAACCACTGCGTCTCGGATGCCACCAGCGCCAAGACGGTGGACGTCTTCTGGAACTACCAGACCGCCGCTTGCAACGGAAAGCCGCCCGTCTTGAGCGGTCTGCCCCAAACGCTCGGCGCTGCCTTCCTCGCGGGCGCTGCCATCGCCAACGGCGACTACAGCCTGCTGCAATTGAACCCGTTGCCCAGCATCAAGCTGACCTTCTTCGGTTGGAACGGGAGCGCGACCGCGCTCAATGTCGGCGATGCAGCCACTGGCATCCATCATCCGCAGGCGGATTACAAGCGGATCATGTTCGGAGTCCGCGATCCCGACATGAACGCCCAGGTAGGGGCGGACTATGCTCCGGCCAGCATGTACTACCAGGTCCGGGCGACCTCCGGCCGCACCGAGCCGGGCTCCTCCGGCTCGCCGCTCTTCACCCAAGCCAAGGTGATCGTGGGTACTCTCACCTATGGGCCGCCGGGTGATGCCTGCTCGGTCTCTCCGTTCTCGGCGGGATATGCGCGGTTCTCCGCGGCGTTGCCCGCGCTCAGCACGTGGCTCAATCCGGCACCGCCCGCGAGCAGCGGTTCGAACGGCAGCGGTTCCAGCGGCACGGCACCGCCTGCCTCGGCAGTCTCGATCGCCCCTGCTTCGGTCAAAACGAATTGGACGCTCGGCGCCGCCGCCCCTCTGGCGCAGGGCGTTCAACTCACCACCACGTCTACGGCCGCGATCAGTCTCACGATCAAAGCGAACCAGCCATGGATCCTGCCCTCGGCGGCGTCCCTGAGCGTGAGCCAATCGAAGCCCGCCACGCTCTCGATTTCGTTCAACACCCAGACGTTCACTGCGGCAGGAGCCTACATCGGCTCGGTATCGGTTACCGGCACGGGAATCAACCAGTCGATCTCCGTCGAGGTGGATGTCGCAGCCGCGACCACGGCTGTGAAGGGCGGTCCGGTCACCGTGATCCCGCTGTTCCTGGATGGTTCCGGGGTCTCGACCACGTTTACCATAACCAATCCCTACAACACCCCGACGGTGGCCTCGATCACCTTCGAATCGAATGCCGGGGCGTCCGTGAATGTTCCCATTGCGTCGGCTTCCGTCTCCTGGCAGAACGTCACGATTCCCGCGTTCGGCACGGCGATCGTCGCCACGGCAGGCAGTTCTTCGCCGCAGAAGTCCGGAATGGCGGTGATCCAGAGCGGCGATCCTGCCAAGCGGGTCGCCGCCTGGGCGCAGATTAACGGAGATGTCATCGCACCGGCGGCCAATCTCACCGCGCCGTTCACGATTCCCTACGATGCCACCTCCACTGCCGCGACCACGCTGTATGTGTTCAACCCCGCAGCCACCGGGACCCTCACGCTGGGCCTGAGCGTGTACGACACCAGCGGAACCCTCGTGGCCACCGGTACGATGACGGTCCCGGCGCAGCAGGAGGCCGCCCTTCCGATGACGAAAAGCGCCGCGGCGTTCGGCGGCCGGAAGGGAATCCTGTACATGACCGGCAGCGGCGCGGTCCAGGCGATGGGGATCCGCACGGCCGCCGACGGGCGCATCAGCAGCGAACCGCCAATCGGGCAATAGAGACGCTCCCATCCGATCCGCGGCCGTGAGAACGCCTGTAGAACCTCGTGGCCGCGGATGAACACGGATTCACGCGGAGGAAGGAACCAATGCCTTATCCATCCGCGTGAATCCGTGGCTTGCCAGGCTTTCCAGCCGTCCCCGTGTCCGCGGTTCCGGCGCACATCAACTCATGGAACTCCAGGTAGCGCAGAATCAGCTTGCCGGGCCCGTCGCTCCATACCTGGATGGTGATGTCCTGAGCCAGGCGCTCCAGATATTTCCGGCCGCTCGAGAAGATGCCCGCCAGATAATCGATGCGGTCGCACAACCGGGGGATCGCGACCGAGGGCGGCAAGTGGAGCAGGCCGCTGAGGCAGATGTTGGTCTCACCGCGCGCGGCGTCCGGGCCGATCCGGGCCAGCCAGTCTCCGCACGCGCCCGACTCTTCCGTCAGGACCGCTGCCAGGTCATCGCCCTCGCGCCCGACGGTTTTCTGATCGAGGAGCAGCGAGAGTTGGAGGCGCACCCAGTCGTTCGTCAGCAGGGGAGTTCCGGCATCCTTCAGCAGGCGGACCAGCATGGAGGCCACGTGGAGCGCTTCCGCGAATGCCGCGTCCGAAGGCAGTGCCCTCAGGGTCTCGAAGCGCAGCACGGGCTCCAACAGCGCGGCGTAGAAGGCGATCGCCGGCAGGGCACGGCTCGAATCGGCGCCCGCCGTCGCCCGCCGGGATACCGGTACCGAGCCGTCCGCCAGGGGCGATCCTCCGCGCCGGAAACGGTCCATCAGCCCCTGCACGACCATGGGGCCCAGCCACGTTGGTCGAACTGAAACCGCGGCCTCGCGGCAACTTTCGGCCTTCACCACCAGCAGCCACCACAAGCTTCCATCGATCTCTTCCACCGAACCGCGTCCCGTGTCCCGGACGTACAGTTCGGCGATCTGCCGAAAGCGGCCGGGATGGCGCGAGGCGCCGAACAGAGATGCGCCGGCCGCCGCCGGCTCGACGTCCTTCAGCAGTTCGGCCGCACGTAGTTTCGCCCCGGCCAGGCATTGGACGGTGGCGCGGTCGGATGCGGCGGACAGAGAACCCGAACCGGCTCCGCACAGCTTCTCCGACAGCTCTTCGAATACCTGGTACGCGGCCATGGGGAGAGCGCGGCGCATCATTTGCTCCACCTGCTCCGGTTCCGCCATCCCGTTCAACAGGGTGACGAACAAGAGGACGTTCTGGTCGATTCCGCTGAGGCCGAGCCAGGCTTCCCGTTGCGGATTCCGCTCCGAGCAGGCCCAACGGAAAAAATCTGCCAGGGTTGTTTTGGGGATGTAGCGCTCCAGCACAGCCTGGAGTTTCTGTATCAGTGCATCGCGGTTCGCGGCGAACAGCCCGGCTTGGGAAAACATGGCAAGGATGTTCCTGTGCCCGGGTTCGGCGGCGGTCGAAATCTGGCGAATCGAGGCATTCCCGGTCATACATCCGGACATGCGGAAAGCTGGGGTAATACGGCTAGCGGTCCGGCGAAAAATCTTTGAGGGCTACGGCGTGGCCAAGCGAGAAGTTCCGGCATCCCGCTGTTTGAAAAACCAAAGCCAGTAGTACTGGTCGCCGGCGCCCTTGTGATAACGCATCTCGAAGCCGCAGCGCTCCGCCATGGCCCGCGCGTCGGCTTCGGCATACGATACGCCCACCCAGCTATCCCCGGCCTCCTCTTCCAGGGGAGCGCCCTGGACCTGGAATTTGAACAGCGCGCCCGGCCGCAGAAGCCGGTTTACTTCGCGCACGTAATTCTCCACGATCTCACGGCTCGGGATATGCTGGAACACGATCACCGAGAAGGCGAAATCCAATTGTAGGGGGCGCCCGATTCCAAAGCGGCTCCACCAATGTTCCCGCACCACCGAGAGATCCTTCCCGTTGTTGCGGAACACGTGGGCATTCGGATAATTGCGCAGCGCGGCGCGCGCCCGCCGGATCATCTCGGCGCTGATGTCCACGGCGTAGACCTGTCCGAAGACCCCCGCCAACGCGCGCGTGATGCGGCCCGCCCCGCAGCCGATTTCGAGCACCTTCATGTCCTTGGGGTCTTTCCCCTGAAAGATGTTATACGGGTCGTTCCGGATGTGCTGGGATACGGTAGTCTCGCCAGACTCGTAGAATTCCTCCTCCGACCACTGCTCGTTTCCCGTGGCCACGTAGTAGTGGGCGTTCTCGCGGGCGCGCTGGTCCCAATCGCGCCGCATGCGGCTCAGTTGCCGGGAGATCTGGCGACTCGACATCAGCATTTATTGTAACTGGGGCTCCCCTTCAATACAGATGGAACCAACCCGCCAGAAACAGCACGACTGCGGCGTAGACGCCTGCCATCACGTCGTCGGCATTAATGCCGAGTCCGCGCGGCAAGGCTTCCAGTTGGCGGACCGGCGGAGGCTTCCAGACATCGAACAGGCGGAAAAGCGCGAAGGCCGCCAGATAGCTTCCCCGGTTGTAGCGGGAGGCCCCGGCGAGCGCGATCCACTGGCCGATCACCTCATCCACCACGACAATGGAGGGATCCTTGCGCTGGACGGCATCCGCAGTGACGCCGGCTGCCCAGACCGCGGGGGCGAACATCGCCGCCGCCAGAAGCAGGAACTGCCACCATACGAATCCGGCGCGCTCGTGCAGCAGGATCGCGATCACCAGCGCCGCCGCCGATCCGGCGGTTCCCGGGGCGGCCGGCGAATAGCCGCATCCAAACCACGTGGAGATGAGATTGGCTAGCTTGACGCGCAGAGGATTCGGTCCCGTTCCTACTGTATCCCCAGCCGCCCGGCGGCTGCTAACGAAATCCTGGGTAGCCCGTCTACCCTCCATATCCAGTGCCGCGTATAGAATATCTACCATGCTATGACCAATGAACCGCAAGACCGCGTGGAACTGATCCAGGGAACGCTCGACATGCTGATCCTCCGGACCCTCCTGTTTGGGCCTGCACACGGCCACCAGATCGCCAAGCACCTGCAACGCACCACCGATAACGTCTTGCAGGTGGAGCATGGCTCGCTCTACCCCGCTCTTCATCGGCTGGAGCGCAAAGGCTGGGTCGTTTCCAAGTGGGAGACACCGGACAAGGAACAGAAGCGCGAGTTCAAATACTACCGCCTGACCCCGGCCGGCAGGAAACAGTTGGCTACCGAAGAATCGAAGTGGAAGCAGATGGCGGCGGCCATCGCCCGCGTGATGTGGCCGGCCGAGGAGAGCTGAAGATGCCCTGGTGGAGGCGCGCCCGACTGGAAGCCGACCTCGACCGGGAACTGCGGGCACATCTCGAACTGGAGGCCGAGGAGTTGCGCGACTCCGGCGTGCCCGCGCGCGAAGCCGCTTTTGCCGCGCAATGCGCGTTCGGCAAGACCACAGTCATCAAGGAGGAGGAACGCACGATGTGGGGCTGGACGAATGCTTTGCGGTCGCCAAGATACACATCGAAGTCTTCCACCACTTTCTGCGATTCGCCGGCCACAGGTCCCAAACCCGTCGCGTACAGCGTCACGGTGTCGCCGGGCGATACCGTATCCACCGGCTGGGAATTCGCGTCGAACAGGAGTGCGAGCCCGGTGCCGCTTCGGAATGACGAGATCAATCTGCTTCGGAGACACAGACAGCAACTCCGCCGCCATCCCGCCCACCGTCACCGACACTCCTCCCATGCTGGTGGGCAACGGCGGAGCGCTGGCGGTGGCGGTGGTATCCGCCAGGCCGCTGCCCCCTAATCGCGACCCAGCACCCTGGCGAGATTGCTCCGTCAAAAGATGCCGCGTTCACCACCGCCGAGATAGACGGCTGCGCCCAGGCGAGCGCCGGCGCGAGACCGCAGAGCCCCAGAACTAGAGGTGCGTTTTTCATCATCGTGTTGCTCAATTTGCCACTGCGATCCAAACCCCTGGGCTGCTGGCGCCATCCCCTACTTGAAGGATCACCGGCACATATCCTCCCGGCGCCACCCCGGCTGGAATCTGAACGTTGATCTGCATCAGGCCCGCAATTTGCCCGGGCGCGCCGCCCGCATACTGCACGTCCGCCGATATCCCGCCCACCGTCACGCTCACCGGAAGCACCGGATGCGTTGCAGTGCTACCGCCCAGCTTTCCATCCACTCCACCCGGCGCCGTCTGTCCTTCGCCCGTCGCGTAGAGCGTCACTATGTCGCCGATCTTCACCGGGTTGAGGGCGGAATTCGGTTTGCCGTCGATGGCATTGAGGGCCAGCGCCAGGCCCGCGCCTGTTTGATCGGCGGTGAACAGGCTCGGTGCGGATGCAGCCACATTCGCGGTGAACGCCGGGGAAGAATTGCCCTGATACACTGCGACCACCTGCGTCGTGGCGCCGGCGATCTCATAGGGAACCACCGCCTTGATCTCCCTCGCCGACACCGAAAGGATCGGCGCCGCGATTCCGTCAAACGTGACCGTCGTCCCGGACAACTCCGTGCCGAACCGGCCGCTGGCGGGCTGACCTTGCGTCAACTCTGCCGGCCCGAGGCCCGCGCCCCGGATCGCGACGATCTTGCCCGGAGTTACCGGGTCGGCGTTCTGGCTGGCGGCATCCAGCACCGCGCCGATCAGAAGGGAGCGGCCGGTCGGCCGCAGGACGCGAATCGCGTTATTGGCGAGGTCGGCGACATAGACATTGCCCGCGCCGTCCACCGCCACGCTCACCGGCCCGTTGAGTGACGCAGTGGAAGCGGGGCCGCCATCGCCGGTGAATCCGGCCATGCCATTGCCCGCCACCGTGGTGATGGTCCCGTCCGGAGAGACTTTGCGGATGCGGTGGTCACAGCAGGATTGATATGCCCCGTCGCCTGTGAAGAAATTCCAGCCGGGATCGGCAATGAAGAGATTGCCGGCGCCATCGACAGCCACCCCCGCGGGAGCCGACAGGCGCGCATTGGCAGCCGGTCCGCCATCGCCCGATGGGCCCGAAAAGCCGCTGTTGCCCGCCACTGTGGTGATGATGCCATCCGGAGAAACCCGCCGTACATAGCCCAGACCATCCGCGATGAACAGGTTGCCGGCGTTGTCCACTGCCACGCCCGTGGCGGCCGCGAGTTGGGCGTCGGTAGCGCGCCCGCCGTCACCGGAATAACCAACCGTCCCGTTGCCCGCCACGGTGTTGATGATGCCGTCGGCGGAGATCTTGCGGACGCGATCGCCGGAATCCGCGACCCACAGATTGCCCCCGCCGTCCACGGCCAGTCCCCCGCAAAACGTATTGCACCACGAGAACGTGCCCAGTAACGCGCTGGTGGCGGGACCGCCGTCTCCCGCGAAGCCCTCCTGCCCATTGCCCGCGATTGTATGGATCGTGCCGTCCGTAGAGATCTTACGGATGCGGTAATTGCTGGCGTCGATGAAGTACAGGTTGCCGCCGCCGTCCACGGCCAGGCCGATGGGCCCGTTCAATTGCGCGTCGATCGCCCGACCCCCATCTCCGGAGAAACCCGCCGCTCCCGTGCCCGCAACCGTGCCGATCATCCCGTCCGGCGAGACCTGGCGAATCCGTTGGCCGACGGTGTCGGCGATGAAGAGATTGCCTTTGGAATCCGCTGCCACGCTAAAAGGAAAACTCAGGTGCGCGTCGCGAGCCGGTCCGCCATCGCCCGACGGGCCCTGATACATCGAGAAACCGCCTCCGCCGTTACCGGCCACGGTGGTGATGATCCCGCTCTGCGAGATCTTCCGGATGCGATAGTTCGCGGCGTCGGCGATGTACAGATTGCCCGCGGCATCGAACGCCATCGCGAACGGATTCGCCAGCGCGGCGCCGGTGGCCGGCCCTCCATCGCCGGATAGTCCGAACAGCCCGCTGCCTGCCACCGTGCTGATGGTGCCATCCGGGGAGACCTCGCGGACGCGCCCGCTGTACCCCAGTTGCAGGACGAAGAGGTTGCCCGCGCCATCCACAGCCACCCCAATCGGACTGGCAACCTGCGCGTCTACGGCCGGTCCGCCATCGCCCGAAGAATTGTAGGCGGCTCCGTTGCCGGCGACGGTGGTGATGACTCCATCCGGAGAGACCTTGCGGACCCGGTTGTTGTACAAGTCCGCGATGAACAGGTTTCCGCTGGCGTCGACGGCCAACCCGGCAGGACCCACCAGGGCGGCGCCCGTGGCTGGTCCGCCGTCTCCCGGCCCAAGCCCCGCGACCGACGAATAGGAGCCTTTCCCGGTTCCGGCGACGGTCGTGATGATCCCGCCTGTGGAGAGGCGGCGGACGCGATTGTTGCCGCGCTCGGAGATAAACAGGTTGCCCGCACGGTCTAAGGCGATACCGGTAGGCAAGTACAACTGGGCGGCGATCGCAGGCCCTCCGTCGCCGGAGAAACCGGCCGTACCGGTTCCGGCCACAGTCGTGATCACGCCCTCCGGAGAAACCCGGCGGATGCGGTGGTTGCCGGTATCGGCGATGAACAGGTTGCCTTCACTGTCTACTGCGAGACCGCCCGGGCTGACGATCTGCACCGCTACGCCTACGTTAAGCTCGGCGCTCGTAGCCTGGCCGCCGTCTCCCGAGTATCCCGCTATGGTATTGCCGGCGACTCGCATGACCGTTCCGATTGCATCCAGTTTGAAAACCGAGTTGAGATCGTTGCTGGTGAAATAGACGGAGCCCTTTTGGTCGGCGGTCACGGCGACGGCGAACCCGATGGTCAGATCCAGTGCCGGTTGGGTGATCGGCATCGGTACCGGCAGCGGACCGCCTGCGATGGTCGAGATTGCGTACTGCTGGGCAGCGGCGGTGGAACACAGGACGAGTGCGTTGGCGATGTGGCGCAGGCACCCCTGCCTGCCGCGCCCCCACTCATGGGGACGCTTTTTGGCCGCCGGCAATCCGATGCTGGAGGGGTGTGTGCGCACAGGCGCGTTCCTGCTCATCGTCATATTTCCCTTCCCGATTTGCCTCATCAATTTGCGAGTCACGCGACTCCAGGTTTTTTTCGTCTTTCGATTGCTATCGTTTACGGGGTATTCACGTTCTTTTCTCCCTTGTTCCGGAGTTACATCATGCTATTCTCCAGTCGTAAGAGGTTGGGCGCACTCATCGGCGCCCCGGCCTACGCCAGCGCGGAATCCTAGGCAACCCTGCGCCACCGTAACAACGATGAGCCTCCCGCCATTCGAGTGTGGTAGTGGCCCCGTACTGTTCCGGGTGATGAGCGGCCCTCACCGTCAAGGGTCAAATCGGGCGGTACGGGGATCCCCAAGATCAAAACGGACACATGGACCATGAGGACATGGCTCGCATCCAGCTTGAAGCGGCGTTCCGAGCGCTAAGTCACCTCCGAAACTCTCATTCAATGGCAATCTTTACTTCATTGCTGGTTTTCGTCCCTCGCTTCTGACTCTCACTTCACGCCGATGGTCACTGCGTTGGCAGGACGCGCGAGATACCTCATGCTGACGGAGACCGCGGACCCTGGCGCAGCGCCGTCCACCAAGATGCTGCTTCGTTTCATTCTTCTCTCCAGTCGGTTGATCGGGTGCCTGTACCCATGGCCCCCGCCGGTGGCGCGAGCACTCCTGCCCGATCCGCGTCCCCAATCATGGGGACGCTTGTCGGGCGTGTACGAAGGAGTTTTCGAGGCCGCTCCGTCAGTTCACCTGGCAAAGCCACATTCACGCTAAATGCCCTCGCCCCCCGACCACTATTGGCCTTCGCAGCTCACGTTCGTGTTCCAGTCCACAAAGGCGCCGTTCGGACTCTCCCGCCAGGCCCAGACGTGGAGCTCGAAGAATGCGGGCAGACCGTACCGGTTCGGGCTTGTAACGAGCAGGAACGCCTGGCCTTCGAGCATCGGCGGACTGCTGTTTTGCGACAACCACGTGGCGGCGTCCACGATGTACTCAACGCCCACCAGTGCCAGACCGCCGTTCGAAGGCTCGTATATGAGTGCTTCCGGCCGTGTGGCGTCTAGCTTTCCGTCGCCATAAAGCGCGAGGTTGATGTAGTGAATCCCCATTGCTCCGTGATCCGGACCGCTGACACAGCCGAACAAGGGTTGGTAGCCGGCCGCCGTGGCAGCGTTGACGTTGACGAACTGCGTGGTGGCGTTGCGAACGGTTTGCACGAGCTTGGCCGGAGCGGGGCCCCCGTGGGAGTCATGCCCTTGTTGCGGACTATCTGAGGCAATGAGCAAGGTGACTGATACCGCCAGAGTGCCCAGCAGCAGCCCACGGCTCGTGGATTTGTGAATGATCGTCTTGATGCGCTTCTTCATAATCTTGTCCTTTCGGACTTCTCCTTATTTCCGGCCGGCTGGACGATTGCCGGGAGCCGGCCATTTGCGGCTCCTACTCTTCAAACGGTTCTGGTTTGGCGCCGCACAGCAACCTTAGCCGATGCGGCTCCCATGAGTCCTCCGGGAAATCTCGGGTTTTTCTCGGGATAACCCGGAGGCGCGTAGGTTGATGAAAAGGAACAGCCTTAGCGGGCCGTCGCAATCCGTCCCTACCTGCTAGAATGGATGGCACGGAAGCGGCAAGGCTATGAATCAGCCAAAGGTCGTCTACGAATTCGGCCGTTTCCACCTCGATCGGGAGGCCCACCTTCTGTTATGCGGCGATGAGATCATCGCGCTGGAGCCGAAGGCTGTGGATGTGCTCCTGATGCTGGTCGAGAAGCGCGGGGAACTGGTGGCCCGGCAGGAACTGATGACCGCCGTTTGGCCCGATACCTTTGTAGAAGACAACAATCTCTCCTCGAATATTTCGGTCCTCCGAAAGCAGTTGGGGACCACGCGGGACGGTGGGGACTACATCCAGACTGTTCCCAAGAGAGGCTACCGGTTTGTCGCTGCGGTGAAGCAGGTCGAATGCCAGCCGCCGGTCGTATCACCTGGCCCGGCCGTCTCACCTGTTCCGGCCGTGTCCTCCATTCCGGAGGTGAGTTCGGACGTTGCACGGGCCGAAGTTAGCACCCCTAGCCCTGAAATAGCGGGACGAGCCGTGCGGCTGCCTGGACTCATGCTGGTGGCGTCGGCGGGCCTGTTGGCGTTGGCGCTGGCCTTGGTGTTGGCGTTGGCCTATCGGCTGGGGTGGCGCGGTAGACCGCCAGGTGTCGGCGCTGAGGCGCGCATCGGCGCGATCGCGGTGCTGCCCCTCGAGAATCTTTCGGGCGATCCGGGGCAGGAATACTTTGCCGATGGAATGACGGAAGCGCTGACTGCCGACCTGGCTCAAATTGGGACCCTGAGGGTGATCGCCCGCGCCTCGGTGATGCAATACAAGGGAACCAAACAGCCGTTGGCGCAGATCGCTCACCAGTTAAACGTGGAGGGCCTTGTGTCGGGTGCGGTAGTCCGCTCCGGACATCGCGTGCGAGTCACCGCGGCTTTGATTCGTCCCGCCACGGGCCAACAGCTCTGGGCCAAGACTTACGAGCGCAGCCTCGGTGACATCCTGGATTTGCAGAACGAGGTGGCCCGGGCCATTGCGGGAGAAGTACAAGCGAAGATCACCACGCAGGAGCAGATGCGCCTGGCGCGCAGCCGTCCGATCGACGCCGACGCGTATGACGCCTACCTCAAAGGCCGCTATTACTACAACCGATTTACAGTGGATGGGTTCGCGAAGAGTATCGAGTACTTCGAGCAGGCCATCAGGCTGGCTCCCGACTACGCCTCAGCCTATGCGGGGCTGGCAGACGCCCTGGCGAGCCTGGAGCAGATCGGGGCCGCCCAGCGCGAGGACGTTCACCCCAGGGCGCTTGAAGCGGCCACCAAGGCCCTGGCAATGGATGAAGCGCTCCCCGAGGCGCATGCCGCCATGGCGTCCGTGAGGGCGAATGATTGGGAACGGTCGACCGCCGAACAAGAGGCTCGAAGAGCGATCGAGCTCAACCCAGGCTTCCCTTTGGCGCACTTGTACTACAGCAACATGCTGCGTCACCTCGGCCGGAGAGAAGAAAGCATCTCAGAAGCCAGACGGGCGCTCGAGTTAGATCCGCTTTCCCCATTAACGAATGAAGAGCTGGCGGATGCGGAGTTGAGCGCTCGTCAATATGACGCCGCCATCGAACAATATCGGAAGACACTTGAACTTTATCCGAATCAGCCCGCTCCGCGAGACTCGCTGGGGTGGGCATATGTTTATAAGCAGATGTACGACCGTGGCCTGGAAGAGATACGCAAGAGCATAGCTCTTTACGGGGAAGATCCTGCGCTTTCACCGGAAATCGCGTTCATCTACGCCACGACGGGCCGAAAAGGCGAGGCGCAGCAGATCCTGAACCGATTGCTGAACACCTCGAAGACGGCTCCCATCGCGGCCCATCATTTCGCGCTGATTTATGTCGGAATGGGGAAAAAAACGGAGGCCTTTTGGTGGCTGGAAAAGGCCTACGACGAGCACTCCCCCATGATGGCCTGGCTCGAGGTCGATCAGCGATTTGACAGCCTTCGACAGGAGCCCCGATTCCAGGCTCTGGTTCGACGAGTCGGACTGCCTTAGGCCCGCCGCTGCCGGATCGCCTTGACTCCACCAGTGCTTTAGCGCATAATCGAGCCTACTATCGCGGGGGGGCTCAGCCGTGGCACTGAGGGGGACATGCGAAAGCTGTTTGATGCCGCTGTTATTCTGGCAGTCGGGGGGATGATTTCAACGCATGGGCTGGCGTGCGGCGACAAGCTCATTCTGACGATTGGCAACGTCCGTTTCAGCCAGATCATGGGAAGCCTTCGCCCGGCTTCTATCCTGGCCTATACACCTCAGAACTCACCGGTGGCACAGGTCGTCAAAGAACTGGAGCGGCAACCGGCTGGGAAACGGGCCGGCCTCACGTTCTACTCTTTGGACGACCGGGCCAGATTGAATGAAGTGCTGAGGGCTCAAAAATACGACCTCCTGTTGGTGGATGCCGCCGATGCCGCCACACTGCAACGCGAGGCGCAGACGGTCCCTTCCAAACCAATGGTGCTGCCAGTCGTTTCTCAGTCCAACAAGGCAGCGGCAGTGCAGGCGGAGAAGGAGTTTCACTGCGTGCTGACTGCTCCGAATCCTCCCAGCCGCTATCTCTCGGCGATCGATCGAGCCATGGAGTTCAAGCTGAAAGCACCCGCCAGATGACCGTGTCACGGCTGCTGTGCGCAGTTTTGGCAATGCCTTCCTTGGTTTCAGGGCAAGCGTGGCTCTCCCCTAAGGGCGAGGGGACGGTTGCACTGAGTTATCAGAACATGTTTGTGTCCAATCACGCATATGAGGATAGCGATGCACACGATATCGGCCACATCCTCTCGCATGTTCTAACCCTGGATGTGGACTATTCTCTTACCGGAAAACTGGCGGTGAGAGTCGCGATACCCTTTGTTGACGGGAGGTATTACGGCGCAAAGCCGCACCAGTTACCGGAAGATAACGGACTCTACCACTCCACCTTTCAGGATTTCACAACCGATGTCCGGTACAACCTGACTAAACGTCACCTGGTCGTGACTCCTTTTGCCAGAGTAGTGGTCCCCAGCAACAGCTACACATATTTTGCGCACTCGGCGGCTGGACGCGACCTGCGCGAGTTTCACCTCGGCACAAACTTCGGACGCAGGCTCGATCCGATTTTGCCCAAGGCCTTCCTGCAGGGTCAGTATTCATACGCATTTGTGGAACGCATCCTGGGAATTGCTCCGAACCGCAGTAACGCCGAGTTCCAGTTCGGTTACTTCCTGAGCCACCGGTTGGCGATACTCGCCACTGGACAGGGTATGTACACGCACAGCGGAGTTGACCTCAACTTCAACCTCTTTCATGCCGGCCTGCCGGCCGATCAATGGATTCACCACGACCAGATAGCCAAGGCGACTCTTTTGGATGTCGGCGGCGGGACGTCATTCGCGGTCACGCCCTCGTGGCAGATGTTCTTCACTGCGGCGCACTCGATCGAGGGACGAAACGGGCATTTGCACGCGGCAGTCGTCACGATTGGAATGAGCCACTTATTCGGCACCAGATCGGCTCGCGGCGACCGGGCGTCCCTGGCCTCGGGAGAACAGTCCGGACCGGGGGCAAATCGGCAGTTCGTTTGTACCTGCGCCAAGACACGATAACAGCCCGGCGCGCGAAAATGATACGTCCGTCTTCGGAGCGGGCATTGGCGCCGGCGCCATGATCGAGCACCAGCCGCGTCATTTCAAGATCGGGGACGGCGCACAGCAACGTGCCCTCAGTCTGCCATCGCACAGCAGGCGGACGCGTGAATGGCGTCTGCTCAATCCTCAAGCACGTCCCCTCCGAAAACGCGTCTTGTTCATGGGACGCTACGAAGTTCTGCCCCGGAATACCAGCGTCTTCCGGCGCGTCGGCCAGCCCTCTGGGCCGACGATGAAGATTCATCGCACGGCAAACGTCAATGCCCTGGTCGCCCAGTTCGTGGCGGCAGCCGAAATCCACTGATCGTGCTCGTGCGGAAAATCGCTGTCAAAGTAGGGTTGGAAGGGAGTCGACCGGCTCCGGACATGCCACGACCCATCCGAAAGCTGTGTGCCGAGCAGAAATCGGGCGCCCCGTTCGAACACGTCGTGGTCGGCCGTGACGTTTCCAGATTCCGCCAACGCCACCAGTGCCTGGCCCGTCGCATACGCATCGCTTCCGAGTGTGGGAATCTGCGCCCATCCCCCATCGGCGAGCTGTTTACTCCTGAGATCCTGGACCGCCTTCCGAATGGCGTCCTGACTGGATCCTGCCCAAGCCATGCCGAGAACGCGAAACGCCAGTTCCTCGGTCGTCTTCGGCTGGCTTCCGGCCAGCCACGCTGCCGCGCGCTGAATCGCCATGTCATAGCGCGCCCGCTGCGCTTTGGGAGCATAGGCCTGCAGTGCTCGTATCGCTACGGCAGTTACCTCAATGTCACTGGATTCGAGAGGGGGCCGATGCTCGACGATTCTCCAGGAGCCATTCGCCAACTGCCGGCTGGCCAGAAAGCGCGCAGCGGCGTCGGTGGCTTCGTCCGGAGAGTACCGTTCAGCGGCCAGGCCCAGCAACAAGTAGCCGCAACCGTCGGCATCCCCGGGCAGGCCGACATTCTGCAGAAGCCGTTCGCGCCAGGAGTCCAGGTAGGATGCGATCGCGCTCAATTGCGATTTTGCTGCTGTTTCATCGACCGGAATTCCCGCCTTCCTGGCGGATGCGACGCTCATCGCAGTAAGTGAGTTGTTGTGGCAGGACACACACCCTGTCTTCCTCAGAAATGTGACGTCCGAGCGCTGGAGTAAGGGAATACTTCTTGCGATCGCGATTTGCGGCGCCGAAGCGGGTGCGGGAGTATTCCCCACCCGGTTCGAGGCAACTGTCTGGTTGGCGCCGGATTCAAGCAGTTGCCTGACCACGGGCGTATCGCCTCGCAACGTGGCGAACTGGACCGCCGTCTCCCCTGTAACGCTGACGGCATTGACGTCGGCTCCGCGCTCCAGCAACGTTTTGACGATCGACACAGGAATGGTGTCGGACCCCGCGGCATACATGAGAGCCGTCCGGCCATGCACCCCCACGATTTTCGGATCGGCGCCGTGGTCGAGCAGGAACCCCACCCCAGACTCATCGCCAAGACGCGCGAGTAACTCGAGCGAGAAAACCAGATCTTGCGGACGCGTGGTTTGAGCCAACCGCGCGGCACATTGCGGGCACCTGCTCCAAAGTGCCAGCCCGACAGCATCTCCCGTTTCCTTCAGATCGGCTCCGCCTTCGATCAATGTCTCGACCGAAGACAATTCCCCGAGGTAGGCCGCCTCGGCCAGGGGCGAACCGGCCCCTCCGGCCGATTTCACGATCGGATTGGCACCGCGTGCCAGAAGCAGCTTTAAAGTAGCGCTCGAATTGCGCCAACTGGCCGCGATCAGCAACGGGGTCCGGCCGTCTTCGGAGCGGGCATTGGCATCGGCGCCATGATCGAGTAGCAGCCGCGTCACTTCAAGATCGGGGACGGCCCACATCAACGCCGTCGCGCCGCCATGATTGCGAACGTTCGGGTCGGCTCCGGCTTGAAGCAGCAACCGGACTGCGGAGGAGTCCGCGTAGAGCGCGGCATACATGAGGGGTGTCGAACCACCGGGCCCCTGGCGATTCGCCGCGCGCGGCTCTTCCTTTAACAGCTTGCGAAATGGAGCGGACTCGCCATTCCGGAGTGCTTCCATCAGGCGCGCGGCCATAGGATCGGCGGGCTTCGGCGTCAATTCTCCCGAGACATCGTCTGGCCATTCGGCGCCCTGATCGATCCAGGCCTTGATTGTCTGGATCTGTTCTTCCTTGAGTGGACCGGCGGGCGGCATCGGTCCGCCGTAATCGCGGTTGCCGATCAGCTTCAGATAGAGCCTGCTGGCCGCGCTGTCGCCTCTACCGATCGCAGGTGCGGTGCCACCCCTCATCGCATCCTGCCGCCGGTCCAACCGGAAACCGCTCATCTGCAGCCGGGGACCGTGACAATCCAGGCAGAACTGCTTGAACAGCGGTTGCACATCCCGCCGGAAGTCCACTCGCTTCGGATTCTGAGCCGAGAGCGTATCGGCACTGGAGAGGGCCACCAGCATCACCCAAACCGTAAGCATTCGCAAAACGTCCTCCCCGAACTTCGGATGGTTAACTTTAGCCGAATCGTCCCTCATAAGGAAGGTCCATTTAACTCCCTTTTTGACCGGACCATTTCGTGGCGCCTTAAGTCCCTTCGGGATTTCACGCCGGCGCGGCTCGGAGGTCAAAAGTGAAGACGAAGTCCGAATTCCATACTGCGCGGGGAATTGGCTTGGCCGGAAATGACACCGAAGGCTTGGGGCGAAGTGAGACTGAGGCTGGGATTCGCGGGCTGCATGTGATTCAGCAGGTTGGTGAACTGGAAACTGAGGTTGGCCCCGAACCGTTCCGCGAAGGCAATGTCTTTGGAGATGGAGGCATCGAGGTTCCAGGTGGGGAGGCCGCGGAGATTGCCGATGCCGCCGCAACTGCTGTCGAAGCCGAGGACGCAAGGGCGGAATTGAGCGAGGATGGCGGCCGGGTTGGAGAACATGTTGATGCCGGTGGGATTGGATGTACCCACGCCGGCCGATCCGGCGACGTTGTATTTGGCGCTGGGAGTGCCGGTGTAGGTAGCTGCGCCGACAGCGTACTCGGCGTCACTGATAAGGTTGGCTGGGGAAGTGGCTTCGCCGAAGGCTTGGCATGCGGTGCAGCCGCTCTCGCTGTAGTTGACCCCGATGGGGGACCCGCTTTGCGCGGTGAAGAGCGGCGCGAGCATCCATCCCCGCAGGAGGCGGTTGTGGACGCGGGGCTGGTAGTAGAGCGCCAGGTTGTAGATGAATTTCAGATCGAAGGATTGGGGGCCGTAGGAGTCGTGGGGATTCCAAGGATCGAGGAGGATGTTGCCGCTGGTGACTTGTGCGATGCTCGCGGTGCCGAGGGCGCGCCCGTAAGTGAAGTTGGAGATGGCGGTGAGGGAGTGCCAATCGCGCAGGCGGAAGGTGAGGAATGCGGCATTGTAGTTGCCGTGTCCGAAGGGGCCGTAGAGGCCGACGCTGGACGCTTGCGCGGGAATCCCGCTGATCATCGTCCGTCCGAGAGTCCAGGAGGGGGCGGCGTTGAGCGCTTTCCAGAAGTCGGAGACGCGGGTGTATTGGATGAGGGTGGAGTTCTTGGAGACGGCGGCCGCGGTGCAGGAAGGGAATCCGGCGCAGTACGAGGAGTTCGCGCCGCCGAGCGCGGCTTCGAGGAATGGTTGCGCGGGCAGGGCGGCGGGAGCGAGTCCGCTGGAGAGGCCATTGGGGTAGAGGGCGTTGTAGATGGCGGCCCACGCCTGTGCGAAGGACTGACCGCCCAGGGTGGTCATGTAGGGGACGGCATCGAGGTTGACTTCGTCGAATTCGTTGCGTAGGAGGCGGCCGAGATACCCGAGTTCGAAGGACATTGCGGTCGAGAATTCGTGTTGGACGGAGACGGTGAAGTTGTCGGTGCGGTCGGGACGATAGCGGCGATCGAGAAGGGCGGCGTCGGCGGCCGCCGGGTTGCCGTTGACGTTGGGAATGTAGGGTTGCGGGAGGGTTTGGGAGACGCTGGGAAGCGGGGCGACCAGGCCGTCCGTGCCGATGCGGAAAGCGTTGGTGGCGTCGGCGTTGCCGTTCCCGAGACATTGGCCGGTCATGCCGGGTGCAACGCAACTGACGGCTTGGATGGGGCCGGGTCCCAGCATGGGAGTGAGGACGAGGTCGACGCCGTTGAGACGGCCGTAGATGCGTCCGTAGCCGGCGCGGACGACGGTGGCGCCGTGGCCGAACTTCGGATTCCAGGCAGCGGAGACGCGCGGGCTGAAGCCGGCGTAGAAGGGATCGAAGGGATACTTGCCGAGTCCGCTGGCGTTACGGACCATGTCGAAGGCGATTTGCGGCTGGTAGCCCTGTCCGGCGAGCGCGGCGGACTGGCGTTGAGCGAGGTAGGACTCTGCGGCGATGGGCTTACCGGAGGGGTCGGTGAGAATCACCTGGTTGCCATGGACTTCATAGGGCGGCATGGTGAGGAGATAGCCGAGTCCATAGGTGAGGATGACAGTGGGCTTGATTTGCCAGGTGTCGCTGAAGTAGGCACTGTAAGAGGGGACGATCGAGTGGTTCTGCGCCGGTGTGCCTTGGGGCTGGAGTTGGAGGTTTGTGCCGGCGCGGGTGTAGACGACTTGTGACTGATTGACAATCCCCAGAAGTTCTGCGTATAAGCCGGTGAAGCTGCTGACTTGACTGGCGGGGATGGCGGCGGGAATGTAGGCGGTGGGGAAAGAGAGGCCGGAACTCGTACTGACATATGTCGGATCGGTGAAGCTGGCGCCGCCGTTGTCGTCGCGCTGGAAGGTGTCGACGGTGCGCTGCCAGGCGCCGCCGAACTGGAGGAGGTGATTGCGCTTGAGGAGGGTGATATCGTCGGCGAGGTTGGTGCCGATGCCGTCCCAATAGCGGCGCCGGGCGCTGGTGGCGTTGGTGCAGTACGGCGTGAGGTTATTGGTGCAGCTCTCGCCCCCGATTTCGAGGGCGGCACCCATGCCGGGAAGCTGCGGAGGCGCTCCAAAGCTGCCATACTGCCAGAAATTGCGCGTGTAGTTGAAGCGCAGGCTGTTGGTGGCGGTGGGGGTGAGGTTGGTGGTGAGGCCGGTGACGAAGTAGCCGGGAAGCTGGTCGCGCGGTGAGGTGGCGGTGGGGGTGCCCTTGGTGTCTCCCGGGAAGGCGCCGCCGAGATCGATTTGGGCCGGGTTCAATTCCACGTAGCGGGTGTAGCGGTAGCTGGCCATGAGGCGCCAGTTGGAGTTGAAGTCGTGATCGAGGCGCGCGATGTAGGAGTTGGAGCTTTGGGGCGCACGAAGGGAGGAGAGGAGGCCCTGCGTGTTGTAGTGATCGCCGAAGTTCGCAAGGTCGTTGGGTTCGGGCATGAACTTCGACCAGATCTGACCCACGACTGGGTTGAGTCCGACACCGCGGGGATCGCAGAGACCGGAGGGGCAGGCGGCGGGTGAGTAAGTGACTCCCTGGTAAGTTACCGGGTAAGGGTTGATGTTGTAGGGCTGCCAGACGCCGGCGCTGTTGGGCACCTGAATGACTCCTAGGCGCAGGAGGTCGGATGGAACGATGTGCTCGTAGCTGGAGACGTTGGGGAAGCGGTAACCCTCGTAGTTGACGAAGACGTAGGTCTTTCCGCCGAGGATGTCCCGGGGGATCAACGGGCCGCCCACTGTACCCCCGAATCGATTGCGGTGGTTGGGTGGGAGCGGAGTGGCGGCGCCGTTGAGGAGCTTGTGGTTGTTGGCCCAGAGATTGGCGGCGCCGATGTTGGTGCCGAAGTAGTATTCGTATGCGGAGCCGTGCCACTGGCTGGTGCCGCGTTTGGTGACCATCTGGGCCTGGCTGCCGGCGCTGCCGTTGAAATCGGCGGTCTGATTGAAGCTGGTGACGCGGAACTCTTCGATGCTTTCGACGGGGACGGGGACGACGGCAGAGGGCGTTGCGGCGGCAGCGAAGGTCGTTGTGTAGTAGGTCTGAGTGCCGTCCATGTCGCTGGAGGCGTTGCCGCCATCGATCTGGAAGGTGTTCTGGTCTTTGAAGACTCCGGCGACGAATCCGGTGGCGGTGGTGCCGGGCTGAAGAGTGGCAAGAGTGGATGCTTCGCGGACGAAGTTCGGCAAGGAGGCGAGTTCGTTTGCGCCGATGGTGGAACCCACCGCGGCGTTGGTTCTGACGAGTTCGGCCCCGATGGCTGCTTTGACTTCGACGGTGGTGCTAACCGAGCCGACCTGGAGCGTGGCATTGACGGTGACACTGGCTCCCACGGCGACGGTCTGGTCATCGATCTGATAAATGGAGAATCCCTCCCTCGAGAAGGTCAGTTGATAGCTGCCAGGAGGGAGGTTGACGAAGATGTACCGGCCTGCCTGATTGGTGCGTACGGAGTGCGTTTCGTGCGTGGCGGCGTCTGTGAGGCGAACGGCGGCGGCGGGCATGGCCGCGCCGCGCGGGTCGGTGACGAGGCCGCTGATGGAGCTTGTAGATGTGGCTTGCGGGGAGGCTGGAGCGGCGGAAAGTGCGAACAGGAGACACAAACACAGGCGGTTCGGTGTCATGGAAGTGTTGGCATTGTAGTAGTGGCGGAGGAAACTGTCAAGCTGTTATCGAGCCCCGAGAGACCCTCTAAGCAGCGGTTGCACGTACCGCCGGAAGTGCACCCGCCGAGCCGCATAGTTCATCATAAGGAAGGTCCATTTAACTCCCTTTTTTTTGACCGGACCATTTCGTGGCACGTTCCGCTCCCGATGTCGAACTACCGCTGCTGCCTCCTGATCGAAGTCGATCCCTGCGAGACTGGCTCTACGAGTCCATTCGGGATGCCGTGCTTAC
>DATJWB010000101.1:0-64474 GCA_035501495.1 Bryobacteraceae bacterium | reverse complement strand
TATCGATGTTGTCCTTCAGCGCGATCGGAATGCCGTGCAGCGGCCCGCGAAACTTCCCGGCGCTCTGTTCGTTGTCGAGTTCCCGCGACTGCGCCAGCGCGCCTTCCCGCAACACCGTGATGAAGGCGTTCACTTTCGGGTTGTACACCGCGATCCGCGCCAGGCAGGCTTCCGTCAACTGGGTCGGCGTGATGGTCTTGGCGTGGATTCTGCGGGACGCTTCCGCGAGGCTCAGACGGCTCAAATCTTCCTGGCTCTGCCCGCGTGCGATCAGAACGGCCGCCGCTGACAATGCAAACTGACGTCGCGAAATGGATTGCATAGTCAGACAGGTTACCACCACTGGCGGCCTCTGGAAGCCGATGATGAGGTTCGCCCTACAGTGCCCCGAAGCTCCCCAGAAGCCGGATCGCCACGCCGGCCGTTGTGCGTAAAAGCCCCAGCCGGGGTTTGGGAGGCTCGCAGGTAAGCGTCGCTTCGCCGGCTGCCCGCTCCACCGTCACGTTCAGGTCGGGCTCCAACTCGCGTCCGCCCGATACCAGCGGCAGCAGCCGCCGGCGGATCTGCGTGGCGCCGTAGCTCACCGCATTGTCCTGCCATCCGAGCTGTGGTGCGATCGTGAATCCCGACTTCCACCCTTCTCCCGGCACGTAGGGCCGTCCCAGCGCCGCGATCGGCGTGAACGCCTTGGGCGCGTTCAGCACCGGCACCAGCGGATGATAGAACGCCAGAAGGCTCACCGAGGCGGTATAAGTGGACCACTCCAGCACACCGCGTCCCCATGCCGGGAGGCGCGCACCCAGTGAAGCTTCGAGCGGCCCCGCCAGCGCCGCCGGACCCACCGGGCCGGAGATCTTCCACGACCCGCGCTTTCGCTCCCGCAGCCTCACCGTGACATCCGCCAGCCCTGTCTCCGGGTTCGGCTCCACCACCACACTCTTCCCATCGATGTTTTCGAACATCGTGGTCCGGTTCAGATTGTCGATGCTTTTGCGCAACAGCCGCTCATCGAACCAGGCGCCCTCGCCGATCACGAAATTGCCGCGCAGGATTCCGTCCTGGTAATGGTGGTTGCCTGTGAATTCGATCCGGCCCACCCGATAGGGCTGGCCGCGCTCGACGCTGAGTCCGTGGTCTTCGTCGAGTCGCGCCGAGAAATCCAGGATGCCCTGAAGCTGCGCCTCCCGCCGCTCCTCGAAAAGGACCCGGCACAGGCCGGGATCGACCACATGGCGCGCGCCCGGGCGGATGCCGATGGTGACGTACGCGTCGTTGTCCTTGAATCTGACTTCGCCCGGCCGCACCTCGGCATCCAGGTAACCCTTGGCGAGGTACCACGACCGGATGCGCGCCACATCCGAGTCCACCGCTTCCGGACTGTAGGAGGGCAGCAGCCGCCAGAACAGGATCCGCCTGGTCCGCAGCGCCCGCAGACTCGCCTCGGGTACAGGTCCGTCACCTTCCAGCCGCACCTGCTTCACACGGACGGCATCGCCGAGCTCCACCGTCAATTTCAGATCGACCTGGCTCGCCGGAGCAGGCTTCAACACATTCTGCACGCGCGCGCTCTGGTAGCCCAGTTGGCGAAGCTGGCGCTGCGCCTCCAGCGCCGTGTCATGAGCGCGCAGATCCGTCATCGCGGTCCCTTGCGGGATCCGGATCTCGAGTCCGAAAGTGTTCGGCTCGATCCGGATCTCGCGCAGCATGCGGATGGGCGCGACCTTCGTGCGAAACACCAGGTCTACTCCGCCGTCACTCTCCGTGGACTCGACTCGCACATCCTCGAAGCGCCCCAGGCTCCAAAGATAGCGGACGTCTTTGGCGATCCGGCTGGCGTCGAAGGGCTGGCCCACCTGTGTCGAGAGTTGCACTTGCAGGTGGCTGCCAGGAACTTCAACTGATTTCACAACCTCACTGGCGGATATTATTGAAACAAAGTAGATTGCCGGAGCGATGAAGATGCCTTTTCGGAGCCTCATGCCGAATCTGAATGCAGGCCACCGGCCTGCCGTTCGTGCCGGTCCCGAGGAAGGCCGCTATTTGCGCGCGGTCACCGTGATTTCTACGTGCGCAGCGGCTGCCGCGAGCTTCGTCACGCCCACTGTGGTTCGTGCCGGCCTCGGCGCCTTGAACACCGAGCTGTACACCGCGTTCATCTTCGGGAAGAGTTCGATGTCCGTCAGGTAGACCTGCACCGATACCACGTTGTCGTAGGTCATGCCCGCTTCCTTCAAGATGATTCCGACGCGGTCGAGGCACAGCTTCACTTCGGCCTCGAAGTCTTTCGGAACTTCGTTGGTCTTGAGATCCTGTCCGGTCTGGCCGGCGATGTACAAGGTTCCGTCCACCAGGATGCCCGGGCTGAACATTGGCGCCGGCGCCCCCGGTTTGGGCGCGAATTCGGCCGGAACGATCACTTTCTTTTCGGCCTGCAACGGGAGAGAAAGCAGCAGACTGCTGAGCAAAAGCGCGCAGAGGTTGGTTCGCATAGGTGCCACTTTACCACCTCGAGCCGGGCGCGTGTCCGGACGCCTTCGAACCCGCGCCTCCGGGCATGGCAACGGGCTTGCACCGGACTCGATTCGTGTTTCGCAAGGTGCGTGGATGTGCGTGGATGTGCTTGGGTTTCCTGGGTCTTACCGTGCTTTTGTCGTGCCGATTTCGCACACTTGTGTGGTCATCATGCGTCACCCGGATTCGTTAACCGGCATAACCGTGCTTGCTATAATTGAGAATTAAAGCCGCAACTCAGGGTCTTTCGATTACGCGATGAAGTACATCTCTGTCTTCTTCCTTTTTGTAGCTACGGCCGCTCTGTTCGGCCAGGGCCCGAGTTTCACCAATGGGCAGGCCGCCCGCCTGGTGATCGGGCAGAGCACTTTCACCAGCCAGGATACGAATTCGAGCGATACCGTCCTCGGCGCCGCGAGCGGAATCGCCTATGCGGCCGACACGCTTTTCGTGGCGGATTCGAATCGCGTCGGAGCGACGCCCTCCAACCACCGCATTCTGTTGTTTCAGGGCCTCTCCACCATGCTGCCCAGCCCTACAGCGGAATTGACCTACACCAGCAAGTGCCCGGTCTGCGTGGGCCAGGCCACCAACGTCCTCGGCCAGCCCGATTTTAAGACCACTACCGAAAATATCCCCGCCACCGCCAGCAATCTGCGGCTGCCGACGGCGGTCGCTTCCGACGGAGTGCACCTGGTGGTAGCCGACACCAACCACAATCGCGTGCTGATCTGGAATCGGATTCCCACCGTCATCAATCAGCCGGCGGACGTCGTGGTGGGGCAGCCGGATTTCGTCAGCGCCGGCATTCCGCCCAACAATACGCCCACCGCGAAGTCGATGCGCGGTCCGCAGGGCGTCTGGATTCAAAACGGAAAGCTGTACGTCGCCGACACGCAAAACAACCGCGTCTTGATCTACAACCACATCCCGACTTCCAACGGCGTAGCTGCCGACGTTGTCCTGGGAGCACCGAACTTTACCACCTTCGTCGAACCCGATCTGACGCAGCAGAATACCACCGCCGCGGCGAACTCTCTGCTGAATCCCACGTCCGTTACCTCCGACGGCGTCCACCTCTTCGTGACCGATCTTGGCTCGAATCGCGTGCTCATCTGGAATACGATCCCGACCACGAACCAGGCGCCCGCGGACGTGGCCGTCGGACAGCCCGACCTCGTCAGCGCGGCCGCGAATAATGCGTTCAGCACAGTCCCCGGTGACACCACCTACAAGGAGACTCCGGTACTCTGCACCGTCTCGAACGGAAACGACACGAACAACAATCCGACCTACCCCGACAAGTGCAATGCGACCCTGAATTTTCCCCGTTTCGCGCTGGCCGGCGGCGGGCGACTCTTCATCGCGGATGGCGGCAACGACCGGGTTCTGGTCTTCAATACCATTCCCACCACCAACGGCGCTTCGGCCGACCTCATCATCGGGCAGATCGGCGGCACCGTCAACCAGGCGTCCGACGCCGCGGATTCGCTACGCACCCCCATGTCGCTGGCGTGGGATGGAAACAACCTCTACGTGAGCGATGCCTACAACCGCCGCATCACGGTGTACACCGTTTCCAGCACCGCGCTTCCCTATCAGTCCGTTCGCAATGCCGCCAATCTCGACATCATCGCCAACGGCACGGTGGCCATCGGCGGCACCATCAAGGCGGGCGACATTGTAACGATCAACATCGGCACCTCCACCACAGCAACGCCCGCGACCTACAGCTACACGGTCAAATCGACCGATGCCCTCACAGACGTAGTCCAGGGGCTTGTAACCGCCATCAATACCAGCAATTCCGGGGCGGGCGATCCGAACGCGATCGCGACGGCGGATTTGACGGATCTCGAAGTCGGCTTGACCGCCCTGGTGTCCGGGGACGCCGGCAACGACATCACTTTAGCGGCGAGCGTCTCGAGCGGAGCGTCCATCACGGCGACCGCCAGCAGTACCAACCTGAGCGGCGGCGGCGATGCCGCCAAGATTGCTCCTGGAACGATCATCACCATCCTCGCGGCTGACGGCACTACGATTTCCGGGCAGACCGCCAATGCCGACCTGACGCAGCCGACCCTGCCCACCCAACTGGGCGGGACGGAAGTCTACTTCAATGGCATCCGTGCGCCGCTCGTCTCGGTTTCTCCCACCTCGATCAACGCGCAGATTCCCTGGGAGGTCGTCGATACCACGAGCATCAATGCCTATGTGCGATCGATTATGAACGACGGGAGCATCCTGTACACCACTCCGGTGGCGGTCACCATCGTCCCGGCAAATCCCGGAGTATTCTCGCAGCCGGGCAACAGCGGCGTGGGAGTCGTGTTGCACGGTTCCAGCGAGGCGACCGGCATTGTGGACGTGGAAGGCAGTATCTCGGCCAACGATGTCGCCACGGTCACCGTCCAGGACCGGACCTACAACTATACGGTGCAGGCCTCCGACACCCTGACCTCTGTCCGGGACAACCTGGTGGCGCTGGTCAACCAGGATCCGATCGTCTCCGCCGAGCCGTCGGGCGAATTTACGCGCATGGTGCTGAGGGCCAAACTACAAGGTCCGGCAGGAAACAATATTCCCTACAACGCGACCGCCAGTTCCGGCGCGTCGCTCGTCATGACGGCCTTCTCATCGAGCCTCTGTTGCGCCAATGTGGCAGGCGCTCCTGTGACTGTCGATAATCCGGCGGTTCCCGGCGAATTCATTATTGTCACGGCTACCGGCCTCGGTGTTCCCGTGCTCGACGACAACAACGCCCCCCTCATCCAGACCGGACTGCAGTATCCGGCGAACGGACCGGTCACGACACCCACAGAATTTGTCTCCGCGATCGCCGGCGGCAGCACTGCCGACGTCATCTCGGCCACACTGATGCCCGGCACAGTAGGGATCTTCGAGGTAATCCTGCATCTGAACTCCGGGCTGACGTCGAACCCGACGACCTCCGTGACGATTGCGCAGGACGTCTACGTGAGCAAGGCCGTCACCTTTCCGGTGCTGAATCCCTCGGCTCCGGCTGCGGCGCAGTGACAGTGGCTGACGAATAGATCCGTTCGATCAGGGGCCGGACACACACCGGTACCAGGTGCTTCCAATTTCCGCCATGCGCGATGGCCTCGCGGATTTCGCTGGCGGATACGTGGCTGAAGTCGCCGCTGAGAACCAGAGGGCGAATCGCGTGGCGATACTCCGCGGGGGGCGTGTATGCTCCATTCCGGGCAGCCACCAGGAGTCCGAATTGGGACAGCATGTCCGAAAACGCGCGGGGCCGTCCGTAATCCCAACCCGCGATGCGTTCGGCGGCGTCCCTCCCGCACACAAACATCGGGCGGACCTCAGGTCCGTACACTTCCCGGCACTCCCGGGCAATCTCCACCAACAGTCCGTTCTCGACCGCGGCGATCGAGTATCGCGGCTCGTCCCGGGCAACCGCCTCCAGCATCTCGACCCGCTGAGCAAATGAAGCCCCCACGTATTCCTTATGGGGAAATTCCCTCGGGAGAACACAAACAACTTCGTCCACCAGGTGCGACGCGGCACGCGCCAACTCCACATGTGCGATAGTGACTGGATTGAACGTGCCGGGCAGCACGGCGAGCCGGGACACACTTCCTCGCGCGCGGCGAAAAAACTCCATCAATTCCTATGCTACGAGAATCCGGGCGTGACGATCGAATGAGGGAACATCGTGCAAGCGCCTATTCAGACTAGCCGACTCGATAGTGTGAAAACCCCCAGGACCGAAGACCAAAGTTGGACTTTCACGCAGCCAGCTAAAACACTCCCGACAAAAACACCAAGGGCGCGAGATTTCGCTCGCGCCCTGGACTCGTCCGAAGGTTTTTACGCTGCGAGAAGCTCGTCCAGGCTCTCACCCGCCTCGGACTCGAATTCGTGACGGTCGGCCGCTTCCTGGCACCTGATGCAATACTTGGTCCACGGCACGGCATCCAGGCGCTTGGGTTTGATGTCTTCCTCGCAGTGCATGCAAATCCCATAGCTCCCGTCGGAAATGCGCGACAGAGCATTCTTCACATTGCGCAGCAGGCTCGACTCGCGGTCAAGGTTGCGAATTGCCAACTCCCGCTCTCCAGCGAGCTGCACTTCATCGATAGCGTCCGGGGTCTTTTCGATGGCGATGTCTTCCCGGTTTCGGAGGCCCTTGGACAGTTCTGCCTGCTTGGCCTCCAGCATCGCTTTGTACTTGTTGAGTTCGGTCTGGTTCATCGGTCTCGCTCCTTCTTTCGGCTTGGTGTTTTTTCTTTTATTTGTTCCGCTTAGCGCGTTCCCTTGCCGTACCAATATAGACGGAAAAATATGCCAAAGGTTTCACGCTCCGTCTGCTAATTCACGCCCCCCAAAAGGGCCATTACTCTTCGTGTTTTCACCCAACGGCGTCTGCACGGATCACTATGCAAGCAATTCGGATACCAAACTCCAGAGGGTTCGATCCTTCGCGGTTTCCAGCCGCCGGATCTCTCCGAAGCCGTGAGCCAAAATGCTACCATCTCAGTTTCCTCGTCGAATCGTGACCCTACATCCACAGAGACGGCAAAGCACCGCCTTTGCGTGCATCGCCTGTACATTTTTCTTTCTGGCCGGCCTCGCCCTCACACCCCTGGTCGGCATCGAGGGCGACGAAACCCTGTTCGCTGTCGGAATCTATCCACCGCGCGGCGAACTGTTCGCCATCTCCATCGGGCGCAGGCACATTCCGGTGATGCTGATGACCTACGTCGGCGCCCTGAAATCCTGGATTTACCGGCCGATCCTCAATAGCCTGGGAAGCGGACGCTTCACCCTCCGCATCCCCTCCCTGCTGGCAGGAACGATCAGCGTCTGGCTGTTCTTCCTGATTCTCCGCCGGGTGGCGGGGGTCCGCGCCGCCTACATTGGATGCGGATTGCTCGCGGTGGATTCAATGTATTTGATGACCGCCTGTTTTGATTGGGGCCCGGTCGCGTTTCAACACCTGCTGCTCGCCGGCGGGATGCTCCTCCTCGTCCGCTTCTTTCAGGAGTGGAGGAGTTGGCAGCTCTTCTGGGGGAGCTTTCTTCTGGGCCTCATGCTCTGGGACAAGGCGCTGGCCTTGTGGATGTTGAGCGGCTTGGGGCTGGCTGCAATTCTGGCACACGCCCGGCAAATATTTGCCGCGATCACGCTCCGCCGCCTGGCTCTGGCCGCCGCTGGATTTCTGATTGGAGCCCTCCCCCTTCTGACCTACAACGCCGGGCACCATTGGGTTACCTTTCGCTCCAACTTCCACCGCGACACCGTCCCCATCGCCACCAAGGCCGTCTTCCTGAAGAACGCCGCCGACGGCCCGGGCCTTTTCGACTGGATGCCCTCGGAAGCCGACAAGACTCCTGCGCCGCACCAGCCGCGGGGCGCCCTCCAGGCAGCCTCTGCCGCCATTTCGGCACTCGCCGGCCATCCCCGCCACCACCTGCTGCTCTACGCCTTCGGGCTGGCGCTGCTGCTTACGCCGTGGGTGCGGGGCGCGGCGCTACGCATCGTGATTTTCGGACTGGCCGCGATTGCCGTGGCCTGGGTGCAGATGGCCATCACCGCCAACACCGGGCTCAGTCTGCACCACACCATTCTTCTGTGGCCCTTGCCGCAGTTAGTGATTGCCGCGTCATTCGCCTCCGCATCGCGCCGGCTCGGGCGTGCCGGTATTCCGGCACTTGCCGTCGCACTGGCCGTCACGATGGCATCGGGGGCCCTCGTGATCAACGAATACTTCATCACCACGGTGCGCTACGGTGGCGCGCCCGGCTGGAATAGCGCCATCTACCCCCTGAACGACTATCTGAAGCAGGTGCCGGCCGACAAAGTGGTCTGTCTGGACTGGGGCATCGCGGAGCCTCTCCAGTTCCTGGGCCGCGGCAAATTGCCGCTCCGCTGGGCGGAGGATGCCCTCTCCAAACCGGAGCTGACTCGGGAGGACCGCGAGGCGCTCCTGCACACGATTTCGGAGCCCGGCAACCTCTACATCGCCCACACCAAAGGCTACGAGTTCTTCCCCGGAAGAAACCCGAAACTCGTGAAGTTCGCCGAGGAGTCCGGCTACCGGCGAGAAATGCTGACCGTGATCGGCGACGGATACGGCCGCGATTTCTTCGAGGTGTACCGACTCCGCGCGGCCCAGTGATCTAGCGCACCTCGAAGACGCCGAACGCCAAGCCTAGGTCGCGATCGTCCGGAGGCTTACGGACCGTCCGGCTGACCGATACCACCACCTGCATCCCCCGCTTTCCCAGAGCCGAATCGGGCAGCGCGACGGACAGATCGAAAGCGCCATCTTTCGGCAGATCAATCGATGGCTGCGGTACTCCATCGATCGTTAGCGTCACTTGAATCGGGGAATCCCCGATCTGCAGCGGAGGACATCTGCCTTCGAGGTGCAGCCTCTGATCCGCCGCGGCCGGACCTGCGATCCGCAGCGAAGCCTGCTTGGGCATCCAGCGGTGGCCGCCCTCCACTCCATACCATTCCGGCCCGAGCAGGTAGGCCGTCAACGGATTGCTGACGTCCACCCGTTGTGGAAGACGCATCTCCCGTGCCCTGGATGCGTAGGCGGCAGTGATGTTCCGGAGCTGCGGGCCCGTCACGTCGTAGACCACGATTTCTCCGCGTTCGATCCCTTGCTCCGCGGTTTCCGCCGGCAGCACGAATCCCGACGTGTCGCCAAGGTCGGGGTGAGCGTCGATATGCCCCTCGCTGCCCGGAGTCAGATAGACATGCTCGATGCCGATGGCCCGATACGGCCGGTCGATGACGCCGTTCCAGAACTGGTCGGAATCCACACCATCGAGCAGGATCGCTTTGTCCGGATGCAGTTCGTGAGCGCGCGCCACGCCCTCCACGAGGTCCCGGACCCGAATCGTCAGGTCGTGGTTCCGGTTCGACCCTTCGATCGCCCGCGGCACCGACAGAAAGCCGTAAAGGAGTGCCAATGCCGTGGCGACGGCCTTTGCCAGCCCATTCGAACTCCATGCCTTCGCGAATCCCCACCCGGCCAGCCAGCAGACCCCGATGACCGGGATGTAGACGTAATATTCCGTCATGTGATCGCGCAGCGGCAGCACCGGCGCCAGCGCGATGACGAACCAGGCCAGGCAAAACGCGGCCGTTCGTCCGCCCCTTCGGAGTTGACTCACCGCGAAGCCCAGCAAGCCCGCTGAGACGATGCCCACCGCCGCGGGGACGGCCCACCACGGCACGTGGAGCGGCGTATGCAGGAAGAGCGGACCCAGAGACCACGTCCAGTAGGTGGCCAAACCTCGCAACATCGAGGCGCCGAAGTGAAAGCCGTAGTCGCCGCTCGACTGAACGGGTGCCACCCGGTTGTGAGCGGCCACGTACAGCACCGAAACGGCGAGCATCGGGACCGTTCGGCTGAAGTGCCGGCGCGCGCATAAGCCGGTGTAGGCGGCAGCCAATGCGGGGTAGACGAGGTTCAGCTCCTGCACCCCGAATCCTGCGAGAAACGTCAGCCACTCGAGCATTCCGAAGCGTTTGGCCAGCCGAGCGTCGCCACTTTCTGAGGCTTCCACGCGCCGCAGCAGAAAGAAGAAGGCCAGCAGCAGGAAGAGTGCGCACAGCACCTGGTTGTAGACGGAGGCCCATCCCAGCGGCTGGATCAGGGATGCGTTCACGGCCCAGAACACCGCCGCCCAAAAGCCGGCCGCGCGCCGGCCGGTGAGCCGGTTGCCGATCACCGCCACCAGCGTCAGGTTCGCGAACTGTGTACCGAAGATGACGATGCGGAACGGCGCCGAATTCAGACCGAACAGGCCGAACCCCGCCATGAAAAAGGCGCGCTCGCTCAGAGGCCGGAATGTGCCCTGCGCCGCGGGCAGGAAGAGCGCCGCCAGTACATCGCGGAAGCCGTGCACGCCGGCGTCGAGTCCCAGCCAGGCAAAGTCGTCGGCGCGAAACCAGGCGCTGAAGCCGCGCCGGAAGACCAGCAGGCAGAGCAGGGCAGGGAAGACCCACCAGGCGATTCGGGCTGCCCGCCGGCCCGGGCTCATTTCAGCTCCAGGCCGGCCTTCGATACCACTACGCCCAACTCGCGGGCGTCCTGATCGCTGGGGGGAACCGCCTTGTCCAATTCGAAATCGACGCGGACGGAATCGCCCGTCATCAGCCCGGCGGGAACGTCGCGCCGGTAGACGTAATCTCCCGGCTTGTCCCAGGTCTCCGGCGACTGTTGATTACCATTCACGGATGCCGACAGGGTCACCGAATGCAGCTTCTCGATTTGCGGCGGCGTCAACGTGAAATTCAGGTAGAGGACGGCGCCCTTCTGCGCGGAGCCAAGCGGAGGCCGCAGGTAGACGGCAAACGTCCGCATGGTCCACCGCCACGCGTGGGCCTCGATGTCATGGAAGCCGGAGGCGAGCTGCGAGGCCGCCCGCGGATCTCCCATGTGAATGACGGACGACACATTGGGCATCCCCGACTCTTCCGCGGTCTGGCGCTCGCCGACCTTGCGGTGCTTGCAGGCGGGAACGGCCAGGACGAGCAGAACACACAGCAGAGGCCAAAGCTCGCTTCGCTCGCGGGTTTGGGGGTTGGGGGTTGGGGGTTTGTGGCGCGGGCACTCGTGGCTGCCGCGTCCCCACTCCTGGGGACCCTTTTTGGTCGCCCCGCACTCCTGTGTCCACGAAGGGGTTTTCGAAGCTGCCGGGTAGTTTTCGACTCTGCCGCGCCGAGATGAGTCTGGTGCTCCCACATCGGCACCTGACAGGATGGCGCCCAAAAAGCGCCCCGAAGAGTCGGGGCGCTGCAGACACGTGTGTCCGCGCCACGTCACCTTATCTCTCATCCTTAATCTCCGATGCGCTCGACTTCGACCAGGCAACTATAAAAAACAGGCCCGCCGCCCGCATCGGTAAGACGCTCGGAAACCAACGCATTCACGTTACGCTTTCCTACGGCACGCTTTCCCCAGCGAACGGCCGGTGCGCATACCACGCCCGGCTGTACGCTGTCATCCACGCTCGCCACCAGCACGCACGAGCCGCGATCATTATAGATCCGCACCTGGTCATAGCTGCGAATCGACCGGCGATCGGCGTCCGCACCGCTCAGATGCACCGTCGCAGTCTCGAGGTCCACGGCGTCCCGGTGTCCGAAGGTCGAATTCATGCTGTTGTCGTTCTTCGGCGAAATCAGCTCCAACGGGTACTTTTGCCGCATCGCCGTGTCGCCGTGCCGGGATTCCACCGGCGGCGTGTAGTCCAGTTCCGCGGCGCGGAAGTGGCACTTCCCGTCCGCCGTTCCGAAGCCGCCCGACGCGAACGGCTGAAATGGCTCGGGCAGCCGCAGCCGCACCGACCCCTTGCGGTCGAGTTCCTCCAGGGTGATGCCGCGGACGAACGGATGCGGCGAGTCGAGCAGCGTCCGGATCATGTCGTCTTCCGTATCGCCGAAGCAGGGATCGTCGAATCCCATCCGGCCGGCCAGCAGCCGGAAGATCTCGACGTTCGGCTTCGCCTCTCCCGGAGCGGGCAACGCCGGCCGCGCCAGTTGCAGGTGATAGTGGCCGTAGGCGAAGTACAGGTCCGTATGCTCCAGGAACGTGGTGACGGGCAGGAGAATGTCGGCGTAATCGGCGGTATCGTTCTGGAATTGCTCCAATACCACGGTGAACAGGTCTTCCCGAGCCAGGCCGGCCCGCACCGCGTTCTGATTCGGCGCGATGGCCGCGGGGTTCGAATTGTAAACCACGATGGCCTTGACGGGCGGTCCGGGCAGGCGGCCAGTCAGCGCCCCACCCAATTCCGTCATGTTGATCATCCGCGCCGGGCGGCCCAGGGCCTTCTCCTGCAGGTCGGCGCGCTCCAACCCAGCGCGGTTCACCTGGAACGCCTGCGATGTGGAGAGCTGCAGTCCGCCGCCGATATCCTTCCACGATCCTGTGAGCGCGGGAAGCAGCGCGATGGTGCGCACCGCCATGGCTCCGCGCTCGCTGCGCTGCGTCCCGTAATTCAAGCGGATGACGGCGGGCCGCGTGGTGGCGTACTCGCGCGCCAGCGTCACGATCTCGTCGGCCGGGATCCCGGTCAACTGCGCCGCGCGTTGCGGAGTCCACTCGCGTACCCGCTCGCGGAGCGCCTCGAAGCCCTCGGTATGGCGCGCCACGTAGTCGGCATCGTGCAGGTTCTCGCCGGCGATCACGTGCATCATCGCCAGTGCCAGCGCGGTATCGCTGCCGGGATTGATAAAGAAGTGCTTGTCGGCAGCCGCTCCGGTGCGGTTGCGCCGCGGGTCGATGGTATACAGCTTCGCGCCGTTGCGCCGCGCTTCCATGACGAACGGCCACAGGTGGACGTTGGTGCCGAGGATATTCGCGCCCCACGCGAGAATCAGCCGCGAGTGGCGAAACTGCTCGGGCTCGGTCCCGTAGCGTACACCGAGCGCTTCCGTGAGTCCCACGCCGCCTGCCGACGAGCAGATCGTGCGGTCCAGCCGCGACGCGCCGAGGCGGTGGAAGAAGCGCCGGTCCATGCCGGAGCCATTGAGATACCCCATCGTGCCGGCATAGCTGTAAGGAAGGATCGATTCCGAACCGAATTCATCGGCGACCGCTCTCAGACGGCCTGCCATGATGTCGAGCGCCTCATCCCACGAGATTCGCCCGAATCTTCCCTCCCCTTTGGGCCCCACCCGGCGCTGCGGGTAGAGCAGCCGTCCGGGCGAGTACTCGCGCTCCAGGTATTGCGCCACCTTGCCGCACAGAAACCCGCGAGTCACCGGATGATCGGGGTTGCCGCGCAACTTCGAACCGCGGCCATCCTCGACGTTAATCAGCACGGAGCAGCAGTCCGGACAGTCGAGTGCACAGACAGAACGGCGGGTTTCGAGCATTTGAGTCGATTATATCGCGGTGGGGTCGAGATCCCAGGATTTGCTGCAACTCGGGCGGGGCGGCGGACGTTCTATTAGTAGGCATGCGCAGACTGCTGGTGCTCCTGGTACTGCTTCGAGGGTGCCTCCCGGCGTTTGCCCAGACGCCGCCGCGGGATCCCGGAACTGTATTCCGAGTCACTTCCGAGCTGGTGGTCGTAGACGCCCAGGTGACTGACCGGAAGACCGGCGCCACGGTCGGATCGTTGGGCGCACCAGACCTGGAGGTCTTCGAGGATGGGGTGCGCCAGGAGATCGTTTCCTTCAGCCGCGACAAGCTGCCGCTCTCGATCGTCTTCCTGTTCGATCTCACCGACAGCGTACAACCGGTGCTGGTTCCGTTGGCACAAGGAGCCGCCGAAGCTCTGCGCCACTTCAAGCCCGAGGATGAGATCGCGGTGATGGTCTACCAGGAGAAGGCGAAGCTCCTGCAGGACTTCACCACCGATCGCGAACTGGCCGTGGAGGCGATCCGGAAGGCCGGAAGGGGCGCGAGAGACAGCAGCGACAACGCATACTTCAATGAAGGCGTCTTTCAGGCAGCCACGCAGTCGCGACACAGCAGCAATCCGAGCAGCCGCCGCGTGATCATCTGGCTCACTGACAATGTTCCGAACATCCCCAACGATCGCGTCCACACCGAACAGGAAGCGCTTCGCGAGGTATTCGAGTCGGGAGCGGTGGTGTGTGCTCTTCTGGAATTCAGCGCGATGTCGCATACCTTCTCCATGCTCTACAAGCACAACCCGATGTTCCTGGGAGCGCGTTCGCACCATCCCCCGGGAGATGTCAATCACTATGCCGCTCAGAGCGGCGGAATCGTCATCAAATCCGGCAGGGAAGAGATTGCGGGGAGCCTGGCACACCTGATCGACGAGATTCGCTCGCGGTACAGCATCGGGTACAAGCCCTCGTCGGAACAGCCGGCCGGCAGGTTCTGCCGCATCGAGGTGCGGCCTACCAGGTCCGCGGAGCAGCGCCTGGGACGCATGATGGTCCGCACCCGCAGCGGCTATTACCGCTGATTCAGTAACGTTATCCTTTGCCGCGGTTTGGTGCTGCGGTTTACTCGTAGTACCTACACGAGTACGTTAACCGTACTGGACCTACTCCACATTCAGAGCTGCTTATTTCATTCTGGTCTTGCTATGAAAAAAACAGTCATGGCAGTCCTTGCCCTCATCGCGGCAGGATTGTTGGCACAGTCGCAGAGCAATAACGAGGCGGCCCGGGCCAGCCGGCATCACAGGATCTCGCGCGACCTGATATCGGTACGTGGGGATGAGCCGGTCAATGTCATTGTCCAATTCAAGCAGCAGCCCACCGAGCGGCAACACCGCACGATTCTGGATGGAGGCGGCAGGTTCAAGGCGTCGCTCGAAGCCATCAAAGGCGGGGCCTATTCCGTTCCAGCTTCGCGGCTGGCGGAGCTGGCAGACGATCCCGAGGTGGAGTACGTTTCGCCCGACCGCACTGTGAACGCGATGATGGACATCTCCGGAGCCGCCACCAACGCTGCCGTTGCATACTCGTCCGGCCACGATGGAAGCGGCATTGGAGTGGCCGTGATCGACAGCGGCATCATGGACTCCCACCCCGACCTTCGAGTCACCTCAGGCGCGAGCCGGGTGGTCTATGCGGAGAGTTTCAATCTCAGCGAAGGCAACGACTACTTCGACCGGTTCGGCCATGGCACGCACGTGGCCGGCATCCTGGGCGGAAATGCATTCGAATCCACCGGGTCCAACTACAAGCGGACCTTTCGAGGCATCGCGCCCAAGGTGAAGTTCGTCAACTTGAGGGTGCTCGACCGCAATGGCGTGGGGACGGACAGCATGGTGATCTCGGCCATCCAGCGGGCCATCTCTCTCAAATCGACCTATAACATCCGGGTCATCAACCTGTCGCTCGGCCGGCCGGTCTACGAAAGCTACAGATTGGACCCTCTGTGCCAGGCGGTGGAAGCCGCGTGGAAGGCCGGCATTGTGGTGGTGGTGGCGGCCGGCAACAACGGGCGAACCATGACCGGAGGCATTAACGGCTATGGAACCATCAACGCTCCGGCAAACGACCCCTACGTGATCACCGTGGGAGCCATGAAGACGATGGGAACGCCAACGCGGAGCGACGATTTGATTGCCAGCTACTCTTCCAAAGGACCAACCGCGGTGGACCACATCGTCAAGCCCGACCTGGTCGCTCCCGGCAACCGGATTGTTGCCACGGTCCCGGCCGGCCTGGCGTTGACCAACTCGTATCCTTCGAACAAGGTGATGAACAGCTACTACATCGTGAATGGAGCCAATCAGGGGTCTGACTACTATTTCCAGTTGAGCGGCACGAGCATGGCCGCTCCAATGGTTTCCGGCACAGCCGCGCTGATGCTGCAGGCTGCATCCAGCCTGACCCCCGACCAGGTTAAAGCCCGTCTGATGCATACCGCTTCCAAGGCCTTTCCCACCACGAGTGTGGCGACGGACCCGGTTACCGGAATCGTCTACACCAGCCAGTACGACATTTTCACGGTGGGCGCGGGCTACCTGGACGTGGCGGCGGCCCTGGCCGACACCACCGTTTTCAGCGGCTCGGCGCAATCTCCCACCGTGACCCGCAATGCCCAGACGAACGTGGCATCGCTGCTTTGCGCGGCGGCCTCCATTTGCGGCAGCCAATCCCTGTGGGACAACAAGAGCATGTGGGGCAACCAGTCGCTTTGGGACAACCAGACGTTATGGGACAGCATGTTCTTCCTGCGGGGAACGCAATCGCTCTGGGACAGCCAATCGCTTTGGGACAGTCAGTCGATTTGGGATACGCAATCCCTCTGGGGCGTTTCCACCGCCACCGGTGGTGAAACGTCCAGCATCGCGATCAACGGGGAGAAGTAGGAGCGGCACGGCGTGGCTGACGGGCGCCGGACGCCTCACTCCCGCAAGCCTGCCTTCCCGGCCATCTCCACGATCTCCGTGCCGATCGCCAATGAGGCCGTGGCGGCCGGGCTCGGGGCATTGATGACGTGCAGTGCGTTCGGCCGCGCGATGAAGCGGAAGTCCTGCACCAGGTCGCCTTCGGGCGCGATCGCCTGCGCGCGAACGCCCGAGCCGCCCTCCGCCAAATCGGAGGGCTGGATCTCGGGCACCAGGCGTTGCAGCGACCGGCAGAACAGCTTGCGGCTGAACGAGCGCCGCAGCTCGTACCAGCACATCGACGGGTAACGGCGCAGAAAGCGCCAGAATCCGCCGTAGGTGAGGGCATCGAACAGATCCCGGGCGTTGAAGTCCGTCTTGCGATAGCCCTCCCGCGAGCACGCCAGCACGGCATTCGGCCCCGCCTCGATGCCGCCGTGAATCAGGCGCGTAAAGTGAACGCCGAGGAACGGGAAGCGCGCGTCCGGCGTGGGATAAATCAGGTGCCGCACCAGGTGCTGCCGCTCGGGGCGAATCTGATAATACTCGCCGCGAAACGGCAGGATGCGCACTTCGCGGCGCTCACCGGCCAGTTCAGCTACACGGTCGCAGTGCAGGCCCGCGCAGTTGATGACGAAGTCCGCCGCGAATTCGCCGCGCGCGGTCTCGATGATCCAGCCCGGCCCTTCGTGCCGCAATCGCGCCGCCCGAGCTCCCGTGGCGACTTCGGCGCCTCTCGCGACGAGCTTTTCCACCAGCACGGCGCACACCCGCGCATAGTCCACGATCCCCTCCTGGGGAACGCGCAGGGCCGCCACACCGCCCACGTGCGGCTCGATCTCGAGCATCTGCTCGCGCTCGAGCCAGCGCAGGCCCTCCAGCCCGTTGGCCGTTCCGCGCTCCTGCAGGTTCCGCAACGCCGGCACCTCGCTCGGCCCGGCCGCCACCACGAGCTTGCCGCAGATCTCGTGAGGAACCGAGTTCTCCTGGCAGAAGGCCACCATCTGCCGGATGCCCGACACCGCCAGCCGCGCCTTCACCGACCCCGGCTTGTAATACAGGCCGCAGTGCAGCACGCCGCTGTTGTGCCCGGTCTGATGGCGGCCGACGCCGTCCTCTTTTTCCAGCACCGTCACGTGGGCGCCGGGGAAGCGCTCGCCCAGCCGCCAGGCGGTCGCCAGCCCGACGATGCCTCCGCCGATGATCACGACCCTGCGGGAATTCATCTGCCCTTCAGCTCGATGACGATCTCGCGGTAAGGCTTCGAGCCCACGTTCGTCAACTGCGGCGCATCTTCGCCTTTGTCGTGCCAGATCACGTCGCCCGACTTGCGCTCGCGGATGGTCTTCTCTCCGGTCGCCGGGTCGATCCGCTCGTAGCGGCAGTCGTCCAGGAAGACGATCACCTGGTCTGCCGCACGCACGCCCCGTTCGCGCACGGCGTGAACGCCGGAAGTCACTTCCGTTACGTGCACCTTGGCATTGTCGAGCTTGACGGTGGTGGGAAGCGCGGCGCCTCCCAGCGACCAGACGCCCAGCAGGGTAGCGGCGGAGGACGCCACCGCGGTGATGACCAGGTTGCGTTGGATGATCATGCGGACTATTGTAGACCGCCCGCTCACCCGACCTTGTACTTCTGAATCTCCGAGGCGGGCACCTCGCTGCTCATGCCGGGTTCTTCGGGAGCGGCCACTTCGCCGTCCACCATCTTGCGAGCGCCGCTGGTTTCCATGTAGATGGCGTTCGGCATCGCCAGCAGCATATTGAGATTGGTGGCGCCGCCGCCGTGGCTGGCGAGTTCCAGGCCATAACCATCGGCGATGGCCGCGATCTCCATCCACTCGGTGACCCCGCCGGCGCGCCGGTTGTCGGGCTGGACGACATCGGCCCCGCGCCGCGCGATCAGGTCGGCGAAGGCGTACTTGGTGTTCAGGTTCTCGCCGGTGGCAATGCGCATGTCGAGCGCCTGCGCCAGGGCGGCGTAGCCCTCCATCTCCTGGGGTGGCATCGGCTCCTCATACCAGAAGCAGCCCATCTCCTGATACACGCGGCCGCGGCGCAGCGCCTCGTTGCGATTGAAAATCTGATTGGCATCCACCATCAGCCGGCGGTTCTTGCCGACGATATCGAGCGCCATCCGGATGCGTTTCACATCATCGTCCGTGGAGTAGCGCCCTACCTTGATCTTCACGGCGTGATAGCCCTGCTCGACGGCCGCCTCCACCGCGCGGCGGAACTTCCCAAGGCCGTCATCGTTGTCGTAATACCAGCCGCACATCGAGTAGACCGGCATGCGTTCGCGGAACGCGCCCAGCATCTTGTACACCGGAAGACCGGCGTTCTTGCCCAGGATGTCCCAGATGGCGATGTCCACCGCGGCGATGGCGAACTGCGCCACGCCGCCGACGCCCTGGTACTCGAGCGCCTTCCAAAGGTCGGCGCGGATGCGGCGCGGATATGCCGGGTCCTTGCCGATCAGCACGGGCTTGATCTCCTCCTGCAGTATGGTCTGCACCACGCGCGGGCCGCCGGGAATCATGCCGAAGGAGCTGTGTGCCCAGCCTACGATGCCGGCGTCGGTGCGCAGGCGCAGCACCACCGAGCCATTGTCCACGCCCAGTTGATGGATGGCATCGTAGTACGGAGTGCCTGGAGGATTCTTGAGAAGGTCCGTCTCGAGCGCCGTGATCTTCATCTGTTTCTGTTGCGCCGCGGGGGCGGAGTGGAGGGCCCCCAGGAGCGGAAGCGATGCCGCCGATTGAAGCAGGTGCCGCCTGTTCATACTGCCTCTTGTATCACGATTGCCCCCTGTGGCGCGGCAGCCTCGAAAACAGCTCCGAACACCGCATTGGTAGACGACCAAAAGCGTCGGCATAAGCGCCGACGCGGCAGACATGAGTGTCCGCGCCACCTCAGACCGAGTTTTCACACCCCTATCAGTTCGCCAGCGGGTCGGGGCGCATCTGGAAGTGGACCACCTTGGCGTTCGTTCCTTTCCCTGTCTCGCTGTGGAATGGTGTGCGGGTGCCCCAGGTGGTCCACACGCCCTTGCCCTTCCATCCGGTCTTTGCGTCGTCGATGCGGCCGTCCATCCCTTTCGCGAAGAACCCCAGAGGATACGGCACGCGCATCACCACGAACTTTCCGTTGACCAGTGCGATCAGCGAATCCGACCCATTGCCGGTGATGATCGGTGTGTTCGCTCCCAGCCCCAGCGTGTCGAACTGATCCACCCAATCGTAATAGTGCGAGTCGGCGCTGCCGGAGTCGGTGACGTTCTTGAAATTCGGGCCCGGTGTTTGATACAGAGTCCACCCTTCCGGACAATGTTGACCGGTAGCCGTCGGGCCATTGAGCGGGCCTTTGCACTTGCGGCGGTCGAAGCTCGCCAGGTGGCCGCTTCCCAGCGCCACCCACGCGACGTTGTTGCGGTCGATATCCATCCCGCGCGGTGAGTATCCCCACACCGGCGCCTTGGGATTGTTGTAGGGCACCTCGTAATATTCAGCAAGCGCCGTCTCGGGCGGGTGCGATCCCGGATTCAGCCGCACGATTCCGCCGGGATAGCCGAGAACGCTGCCCCAGATCATTCCGTCGGTGCCGATCGCCAGGCCGTAGAACGCGGCATTCAAGCGCGTATCTTTGCCGGCGTCCGCGGGCCCGTTCAGCGCCGACGATGTGCCCAGGCTCTCGCCGCTGGGCGCGGTCAGCACCTTTTGCACCGTGTCCGCGGAGGGATCGCGCTTGCCATCGCCATTCGTGTCGAGGATCAGGGCGGTCCAGCCTTGCGACTTGGCGGCGTCGTGCGTGCGGTCCCACATCTTCGTGTTCAGCCAGCCCACCACACCGCCGCCTCCGCCGCTGCTGGTCCACAAGGTGTTGTCGGCGTCTTCCGCGAACAGCAGGTGGTGCGTAGCGAAGCAGGTGTCGATCATCTCGGTCTTCCTGGTTTTCGGATCGTAGACCGCCAGTTGCCGGCCGGAACGATCCAGCGGCGTGAGCTTGGCCGAAGGCTGGTTCGAACCCGCCTTGCAGAAGTCGGGATTGTTGGCGGCTCGGATCCTGCCCGTGTACCAGAGGCGCCCCTGCTGGTCGAACATCGGATTGTGCACCGTGGTGTGGCTGTCCCAGATGGCTTCATCGCCCCAGATGGGCGATGCCTGCAGCGGCTTCGGCTGGCCGGGCGTGTCCGGATCGCGATACGGCACCTTCACCTGGCTGGTGGTGCTATGCACCGGGTCGAGCACCGGAAGATAATCGCGGCTCTCCTCGGGCGATCCGTAGATCAGGCCATTGGCATTTACCCGCGGGTTGCGCTTGTCGGTGGAGATCTCATCGTGCAGATATGCCTTGGGGTCGGCCCAATCCCATTGCGTGATGACCACGTTGCGTTCCATGCCCTGCGGGCGCTGAGGAGCGCTCGCCGGAAGCTCGCCGTGGGCAATCCTGGTGGTCCAGTCGCCGAACTCGGCGGTGGCTCGCTCGGCGCCGAGCTGGCCCAGGCCGCCGACCATCGCGTTTCCGGCCTGTCCGGACTGCGCGCGGCGCATCCACGCCTGCGCGGGCGAATCGAGGTTCGCGAACATCGGCGGGATGGTCCGGGTATACAGGTTGCCGAGCTGGTGGCACGATTCGCAACTGTCGGTCTTGATCAGGTGAATCCATTGGCCCTGGCTCTTGACGTTCGGATTGATCCCATTCCTGGTGGGGCCGGTCCCGGGAAACTCACTCTTCTCCGGCACCTTCATCAGCGCATACCAATAGTTGCCGGGATAATACTGTGCCGCCGTCTTGGCGTCCGGCGCCACGGACGGCTTCAGGTCCACCAGCTTGCCCGGCTCGGTCTGCGCCTTGGGGGAATCGACCAGCCCGTAGCCGCGCGCCCAGACGGTGTACTTGGCCTTGGGCAGATCGGGAATCAGATAGCGGCCGCGATCGTCGGTCACCACTTCCTTGATGTAGCGTGTGGGAAGATCGGCGGTCTCGGCGATCACCCAGACTCCGGCTTCCGGACCTTTGGTGCTCGTGACCACGCCCCCGATGTCATCGGACTTGATCTTCACGGACGCACCGGACTGTGCGTACAGTCCGGCGATGACGGCCGCGCCGGCCGCCACGAATAGGTATTTGTAGCTGCGCATACAGTACCTCCACCTCGTGTTGTCGGCAGTATACACCAAGCAGTGGGCGGAGAAACGTGCGCAGGCACTCCTGCCCTGCCGCGTCCCCACCCGCTTTTTTGTCGGCGGCACCGACGTCCACTGCGCAAGGAAATCGAAATCCGTAAAACAGTACACGCCCGAGTGCCTGCGCCACACCTTCACTTGAGCATGGGGAACAACTGGCGGATACGCGCTTCGTTGGGCTGCGTCCCGTACTCGCAGATCTCGAAGCCCTCGTAGTAGCGCGCGGCGTTGCCGCGCTCCGGGCCGTACCATTTCACCAGCGACGCGCGAGCCGCGGCGTTGGGCTGGCGGCCGCGGGCGCGCTTCAGCCAGGCCTTCCGCTCGACCGGATCCTTGGGAACTTCGTCGAGCCGGCCATCCACCCACGGCAGCCATTCATAGAACTGCGACACGTGCGAGTCGAGCGCGTCGATCTTTTTGTCGATCACGGAGTCGATGTCCACCGCAATGTCCGGGCGGAAGGGGTTAGGCCGCTGGAAATTGTCTTCGTAATAAAGAAACACCGGATTCTTGCGGAGGGCCGGTGTGTCCGGCGCGATGGCCGGCACCACCACCATGTAGGCGGCGTCCTGCACCAGGACCCCGGTGTAGCGATGGTCCGGATGATAGTCGTTGGGGCGCGGTGCGAGCACGATGTCGGCCTTCCAGGCGCGGATCTGGCGGATGATCTGCATGCGAACTTCGAGCGTGGGGAGAAGCTCGCCATCGTGGTTGTTCAGCACTTCGTACTCGATGCCCAGCCGGTGCGCGGATTCGCGGGCTTCGGCCGCGCGGCGCTTGGCGAGAGCCGCCCCATGGATCGTCTGGTGGCCGGCGTCGCCGTTGGTGACGGAAACGAACTTCACGGCGTGGCCCATCTGCGCGAACAGCGCCGCCGTGCCCGCCGAACGAATATCGCAATCGTCCGGATGAGCGCCGAATGCAATCACGTGGATTTTCTGATCACCCTGGGCGAGCAGCGTCGCCACGCCGGCCAGCATCAGCATCAGCCCTTTCATGGTTGGAATCCTCCCGACTTCACATTATGGTCCACTCCCGAGACGACGGCGCACATAGGGTAGCGGCGGGTATGCCACACACGCGGCAGGCAAGAGTGCCTGCGCCACATGGCTACCGTCGGAAAATCTGCGCGTCGGCGATCAGTTGCCTGGCGAGGCGCGCGTGGCGATCGAGAAGCTGCCGGATGGCGGTGATATCCACTTCCCCAGCGGCCGATTCCAGGTTGGCCCTGGCCGCTTCAGAGTTGTTTTCGAAAGCCTGTTGAAACGCCGCACCGAGCCGCTGCAGTTTTGCGCTCAGCTCCTGGTATTCCAACTGCCGCTCCCGGTGCTCGCACAGCAGGCGCTCCATCTCCGCGCTCCGCTCAGCGACTTCGACGCCCGCTGATGCGGCATCGTGCTGCCGCGCGGTCATCGCCATCCCGGAGAATCCCTGGCGCCCTTGGAGCGCCTTCCGTTTTTCCTCCCGATCTTTCAATGCCCGCTGAATCGCATCGCAGACCAGTTCGTCGATCGGGCGCTCGCTGTCGGACGGGGCGTACCAATGCAATTCGTCCACGTCGCCCTGGTCGGGTTCCTGGCGCTCGCTGAGGGCCGTCAACACCCTCAGCGCCGCCTTCATTGCGGCTTTACTTGGCTCCATTCGGGCGCTCGATTGACTTGAAGATAGCACACGAATCACGTCCTTCAGCCGCACGCTGTTACGATGGCAGAGTGAATGCCGCGCTCCACGACCTCGATCCCGGACCCGAATGCCCCGATGCCGTTCGCATGATCGTGGAAATTCCCAAGAACTCCGGCAACAAGTACGAGTACGACAAGAAGCTCGGTGTGTTCCGGCTCGACCGGGCGCTCTATTCGCCCATGCACTACCCCGGCGACTATGGCTTCATTCCGGGAACTCTGGCGGAGGACGGCGATCCGCTGGACGTGCTCACGCTGGTGGACGAGCCGAGCTTTCCCGGCGTCTTGATCGTAGTCCGGCCTGTGGGAACGCTCGCGATGGTGGACCAGGGCGAGCCGGACCAGAAGATTCTGGCGGTGCCCAACCGCAATCCGCGCTTCGATCAGATCCACTCCATGGAGCAGGTGTTCGCGCACACGCAGCGTGAGATCGAGCACTTCTTTGCGATTTACAAGGAGCTCGAAGGAAAACGCACGGAGATGCGCGGCTGGCGCGGCCCGGACGAGGCTCGCGCGTTGATCGGAGCTTGCCGCGCGCGATATCGGAAACAGCGCGGGACGGTCAGAGATTGAAGGGGCTGCTTTCCATCTTCTCGGCCTGGTCGGCGAGCTGTGTGAGGGTGGTTGCCAGAGCGCGGGCGCTTTCGATTTGCAAGTCCACCCGCACGGTAAACTCGCCCTGCAGCTTGCCGGTCTCCTTGACCACGAATTTCAGATGAACGCGCGGTCCGAGCAGCGTGGTGTTGGTCGGCTCCGCGGACATCGAATCGAGCTCCAGGACGCGGCCGACGTAAGTCGGGAGGTCGGGAATCGCATCACGAAGTTCGCGCGGGAAGCTCATCGTGTTCCGGGACACACGGAAGCGCGGCGGCGAAGCCGGCACACCGGTCTTCGTGATTTCGGTGCTCATGAGAACAGTCTAAGACATCGGCGCCGTTGTGGTGACTACGTAGGTGAGAGCATTGACTACCGGCTTGCCGTCAGCGCCCGCATGCTCAGTGGCTGCCAATCTGAACTCTGCTTCGACGGCTTGGACGCGCCGAACCTACAGAGCCGAGGTACAGAATGCGCAGCGCTTGGCAGCGATCGGCACTTCACTGAGACACTCGGGGCATTTCTTGGTGGTGGGGTCCGGAGCGGCTTCGCCCCGGCGCATACGGGCCAGTAAGGCATTGACCGGCACCACCACGAAGAAATAGATCGCCGCAGATATGAGCAGGAACGAAACGACGGCGTTGATAAAGTCACCAACCAGGAACTTGCTGCTGTTGATTTCGAACTGAATCGCCGAGAAGTCCGGCTTGCCCGCGATCGCCGCGATGAGTGGCGTGATCAGGTCCTTAACCAGCGCCGTAACCACGGCGCCAAACGCACCACCTATGACCACGGCAACCGCGAGGTCAATCACGTTCCCACGCATCAGGAACTGTTTAAATCCTTTGAGCATTTGGTTGTTCTCCTTTGCCGCTTGATCTTCTGAATCCCTGGATTGTACTCAACGGCTGGGCCGAATCAAAACTACCAGCGCTCACCAGACTCGAGGCTTATGAGCCACTCCGAATGAACTTCGTCAACCGTTCCATGGCGGGCTCCAGGATTGCGCGCTCCGCCGCATAACAGATCCGAATCGAGCCTTCCCCTCCGGCGCCGAAAGCCACACCCGGCGCCAGTCCTACGCGTGTTTCCTCCAGCAGGCGGCGGCAGAAACCGAACGAGTCGGTCATGCCGTCGATCCGCGGAAACACGTAAAACGCCCCGTCCAGCGTGGGAACCGTCACACCGGCGATCCCGCTCAGGGCCTCGAGGCAAACATCCCGATTCGCCTTCAGCCGTTGGAGCATGCGCAGCAGTTCATCCTCGCCCTCTGCGAGCGCGGTCTCCCCGGCCTTCTGCGCAAACGTCGGCGCATGCGAGATGATGAATTCGTTCAACTGCGTCGCCTTCGCTGCCAGGTCCCGCCGCGCCACCAGCCAGCCCACCCGCCAGCCGGTCATGCAATAACTCTTGGAAAAAGAGTGTACCACCATGACGGCATCGTCGCGGTTGGCTTTTCGCAGGATCGAAGGCACCGGTTCCCCGAGGCGCGCGGCGGAATAATACAGGCGGTCGTAAACCTCGTCGGCCATCAGCCACATTCCGTGCCGCCGGGTGAAGTCGAGCAGACCCTGCTGCTCCTCATCGGTCGCAACCCAGCCCAGCGGGTTGGATGGCGAGGTATACAGGAGCACTCGCGTCCGCGGTGTCACGGCGGCTTCCAGGGCATCGAAATCCACGCGATACCGCTGGCCGCACAACGGGTGCGGGATCTGCCGGACGGCGGCATTGGCCATCACGATGCTCGATGATCCGTTGGGCCATGCGGGCGTCAGTACCATGCCTTCGTCACCAGGATCGAGAGTGCACCGGATCCCCAGGTTGATGGCCTGCACTCCCGATGCGGTGACGACGATTTCGCGCGCGGGATCCAGTTCCACGCCGTGCAGCCGCCGGTAATTCTCCGCGATGGCGCGCCGCAGAGAGGGTAGACCGGCGTTCTCGGTGTAAAATGTGAAGCCGTCCTGCATCGCGCGGTAGGCCGCCTCCTTGATGTAGTCCGGGGTGGGCAGGTTGGATTCGCCGAAGTACAGGCGCAGCACGCCATCCATCGACATGGCGATCTCCGCCAGTTCCCGAATCCGCGAGTGCGGAACATTTTCCACCGAGTTTGCCAGTTGCGCCATGCTTGTATTCTCGCACTGGCGCGGACATTATAATGGCCTCGATGAGCCCGCACTTTCGCATCGCCGCCATCACGGACGAATTCTCACCCGACCTCGAAACGGCCGCCCGTTCCATGGCCGAGACCGGCATGACCGGCGCCGAGTTGCGCATAGTCTTCGGCAAGAACATTGTGGACCTCCGGGACGACGAAGTGGATCGCGCCGTGGCGATCACCCGCGCCCACGGACTCGAGATCATCTCCATCGCCTCGCCGCTGCTCAAGTGCACTCTGCCGGATGCGCCCGGCGTGGACGCGCGCTTCCATAAGGATGTGTTCGCCGCCACCCAAACCTTCGAAGACCAGCCGCGGATCGCCCAGCGGGCGTTTGCGATTGCCGATCGCTCCGGCGCCCGCATCATCCGCGTCTTCTCCTACTGGCGCACAGTACGGCCGGAGGAGTGTTTCGACCGGGTTGTGGAGGCGCTCGGCAAACTGGCGGACCAGGCGGCAACGCACGGGGTCACCATCGCGATCGAGAACGAACACGCCTGCAACATTGCGACTGCCACCGAGACAGCCAGGCTCCTGGCGGCGTTGCCCCATCCGCGCCTCGGAATGGTCTGGGACCCGGCGAATGCGCTGGTATCGGGCGAGAACCCGTTTCCGGACGGCTACGCCATACTTCCCAAAGAGCGCATTCTTCACGTGCATGCCAAGGATGTTGCGCGCGAGGGCGAGAAACTGGTCTGGGGTCCGTTCGGCGAGGCTCTGATCGATTGGCCCGGCCAGGTGGCGGCCCTCGCTCACGACGGTTACAGCGGGTGGATCAGCCTGGAAACTCACTGGAGCGGCCCGCACGGCGACAAGCACCAGGCCAGCATGATCTGCGGCCGGAAGCTGAAGCAATTGGCACAGCCCTAGAGAAGTATCGCAGCCTCCAAAACCATTCGCCGCCAGCGCCACTGTGCACGCCCGACAAGCGTCCCGATGAGTCGGGACGCGGCAGGCCCGAGTGCCGGCGCCACATCGCTGGGGTCAGGTCAGCCGCGCCATTTGATGCCCAAATCCAGAACCTTGCGGGCATACTCCACGCCGCGTTCCATGTGCTCGCGCTGTTGATACTGGAGGGCGGCGGCGATGGGCTCCGCCGTCTTGCCCGGAACATCTTCGATGACCATGTGGCTTTCGTAGGGGTGGCCCTGCCTGGCGAGGGCCATGAATCGCGCCAGGTCCGATGCCCGCATATCCGTCCAGTTCTTCATGAACTCGGGGTCGTAAATCGGCAGCAGTTGGGGTGGGCGTCCGGTGATGGGCTTGTTGTATACCGAGATCGGCGGGCAGACCTCTTTCGCCTTGGCAACGATCTTCCGGAAATCCACCACGCCTTCCCCAAGCGGCACCCATTGGACTGCGATGCCGTTGTGTGACTCGTAAACGACCGAGTCGCGGAGGTGGAGCATCACGGCCACCGGCCCCAGGGTCTCCACGGTCGCGAGCGGGTCCTCCATCACGAAAACGGGGTTGCCGGTGTCGAGATAGGACCCGACGAATTCTTTTCCGGCCTCGTCGATTACCTGGCGCGTCTGCCAGCAGTAGATGTCCTTGTGGTTCTCGATGGCGAACTTCACGCCGGCGTCGATGGCCTGGCTGCGGACCGAACGCAGCACGTGGATCATCGTCTCCATGGTCTTTTCCGGGGGACCGGGAGGGAGGCTGGCACGATCGCCGGCAACGCGAAAGCGCACCAGCTTCGACCCGATGCCTACGGCGTGGCGGATGCCTTCACGCAGCCGGGCCATGGTAGCCTCCATGCCGTCCGGAGTACGGGGCAGGGCTCCTGCGTCGCCGCCGTGGAGTTCGAGGCCCAGCCGGGCGGCGGTTTCCTTCAACTCCTTCCAGTGGGCAGGATCGTTGTTCGCGGGATCCACCGAATCCTGCAGGAAGACTGCGTCCAGCTTCAGGCCGGCGGCATAATCCAGCAGTTTCAGGTCGTGCCAGCGCATGGCGCGGACGGAATACGTATTCAATCCAAGCGGAAACCGGTCCATGGGTTCCATGGTAGCGCCTGCGTGCGCGGGGAGAAAGTCCATTCACAGACGCAAAAAAGCGGCCGAACGTCATCCGAAAGCCATATTCAACTCGTAATAACAGTCATGGCGGCTAACGGGCTCATTCCTTGTCCGATGGCTCCGCTATACCCGCCCGCCAAGCCGCGATTCGCCTTACGGCAGATGAACAAGCATTTACACGTCAACCTATTTTGGGGTACAACTGAAACCATGTCTCGCCACAATCATATCTTCCGCCTTTGTTTGCTTGGGCTTCTCACATTCCTGCTACTCACTCCCTGCCTCCAGGGCCAGAACCCGATCACCACTGTGGCTGGGACCGAATATGTCTTTGCGGGTGACGGAAAGCCCGCGCTGAATGCGCCGCTCGGGGCCCTGGGTGACGTCACGCTGGACAGTAACGGGAACCCGGTGGTGGTCGATCCGGGGAATTGCATTGTGTTTCGACTCAATGCCGATGGAACGGTGACCGTTCTGGCCGGCAACGGTCTGTGCGGCTATTCCGGCGACGGGGGCCCGGCGACCGCGGCACGGCTGTACTATCCTCAGGGGATCGCCTACGACACGGCGGGCAACCTGTACATCGCCGACACCACCAATGTCCGCATTCGGATGGTGACTCCCGCGGGGGTCATTTCGACAGTGGCGGGCACGGGGAGCGCGGTGTTTCGGGGGGACGGTGGGCCGGCTACGCTGGCATCCCTGACTTTTCCGCTTTCCATTGCGGTCGACGCCTCGAACAACATTTACATCGCCGATATTGTCGCGGCATCCAACGGCGCAGCCACGCATATCCGCAAGATCACACCGGATGGAACCATCTCGACCATCGCCGGCACCGGACAGGCGGGAGATCCCACGGACAACACGCCCGCCAAGACGGCGGCTCTCGGGGATATCGAGGATCTCGCGGTGGATTCCAAGGGGAACCTCTACCTGGCGGACTTCTCGGGCAGCAAGATTCTCAAGATCGACGTCACGGCCGGTACCATCACGACGGTCGCCGGCAACGGGCAGGCCGGGTTCGCCGGCGATAACGGGCCAGCTACCAAGGCATCGTTGCAGAACCCGACTGGAGTGTTCGTAGACAGTGCCAACAATATCTACATCGCGGATACGGACAACGGTGTGATCCGGGTGGTGAACGCACAGGGCGTCATCAAGACTGTCGCCGGAACTGTTGGCAAGGCCGGTTTTCACGACGGACCGGCCCTGAGCGCCCTCTTCAATGGATTAGCCGGCCTGGCCGCGGACTCCGGCGGGAACATCTACGCCACCGACCAGTTCAACTTCCGCCTGCGAAAGGTGCAGAGTGGGGCTGTGAGCACAGTCGCCGGCAACGGCCTGTTCCGGTATTTTCCGGACGGAACGGCCGCGGCCAACGCCTTCCTGTTTGAACTTCGCGGGGTCAGCACGGACGCGGGCGGCAATATCTATGTTGCCGACGATGGGAACAACTCGGTGCGGAAGATAACCCGCGCCGGTCAGATCTCAACGCTTGCCGGGAACGGCACAGGCGAGTACAACGGCGACAACCAACCGGCCGTAAACGCCAGTCTCAACGATCCCAGCAGTGCCCGAGCCGACTCACAAGGCAACGTGTACATCGCCGACACCGACAATAACCTGATCCGGATGATTTCCACAAAAGGAACCATCACCACCGTGGCGGGAGATGTGAACAACATCCTGAATCCTGGCTACACTGGGGACAACGTCGCGGCTACTAACAGCCGACTGTACAGCCCGACCGATGCCCTTCCGGACAATTCGGGAAATCTGTACATTGCCGATTTCGGGAACAACCGGGTTCGCAAGGTGGACCGCAACGGCATCATCACAACCATCGCCGGCACTGGCCAGAACGGATCCAGCGGCGACAACGGACCGGCGGCGCGAGCCAGTCTGAGCGGACCCAACGGCCTGGCACTCGACCAGGCGGGGAACCTCTACGTCGCTGATTTTGCGGATGTTTCTGCCAATGCGCGGATTCGCCGCATCGGAACGGACGGCACCATCACCACGTTTGCCGGAGGAGGGACGCGCACGCCGGGTTCCACCCCGATACCGGCGATCCAGGCCCAGCTTTCACATCCCAGGGCCGTTACCCTCGACGCGGCCGGCAACGTATATTTCTCGGACGAAGGCAACAACCAGGTTTACGAGGTTTCGGCAACGACCGGCAACATCGTGGTAGTGGCCGGGAACGGAAACAGCGGGTTCGCCGGCGACGGTGGGCCCGCGACTGCGGCTTCGTTATCGGCTCCCTGGGGCGTCGCACTGGATGCGTCCGGCAATTTGCTGATCGGAGACCAGCTCAATAACCGCGTCCGCGCGGTGCTGTCGAACCAACCTTCACTGGGATCTTCTCCGGCCACCCTGACCTTTACGCCGAGCAGCGGCGGCAACCTGACGGACGCGCAGAACGTCATGCTCACCAGTTCCGTCTCCGGTCTGCTGTATACGATTTCGATGACCACGAAAGACGGTGGAAACTGGCTGACCACCACCGCCGGCTTGACCGGCACGATTCCCGCGACGATTCCCATCCGGGTTGACCCGACCAGTCTGACCGGGGGCACGACTTACCAGGGGACGATTGTCGTAACCGCCCCCAACGCCAATCCAGCGAGCCGCACGATTGCCGTGACGGTGAACGTGCAAGCCTCCAACCCGCCCCAGTTAGGGGTGGGGTCGATGTTCCTGACCTATTCTTTCCTGCAGGGGGCGTCCGCGTCGTCGCAGAGTTTTTCGGTGTCGAACCAGGGCGGCGGATCACTCAACTTCTCGGCATCGGCCACCACCGATACCGGAGGCAACTGGCTCAGCCTCTCTCCGGGCAGCGGGACGGCTACACCGGTCCAGTCGGCCAGCGTCTCGGTGCAGGCGGATCCCACCGGCCTGGGCCCGGGGACTTATACCGGCACGGTGATGGTGACATCCGGCAGCGGGGCGCCGGCTGCGGTTCCCGTCACGATGACGATCAGCCCGGTAACCCGGCACATGATCCTGTCTCAGGCCGGCCTCCAGTTCAACGCCGTGGCGCAAGGGGGCACCCCGGCGGCGCAGAGTTTCGCTGTCATCAACTCGGGCCAGGGCGATATGAGTTGGACGGCGCAGTCGAATACATTGTCGGGCGGGAACTGGCTCAGCATCTCTCCGACGAGCGGCACCAGCAGCGCGGGCCAATTGCCGGCTCCCCCGATCAACGTCACGGTCAACGCCGCGGGCCTGGATGTCGGGAAGTATTACGGTCAAATTCAGGTCTTCTCGCCGAACGCCGACGATTCCCCACAAAGCGTCACGGTGATTTTGTCTGTTGCGCCTGCGGGAACGGATCCCGGCCCGGATGTGACGCCGACGGGGCTGGTGTTTGTCGGCGCGGCGGGCTCCAGCCCAGGGTCGCAGAATGTGTCGATCACCAACCTGACCAGCACGGCTACAACTTACTCCTCGGGCCGTGTCACCACCACTGGAGGGAACTGGTTTGTGAATGCTCCGACCAACGGCACGGTGCCGCCCAACCAGCCATTACGCGTCGTGGTCCAGCCGGACTTCACCAATCTGGGTCCCGGCGTTTACAATGGCGTGCTGAATCTGATCTTCGGCAACGTAGTGCGGACAGTCAACGTGTTGGCGTTGGTGACCGGCAGTTCGGGCACGCAAGGGTCGGCGGAAATGGCACACGACATCACCGGCGTGCATGCCGCGGGTGGATGCTCGGCCAACGGGCTGAACGTGCAGTTCTCGAACCAGCCCCCGAATTCCACGTACGTAGTGAAACAGTTGGTGACCGTGCAGGTCACGGCGACAGACAATTGCGGCAACCCCATGAAGACGGGCAGCATTACCGTAGGCTTCTCCAACCGCGATCCGCAGATCAGCCTGAACGCAACCAACAACGGTGTGTGGCAGAATTCCTGGCAACCCGGAAGCGCGGCCCAGGTCACCATGCAGGCGATTGCCTCGACCCTGGGGCAGAACGGATCTCAGATTTACGGCGCAGCCCAGGTCACCGTTACGGTGACTGCCAGCGGCGGTAATACCGGCATCACTCCGCTGGTCAGCTCGGGCGTTCAAAACGCGGCGAGCCTGATTTCCTCGCCTCTGGTCGCGCCCGGCGGACTGGTTACAGTTATGGGCCAGGGATTGGCCGACATTACCGCAGTCAGCCAGAACCAGCCGTATCCGACGCAACTGGGGGATACCCAGTTGTTCCTCGACAACACGCCCATGGCGCTGCTCTACGTCAGCGACGGCCAGATCAATGCCCAGGTACCCTACGGGCTGGCGGTGGACTACAACTCAGCCGTGAATGCCGTGCATCAGCTCACGGTACGAAACAATGTGGCATTATCGATACCGGTCTACGTGAGCTTCGCCCCTGCGCAGCCGGGCATCCTGACGCTGACAGCAAATGGGCAGGGGCAAGGCTATATCTACACGGTGCAGTCCAACGGACAGGAGGTCCTGGCCGATATGTCGGCGCCGGCGGGCCCCGGCGACACCATCGACATTTACTGTACGGGACTGGGAATCGTGCAGCCGTCGGTGCAACTCGGAACCACACCGACCCCGCCGCCATTGCCCTCCGCGCTCAATAGCGTGGCCGTGACGATTGGCGGCGTGCCGGCGACTGTGAACAGCGCCAATCTTTCGGACAGTTATGTCGGACAATACCGCGTGCTGGCGACCGTGCCTTCCGGAATCCCCGCGGGCTTGCAACAGGTCGTGCTGACCGTGGGGAATAATCCGCCGGCCAGCAGTCCGGCCGTACCCACGATGTACATTCACCAATGAGTCGTGGATGTGCGGCTCCAGGCATCCCCGCGCAACGCTGGCACGACTTCCGGTGGGACGGCGGCAGGAGTATCCTGGTTGCGAAAGGGATGCCTTGGACGGCCAAAACGCGTCCCGATGAGCCGTGGGGGCCCTCTGGGCACGGCCGGCAGGAGTGCAAGCGCCACATCGCGCCGAACAGGATCTGTTTATGTCTAAGCAAACCGCTTTCCTGAACCCCGGACGCGAGCTCACGGCGGTGTATTCGCGCAAGCCGGTGGTGGTTGACGACCTGCTGGGCGGCGGCGGCCAGGGACAGGTGTTTCGGGTGCGATTCGATGGCGGGCTCTTCGCGCTGAAATGGTATAGCACGGCCTACCTTCCGCTCGACCCCACGCTGCATGAGCGGCTGGAGAAATCCATCGAAGCGGGGCCGCCGAACAATCAGTTCTGGTGGCCCTTCGAGCTGGTGACGGCCGCGCGCGAACCGAGTTTCGGCTACCTGATGCCGCTGCGGGAGCCGGGATTCGAAACGCTCCTCGACTATCGCTGGGGCCGCGTGAAGGCAGCCTTCCCGACGATCATCCTGGCCTGTTTCCACCTCGCCGACAGCTTCCTGCGGCTCCATGCCAAAGGGCTGTGCTACAAAGACATCAGCTTCGGCAACGTATTTTTCCAGCCGCAGTCGGGCGAGATCCGCATCTGCGATATCGACAACGTCGATATCAACGGCCGCCCGGGCGCGATCATGGGGACCCCGGGCTTCATCGCGCCGGAAGTGCTGCGCGGGGAGGCCGCGCCCAGCACGCAGACCGATCTACACTCGCTCGCGGTGATGCTGTTCCATCTGTTGATGAAGGGCGATCCGTTGGACGGCCTGCGCGGAGTCGGGCCGTTCGACGAGGCCATGCGCATGCGCCTCTACGGCCTCGATCCGCTGTTCATCTTCGACCCGAACGACGGCTCGAACGCTCCCGTTCCCGGCGAGCAGGACTCGGTGGTGATCGCATGGGGGTTGTATCCGCAATATATTCGCGACCTCTTTACGCGGGCGTTCACCAGCGGACTCCGGGACCCACTGAACGGCCGCGTGCGCGAAAGCGAGTGGCGGGAGGCGATGTCCCGCTTGTTCGATTCGCTGTTTTCCTGCAACTGTTGCGGCGCGGTGACCTTCTACGATCTGCAGTTGCTCCGGCAGAATGGCGGGAAACTGAACCCCTGCTGGGGTTGCGGACAGCCACCCGCACTGCCGCCGAGGCTGCGTTTCGGAAACAACGTGGTGATGCTGGCCGGGCACTCGCGGCTGTTCTGCCATCATCTCAGCCGGCAGCGCGGCTACGATTTCGATAACCCGGTAGCGGAGGTGGTAGACTCCTGTGGTTTGCGGAACCTGTCCGCGGAGAAGTGGGTGGTAAAGGATTCCGGCGGTTCGTTCATGGAGATTCCGCCCGGCGGGATTGCTCCTCTGGCGAATGGCGAGAAAGTCTTCTTCGGCTCGACCGAAGGCGAAGTCCGGATGTAGTGGCTCGAAAAAGCGGGCCTACCTCTTTTCCAGCCGGCCCATCAACGTCCACAGCAGAGTGGCGCAGATCAAAGGCAGAATCCCGAACCCGACGAAGACCGGGGTATACGAGTAGTGATCGACAACCCAGCCGGTAATCAGAGTGAACAACATGCCGCCGAAGCCTGATCCCATGCTGGCCAGACCGTAGACCGAGGCCACGGCGTTCTTCCCGAAAACGTCGGCGGGCATGGCCAGCATGTTGGCGAGGCTGCCGGTGTAGCCGAGCATCGCCACCGACACCAGGGCGATCGAAACGGCGGCGTTGCGCGCCAGCACGGCGGGGATTGCCGAGAGCATCAGGGCGGCGAAGAACGTGATCGAGGACTTGCGCGCAACCGTGAGCGTACAGCCGCGCCGGAGCAGGAAGCCCGAGAGCCAGCCGCCCAGAAGGTTCCCGGTTCCCGCGACCGCGAAAGGGATCCAGGCGAACCTGCCGATCGCCGCCAGGTCAAAATTCCGGGCATGCTTCAGGTACTCGGGAAACCAGAAAGTGTAGAACCACCACACCGGGTCCATGAAAACCTTCGCGATGGTGAAGCTCCAGACGAAGCGCGTGCGGACCAGATCGAGGACCGGAATGGGCGCGCCGCCAGCCGGATTCGGTTCTGGCGCGGACGGAGGCGTGCGGTAAACCGGGGACCAGGCCACGAGCCACACGAGTCCAGCCAGGCCAATCGCTACGAACGCCGTTCTCCATCCGGAGCGCAGCAAGATCGCGGTGACAACCGGCGGCGCCAGCACCGCGCCCACAGACGAGCCAGCGTTGAACACGCCCGAGGCCAGCGCCCGTTCGCGCTCGGGAAACCATTCGGCCACGACCTTCACGGCGGCGGGCCAATTGCCCGCTTCGCCCATGCCCAGGAGGAAACGGTAGGCACCGAGGCTCACGGCGCCCTGCGAGAAGGCGTGGAAGACCGCGGCCAGCGACCACCAGGCCATGGTCAGCGCGTATCCCAGCCGGGTCCCGAGGCGATCGATCAAGGGACCCGACGCGCCGTTCATGATGGTGTAGGCCAGCATAAAGGCGAACACCACCCGCGAGTAATCCACATTGCTCATGTGGAACTGCTCGCGCAGTACGGGCGCCGCCACCGAGAGGGTCTGGCGGTCGAGATAGTTGATCACGGTGGCGAAAAACGCAAACGCGATCATCAGCCAGCGGAGCCGGGAGGGGGCGGCGGCTGAGAGGCGCACCGGCGGCGCGGGTTTGGCGGAGGTCACCTTCACGTCAGGCGGACCGCATCACTCGGGTGCCACTTCGTAATGCCGCGGGCGAGGCTGCGCGGCGGCGCGTTGCTCCTTGAGCAGGTCGGACTCGAGTTGATCCAGCGCGGCCAGCGCCGGCAGCAAGTGCGGCGCGGCGTCCTTTTCCATGGGCACCTGGATTTGACGCCAGCGGGTGTAGTGAATGTTATTGTGCCGCAACGTCAGGGCGTGGACGTCGGCGGCCTGCCGGGCCATCGGTGTGGGCAGAGTGGCGAGGTTGATTCCCGACGCGAGCTGTTCGGCGGTGAAGTTGCCGGCCGTTTCGCCATCGATCTTCAACGTGTAGCGTCCGGATGCGAGCCCGCGGATCTTGAGCGGCTGCTGATTGAGCGCGTCCACGAAGTCAGAAGAGCGGACGGCCAAAGCGGTGGAGGCGTCCTTCATGTCCACCGGCATGGGAAGCGCATCGTCGGTCTGCACCCAGGAGAGCATTTTGCCGGAATGAAGGTCGGCGACGCGGGTGTTGCGCTGCCGGATGGGTTCGTTTCGCGCCGCGTCCAGTTCGACATCGGTGACCATGGCGGGCGCGTTCCACGCGCGAAGCAGCGCCTCGGCCATCAGCAGATGAATGGCCGCGATCGGATGGACGCGGTCGGGGATGAGCTTCACGGCGCCGGCGGAATCGCTGGAATTCGCCTTCGCGAGCGCGGCGGCCACAGAGGTATTGAGATCCGCGAGGCCCAATTTCTGGTCGGCCGCCAGCTGTTTGAGAAATTCGCCGTAGCGCACCAGGACGCGGTTGTACCCGCCCTCGAAGGTGGGGGGACGGGTGACGTCGTCATACGGCGAGGGCTGGATGGCGGTAATGCGGATGGCCGGGAGCTGGCGTTTCAGCGTCTCGATGATGTGCTTGTACCCGTTCGAGAAGTCGTCGAAGGTCTGCTGATCGTACGCACGGTAGCGGCCGTCGTTCATGCCCAGCATGATGGTGATGACCGAGGGATTATAGGGCAGCACGTCGCGCCAGATGCGCACGTCGATAGGGCCGCCGCCCCCGCCGGTAACACGATCGCCGCCCCACCCGGAATGCACGAAAGTGACCTCCATTTTGGGAAAGCGGGTGACCACGTAGGTTTCCGCGAAGGTGGTGTAGAGCCGCTGGTCGGTGATGCTGTCGCCGTAAAAGACGACCCGGTCTCCATCGTGCAGCGCGAAGCTTTCCTGGGCGGCCGCGGCTCCGGCCGCCGCGGACAGAGCGGCGACCACGCAGAGCATTTTCTTCAATGCAGGCATGTGGATAGTATATAGGTCATTGGCGGGGATGAAGCCCCGGGGCAGACCGAGGTCTGCGCTACAGCGCCTTCAGATAGCGATAGAAGAAGGCCACTCCATCGTAATAGGCGCTCACGCGCACGCGCTCGTCTTTGCCGTGTGCCCGCACGTCGTCCTGATCGATGGCCACGCCGTTAATGCCGTAGGTGGGAATGCCGGCGGCCATGGTGTAGATGCTGTCGGAAGCGCCGGTATCCATGATGGGCAGCACGGGAACGCCGGCCCACATCTCGTCGGCAAGTTTTTCGAGGGGCTTGAGAACGTCGGGGCGCGGCGCGATGGGAGGGAAGCCCCGCTTGTCGGGGGCGCGCCCGGCAACTTCGCCGGCGTCGCTCATGTAGCGGACCACGACCTTCGGGTCGGCGAAGATGCCGATCAGGGACTCGCGGATCTCCTCGGGCGAGTGGCCCGGCAGGATCCGGCAATTCACGATCGCCCGCGCTGTCTGCGGCAGCGCGTTGTTGGCGTGGCCGGCCTCCAGGCGCGTGGCCACACAGGTGGTGTGCAGCATGGAGTTGTATCGGGCATCCCTGGAGAGACGAGTGATGGCTGCCGGATCGGGCTTGGGCAGGAGAACGGCCTTCATGTCGGCGGCGTTCTGGCCGGTTTCGCGATCGGCCCGCCGGCGGAAGTAGTCACGAGTGACGGCGTTCAGCTCGAACGGAAACGGGTGGTGCTCCAGACGCGAGAGGGCATCGGCCAGGTGGTAGATGGCGTTGTCGGGGACGGGTAGGGAACTGTGCCCGCCAGGGTTAGTGACGGTGAGCTGGAAATCGGAGTAGGTCTTTTCGCTGGCCTCGACGTCCACGTTGACCGGCTTGCCGTGGACCGTGGTGACACCGCCCGAGTCGGCGTTGATCACAAACTCGGCGTCGATGAGGTCGCGGTGATTTTTGAGCAGCCAGTCCACGCCGTTGGACTTGCCGCCCTCTTCGTCGGCGGTGAGGGCCAGGATCAGGTCGCGGCCGGGCCGGAAGCCTTCTTTGCGGAAGCGGAGGAAGGTCGTGACGAGCGCGGCGTCGTTGACCTTCATGTCCTGGGTGCCGCGTCCGTAGAAGTAGCCATCCTTCTCTACGAACTGGAACGGGTCGGTGGTCCAGTCTTCGGGGCGGGCCTCCACCACGTCGAGATGGCCGATCAGCAGGACAGGCTTCAGGTTCGCGGCACCGGTTCCGCGCAACCGCACCACCAGGTTGTGCTTCCGATCGTTGGGGCCGAGGACTTGCACGTCGGCGGGAGGGAATCCGGCGTCGAGCAGGCGTTTCGCCATGGCCTGCGCCGCGGCGGTCGTGCTGCCTGACGAGTCCGTGGTATTGATCTCGATCAGTTCGCGGAAGATCTCCCGCGACAGCTTTCGGGTGGCATCGTCGAGGCCGTCCGCGGACAGACAGGCAGCCAGAATGGCCGCGAGGAGGGCACGTTTTGCGAGTTTCATGTTTTGGATGGCTGAATCCACGGTCGGCGTGAACGCCAATCTTCATTATAGAGAGGAGGACCGGGTGCTGCCTTGGTCCCACAAAAATCGATCCCGCGGGCCGGGTCAGCGGAACCCGCGGGATCTGATCGGGGATAGAAGAGGCTGAGGTGAATTCTCTTCAGAGACGGACATGAGATCGTCGCATCTGTTTCCGAAGCTAACACCCGAAACGCGCCGAATCAACAGTAACTCCTAGTGGTAGAGGTAAGGAAGGTACAGTTAGTACCGTGGTGAACTAACTTTGTATATGGTACGTGCAAGCCGGCCGCGGACGTGGGGAGACAGGAAGAGACACTACGGGTAGGAAGCGATATGTAGAACGAGACGTTGCAGGCGGCCGGCCTTTTGGAAGTGATCTCCGCCCCAGGAGATCAGCGTTCCGAAGCACCGGCCGCCCAGATGTGATGGAGCCGTTGCCGGCCCTTCTGATTCACCGCGTGTCTCCACGCGGTGCAATGGATTCGAACCCAAAGTCCCCTGTTGGGCCGCGAAGGCTTACCAAGGAGACTCAGATTCCCACCTGAAAAGCAACGCATCCTGGCCAGGATATACCTTGGTTGCGGCTTGCGCAGTGGGATGCAAGCCTCTTACGAATTCCACGATAGCAGACGGGTGCAAGGAATCCGCGGTTCACGATTCCCGCGCCGCCTCACCGTCGATTCATTTGAAAGGAGTTAAAGAGCGGAAAATATTTTCGCAAAATCGGAACCGGCCAACCAGACAAACCGCCAAACCCACGAGGATTGCAGACTCACTCCGGGGAAAGTCGAGAGAGGTCCCGCTCCCGCGGTCACACCGGCCGTGGAGACATTCGATTCCGGCAGGCGAAACGACGGTCCTGCCCCAATGGAATCCGGCTGTGCGAAAGCGGTACGTGGCGAGGATCGGGATTTGCCGCGTGGAGCAACGTATAACGATATGCCCAATCGGAGTGCCCGCGGTGCGTGACGCGGGGGAACGATTGCGTTGTGAGGACCCGCGCGGAGCCGGCGGTCGGGTTGATCATGAGATGAAAGTAGTGGCGGGCAGCCATTCTACATCGAAGTATTCCTTGATGTATTCCGAGCGCTCGCGGTCCACGGTATCGACGAGATCGGTGGCCTCCTGCTTGCTCTTCTCCGTCGCTTGTACGCGCCGAACCTTCTCTTCAAGTTTCCGGAGCTGCTGCGCATGAAATTCTGAACAGCCCTCAGGTGAACGGGTCCCTGCGCTCCTCGCGCTCCTCGGCTGTCCCGCGCGGGATGTCGCCCCCGCCGCTTCCGTACTCCCCGTTTAAATACTGACTGCCTTGATCATGGCCTTCTCTTCAACTTCACGCGTCTGGCTTTAGGCCGCCCGGCCGGAGGCTGCGAAGGCACGCCGCGTCTAGCCAGCCGCCACCTCCGACTGGATCGGTAGCGAGCCCGACGATTGCATTTCGAAGGCTTCGCCGACGAATGCACGCCACGCCAGATCGACGTGCTGAAGTGCCGTGCGAACGGCGCTCTTCGCGCCCGGCAACTGCCCTGGCTGCCTGGCTCACTTTTCGAGAATCGACACCGAATGGAGGATTGTGTCCACGACCATTTCTTCGCCCATGGTCGTGTTGATCATGAGATGAAAGTAGTGGCGGGCAGGCCACTCTACATCGAAGTATTTCCTGATGTATTCCGAGCGCTCGCGGTCCACGGTATCGACGAGATCGATGGCCTCCTGCTTGCTCTTCCCCGTCTCTTGCAAGCGCCGCACCTTCTCCTCAAATGGCGCATAGACGAAAACGTGCAATGCGTCGGGGCGGCCATACAGGTGAAAGGCGGAGCCCCGGCCGACGAGCACAGCATTGCCCTGATCAGCCGCGGCCAACACCACTTTGCGCGCCACTTTCCGGATGCAGTCGGCGTCCACCATGTTGAGGCGCGGCTCGTTCTGACTGCCCTCAAAGCTGCCGCGCATGAAACTTTTGAACAGCCGGTAGGTGAACGGGTCCCGGCGTTCCTCGCGCTCCTCGACTGTCCGGCTGGGGCAATCCATCTGACGGGCAATCTCGTCTGTCAACGCCTGGTCCCATAGTTTCCAGCCCAGGCGTTCCGCCAGTTTGCGCGCGATGTCGCCCCCGCCGCTTCCGTACTCCCGGTCAATACTGACTGCCTTGATCATGGCCTTCTCTTCAACTCCACGCGTCTGATTTTGCGCCGCCGGGCGGGAGGCTGCGAAGGCGCACGCCGCGTCTAGCCAACCGCCACCTCACCGCCCGCCCTTGGGTCATTCCGGCGGATCAGAAACGAAAGCAAAAACATAATGCCGGCGCCGGCGGCGAGCACCATAAATGCGTCCAGATACGACAGGGTTTGCGACTGCCCGCCAAGCAGCTGGTAGATCAGCCCCCGAGCTTGTGTTTGCGCGTCCGCGACGCTGGTACCGGAGTGCACCAACTGCCGCGCCAACCCGTTCAATTGACTCTGGAATGCGGGGTCATATTGGGTGGCATGGTAAACCAGGGTGGACTGGTGGAACTGCGCGCGGCGCGCCAGAATTGTGGTCACCATGGAGGTTCCCACGCTGCTGCCGATATTGCGCATGAAGTTGATCATCCCCGACACATCGTTGCTCTTTTCCGGCCGGATGCCGATGTAACTGGCCAGGTTGATCGGCACGAAAAGAAGCGGCAAACCAACGGTCTGCGCGACGCGCAGCCACATTGCCACGTTGAAGCTGATATCCAGATCGATGCGTTTGGTGGAATAGAACATGGCGCCACCGATCAAGAGCCAGCCAAAGGCAATCAGATATTTGGCGGGAACCCTCCCACTAAGCTGACCGACGAACGGCATGGCCACCAGCAGCACGGCTCCGCTTGCGGAAAGCACCAGCCCGGCCAACTCCGAGGTATATCCCATCAGGGTCTGCAGGAGCTGTGGCATCAAAACCAGACTGCTGAAATACACGACCCCGAGTGTGAACATCATCAGGTTCGCTGCCGCAAAGTTAAAGTTCTTGAACAGCCGAAGATCCATAATCGGATCGCGGTGCAACCACTCCCAGACGACCAGGGAAATGAGGCAGATTGCCGCCGTCACGGAGAGCGACAGGATCATGCGCGAACCGAACCAGTCGTCCTCCTGTCCTTTATCCAACACCACCTGGAGAGCGCCTATTCCGATTGCCAGAAACGCGAGCCCGATATAATCCAGGCGGACGCCCGCGTTCCTCCTCTCCCTCAGGTACGGTGGATCTTCGACCATGCGGAGCACCAGAAACGTCGCCAGAAGCCCAACCGGGAGATTGATGTAGAAGATCCAACGCCAGGAATAGCTATAGGTAATCCACCCACCCAGAGTTGGGCCGATCGTGGGCGCCAACACGGCGGTAATGCCGTATAGCGCGAAGGCCATGCCGCGCTTCTGAGGCGGAAACGTGTCGGCAAGAATCGCCTGGGCCATGGGCTGCAGCCCGCCGCCCCCTGCTCCCTGGACGGCCCGGAACAGGATCAACACACCCAGACTCGGGGCGGAGCCGCATAACACCGAACTTCCTGTGAAGAGAAGGATACAGAGGATAAAGAAACGCTTTCGGCCGAAACGGGACGCCAGCCATCCGCTGATCGGAAGAACAATCGCGTTGGCTGCGAGGTACGACGTGAGTACCCAGGTGCTCTGACTGTTGCTGGCGGCGAGGCCTCCTGCGATGTACGGCAACGCCACATTGGCAATGCTGGTGTCCAGCACTTCCATGAATGCAGCCATAGCGACCACGACCGCGATCAGCCAGGGGTTGAAGCTGGGCTGCCACGGTTCCGGGCGTGGAGAAGCCACACGGGTGCTCTCGATCGTTTCGGCCATAGGCCCACGTTGTCTTATCGGGTTAAGTACACCTTGGGCTCCAGCGACATTCCGACCCGCAACAGATGATCCCGGTTCTCTCCCGGGTCCAGGTCAATCCGCACCGGAATGCGTTGCACGACCTTCACGTAGTTGCCGGTGGCATTCTCCGGGGGAAGCAAGCTGAAACGCGCCCCTGTGGCGCCGCCCACGCCTGTAACATGCCCGTGGTAATCACGATCGTAGGCATCCACGCTGAACACCACTTTCTGGCCGGGTCTCATCATTTTCAGCTGCGTTTCCTTGAAATTGGCAGTGACCCAGATGTCCTCGAGAGGAACGACCGACATCAGGCTTTGGCCGGGAGACACGTTTTCGCCGACTTCCACCGTCTTCTTGCCAACGATTCCGTCATAAGGCGCGTAGATGACCGTGTAGCTGAGGTTCAACCGGGCCTGGTCGAGCAGCGCTTGCTGCTGCTTCACCTTTGCCTCGGCCGATCTTGCCCTGTCCTGGCTTTGGGCCATTTGTTGGGGACGGGTCATGGCGGATTGAATCGAAGCTTCGGCCTGGGGGATTCTGCTTTGCGCTTCTTGTACGGCGGCTTGCGCCGCGGCTATGTTATGACGGGCCTGGTTCACCGAGGCCAGCCTGGCATCCACCGTAGCCTCATCGGCGGCCACAGTCTGCACGGTCTGATCGTATTGTTGCTTGGGGATTTCATCCTTCACGACCAGCAGCCGAAAGCGCTCGGCGTCATCCATATCTTTCTTATGAATGGCCTGCGCCTCGTTCACCTGGGCTTGCGCCGTTTCCAGGGCGGCCTGGGTGGCATCCATCTGGCGTTGCGCGGCGGCGAGTCCGGCATCGGCATTCACGCGGGACGCCCTGGCCGTCTCGAGGTTGCTCGCCGTGTTCGTGGAAACTATGGGAACGTCTGTGCGCGAGCTTCGCAAAGACGCTTCGGCGTCGGCCACATTTGCCTCGGCTTGCGCCACCGCGACCTGGTAGTCGCGCGGGTCGATCCTGACGAGTACATCGCCGGCCTTGACCACCTGTGCGTCTTCCACCAGCACCTCGCTGACATGGCCGTTGATGCGCGCGCTGATCGCGTCAACATGTCCGTCAATCTGAGCGTCGTCCGTGGATTCATACGAGCCAAAGTACTTCCATAGCAGGTAGCCGCCCACGCCCAGCGCAATCAGTACGACAATCAGCGCAGGAATCGTCCAGCGCCTGCGCCGCCTCGGTCTGCTTCCCGAAGGGGGAGAAGGAGGAGCCTCGGCCCGATTCTGTGCAACGATCGTGTCCCCCATTCACTTCACCTCGATAAACTTCTTGACCCTTTGCCGGGTCATGCCCAATGCCCGCGCCAGCGACACCCTGGCGAGATTATTGGCATAGAGTGCTGAGATGAGATTGTCATTGGCAGTGGCTACCGAGCCCTGCGCCTGCACCACCTCGATGTTGTCGGTTACGCCCGCGGAAAAGCGGTCTCGAGCCTGATCGAGAGTCTGGTTGGCCAATCCGAGATTGTCCCGCGCCACGGCCACCTGGTCCGCCGTGGAGCGGAGGTCGAGAAACGCGTCTCGCACTCCCACTTCGATCTGCGCGCCCAGATCGGCCAACTCGTCCGAGCGCTGCTTGAGGGAGGCTCTGGCCTTTTCTACATCCGCGCGGATCCGCCCGCCCGTGTAGATATTGAAGTTCAAAGCTCCGGTGATGGAAAAAACGCCGTGGGAGCTGGCCAGCGTGGTTCCGGTGTCGCCGTAATAGCCATTCACATCCACGGTGGGATACCACTCCGCCCGCGCGGCAGCCAATGATTGCCGGGCAGCCTCCACCAGCTTGCTGGCGCTCTGGTAGTCCGGCCTTTGCGCGAGGGCGGTACGCAGCGCCTCCTCCTGGCTGATCGCGGAAAGCGGCGACAAGGGCGCCACATCATCGACCTCAAAGACCTGAGCCGCTGGAAGCCCAATCACCCGCCCCAGCGCCAATTTATCCTTGTCGAATTGATTCTGTTGCGCCAGCAGCGCCTGTTGCTCAATCTTGAGCTGCACCTGGGCGCGCAGCACATCGATCGCGGCGGCAACGCCGGCCGCGTGTCGATCCGACGCCCTCTGGTATAAGGCCTGGTCCGTGTCCACCTGCGCCTGGATCGCCCGTACGCGGGAGGCGTCCGCAATCACCAGCAGGTACGCGTTGGCCGCCGCCTGAACAACCAGATCGCGCGCGTCCTGAACGGAAAGTTGCGCCGCTTGTTCGGCCGCCCTGGCTGACTTGAGATTCCTTCTCGCATTGAAATCGAGAACCTTCGCCGACACGTTAGCCTGGGCGGCACTATAGTAGAACGGGCCCACAATCGCCGGGATTGTCAGGTAGGGATTGGGAGGGACATTGAACCCGAACGTTTTCAAGTTGAGCTGCTCATCGGTCTCCGCGAACGTCCCGGTGACTTGAGGGAGCAGCAAAGACAGCGCCTGGATTCTTTCCGCTCTGGCCGTCCGGCTCGCAACCTGACTTTCGAGCAGGCCCAGATTAAACTCGAGGCCTCGCTGAATAGCCTCGTCAAAGGTAAGTACCAGCGGCCTTTGTGATACGGCCCCGGCAGGGACGCTACCTTGGAACGGGTTGTATTGCTGGCCCAACAGGCCGAACGTGAAGAGCAATCCAAAGCCAACGGAAGATGGACCCATATGACGACTCGTCCCAATGTCATTCCTTTATCTGCTGGAGCGACCACGCTGGAGTTCCGTTATGGACATGCCTAAACCCTACGGGTTGCAAGAGTAAGACAACTTAATCATCCCCGGGTACATGGCGAAAAGCGGAGGGCTCGCGTAGCGGGTCCATCCACGACCTACGATAGCTTAAGTTGGTGGAAAGTTCAGTTAAAGAACCGTCTTTTCGCGCATTGTTCCGTGAGATTACAATCGAAACAGCTTGTCCCCGAGCAGCGAAGGCAATCGGACCGCTGAAGATCCGGAAGAACGATTACGATTGATCTGCCGGGACGGTGCGGTTTAGAACTGATTTAGGACCAGGAAAGACAAAAGAGAAGCCACGGGTGAACAGAATTGGGGCCGACCCCGGCACACGATATAATGACCCAAAATGCATAAACTACGTGTGACGGTCTTGATTTGCGCCGTCGCCGGCCTGGGCGCGGCGGCAGTGTATGATCCCTCGATCTTTGCTTCACTCCAGTGGCGCAGCATCGGCCCTCCGCGCGGTGGACGATCCATCACTTCCGCGGGAAGTCCCAGCCGGCCCGAGGAGTATTTCTTCGGCGCCACCGGTGGCGGGCTCTGGAAGACCACCGACGGCGGCCTGACTTGGCGTCCCGTCACCGATGGCCAGCTTCATAGTTCCTCGGTGGGCGCGGTGGCCGTATCGGAGTCGAACCCGGACGTGGTCTACCTCGGGATGGGCGAGACCGAATTGCGCGGCAACATCATGCAGGGCGATGGCGTCTACAAGTCCACTGACGCCGGCCGGACGTGGAAGCATGTGGGGCTCGCGGACACGCAGGCCATCTCGCGCATCCGCATCCATCCCACCAATCCCGACATCCTCTACGTCTCGGCGCTCGGACATCCTTACGGCAAGAACACGGAGCGCGGCGTCTTCCGCTCCAAGGATGGCGGCGCCACCTGGCAGAAGGTGCTCTATCGCGACGACCACGCCGGCGCGGTGGACCTGTGTTTCGACCCGCATAATCCGCAGGTGCTCTTCGCGGCCATCTGGGACGCGAACCGGACGCCCTGGGGCCTGACGAGCGGCGGCGAATCGAGCGGCCTGTTCAAGACCACCGATGGCGGCGATCATTGGACTGAGATCACCCGCAATCCCGGCATGCCCGCGGGCATCATCGGCAAGATCGGTGTCGCGGTCTCGGGCGCGGACTCCAGTCGCATCTACGCCATCGTCGAGAACGAGAACGGCGGCGTGTTTTTCTCCGACGACGCCGGAGCCACCTGGAAAAAGATCAGCGAGGACCGCAACCTGCGCCAGCGCGCCTTCTACTACTCGCGCATCTATGCCGATCCCAAGGCGAAGGACACGGTGTACGTGTTGAACACCGGCTTTTACAAATCCACGGATGGCGGGAAGACTTACCGGCAGCTTCGTCCTCCACACGGCGACAATCACGACCTGTGGATCGATCCCAACAATCCACAGCGCATGATCAACAGCAACGATGGGGGCGCCAATGTTTCGATCAACGGCGGGCAGACGTGGACCGGACAGCAATTCCCCACGGCGCAGCTTTATCACGTGGCCGTGACGCGAGACATCCCTTACCACGTCTGCGGCGCGCAGCAGGACAGCTCTACGATCTGCGTCTCGAGTGCTGCAGCCGGCGGGCGTGGGGGCGGCGGTGGCGGCGGACGCGGCGGCACTCCGGCCTACAGCGTGGGCGGCGGGGAAAGCGGCTACATCGCGCCCCATCCCACCAATCCCAACATCTTCTACGCCGGCAGCCAGGGTGCGCTGCTGACGCGCTTCGACCGGCGCACGGGCTACACGCGCGACATACAGGTGTATCCGCTGTTCTTCTCGGGCGAATCGGCCGGATCGCTGCCGGAGCGCTGGCAGTGGACCTTTCCGATCGTGTTCTCGCCCCTCAATCCCGACGTGCTCTATACCTCTTCCCAGCACCTTTGGAAGACCACGGACGACGGCCATAGCTGGCAGAAGTTCAGCCCCGACCTCACCCGCAATGATCCAAAGACCCTGGGCGATTCCGGCGGTCCCATCACCCACGACCAGAACGGGCCGGAGATCTATGGCACCATCTTCGCCATCGCTCCTTCGCGGAAAGACGCCAACACCATTTGGACCGGGTCTGACGATGGCGTCGTGCAGATCACGCGCGATGGAGGCAAGACCTGGACCAAAATCACGCCTCCCGGTATGCCCGATTTCGGCCGCGTGAGCCTGATCGATGCCTCGCCGAATAATCCGGCGGGTGCCTACGTGGCCGTCAAGAACTATCAGAACGACGATCGCAAGCCTTACATCTTCAAGACGGCCGACTACGGCAAAACCTGGACCAAGATCGTGAACGGCATTCCCGAAAACGATTTCGTGCACGCCGTCCGCGAAGATCCAGGCCGCCAGGGACTGCTGTTCGCCGGCACCGAGCACGGCATCTACGTATCGTTCAACGACGGCGCGGAGTGGCAGTCGATTGCGCTGAATCTCCCCGACATGCAGGTCTCGGACCTGGTGATCGAAGGCAAGGACGTTGTGATCGCGACGCACGGCCGCTCGTTCTACATCCTGGACGACATTACGCCGTTGCGCCAGCTCACACCAACGCTGGTCACCGAAGACATGCACCTGTTCCATGCGCCGGCCGCGGAGAGGAACCTGGGCGCTGCTCGCATCGACTACTACCTGAGCAAGCCGGTCGATAAGATCACCATCGACATTCTGGATTCCAAAGGGCAGGTAGTGCGCTCGTTCACCGGCAGCCCCGAAGAGGAACGCGCCGCTGCCGGCCGCGGTGGCCGTGGTGGACGCGGTCGCGGAGGAGAGCAAGGCGCTGCGCCCGAAGGCGAGCCCGCCATGGACAATCCGGACGATACGGGTGGCGGCGGTTTCGGACGGGGAGGCGCCACTCCTCCGCCGGTGCCCCGCAAGGCGGGCTTGAATCATTTTCAGTGGGATGAGCGGTATCCGGCGGCCAAGTCGTTCGCCGGCATGATTTACTGGAGCGGCGCCCAGCAAGGGCCGACGGCGGTGCCCGGAACCTACCAGGTGCGCCTCACCGCCAACGGGAAGACCTTGACCGACAAGTTCGAACTGCGGAAAGATCCGCGGCTGGACAACGTCACCATCGCCGACCTGGCCGAGCAGTTCTCGCTGGCCATGAAGGTTCGCGACAAGACCAGCGAGGCGAACGACATGGTGATCGAGATTCGCGAGTTGAAGAAGCAGATGGACGACCGTGTCAAGAAGAACCAGGACGCGGCACTGATGTCGTCGCTGGACGCGTTCCGTACCAAGATCTCGGCGGTGGAGGAAGAGGTCTACCAGGTGCGCAATCGCAGCGGCCAGGATCCTCTGAATTTTCCGATTAAGCTGAACAACAAGCTGGCGGCACTGCAGGCCAGCATCGAGCGCGGCGACGGTAAGCCGACCGCCGGGTCGTATGAAGTGTTCAAGGTGCTGTCGGACCTGCTGGCTGTGCAGAAGGGCCGGCTCGACGCCGCTTTCAAAACGGATCTGCCGGCGGTGAACAAGCTCCTCGCCGACCGGCATCTCGATGGGTTGGTCGTGACCACCACCGAGACGAAGGCTCCGGCGGCTCAACCGGGGGCTGGGACTCCGCAATGATGGAACGTAGACGCTTTCTTCAGAACGCCGCGGCGGGGGCCTACGCCGCCGCCCAATCCGCAAATGCGGTGCCGGCTGCTTCCAAAATGATCGGAATCCAGGTGGGCGCCGTCTCCTTCGTGGATGAAGGCGTCGAGAAGGTGCTCGACGAATTTCAGCAGGACGCCTCGATCAACACTCTGTTCATCGCCACCTTCACATACGGGCGAGGCATCGCGGGCCGGCAGGTGCCCGGCCAACCGCTCCCCGACCACGGCAGGCAGCAATACGACAATGGCAGCGGTCCGGGAACGTTTCACGGCGGCAGCTACACGCGGATTCACCGGGAGTATTACCACGATACCGTGCTCAAGGATTTCCGCGCCCCCGATTTCGGCGACTTCGATGTGCTGCAGGCGGTCCTCCCCTCGGCAAAAGCGCGCGGCATGAAGACCCTCTGCTGGTTTGAAGATGTGTGGAGCGACAGCGTCCCTCACGTCGAGCAGGCGCAGGAGCGTCATCTCGACGGCACCAACGCCACCACGCTATGCTTCAACAATCCCAATTACCACAACTGGCTGTTGGGGACGGTGGAGGATTACGCCCGGTCGTACGAGATCGACGGCATCATGTGGGGCTCGGAACGGCAAGGGGCTTTCTCGAATGCGCTTCGCGGCGCGCACGGCGGCTCCTCCGGGAATCCCGTAAAGATCACCTGTTTCTGCGATCACTGCGAGAACAAGGCGCGCGACCGCGGCATCAATGTGGTGCGCGCGCGCCAGGGCTTCGAGGCGCTCGCGAACTTCGTGGCGACGGCACGCCAGGGCAGGCGCCCGGTGGATGGCTACTACGTCACCCTGTGGCGGCTGATGCTGCGCTATCCGGAACTGCTGGCCTGGGAGATGCTTTGGACCGACAGCCTGCGCGACACCTACTCGGCGATCTACACGAAGGTGAAGAACGTGAAGCCATCGGTCGGGGTGGGCTGGCATATCTGGCACAACAACTCCTTCAGCCCGATCTATCGCGCCGAGCAGGACCTTTCGGAACTCGCGCAATACTCCGACTTTCTGAAGATGGTCATGTACCACAATTGCGGCGGCGAGCGCATGGCCGGCTACATTCGCAACATCGGCCAGACGATGTTCGGCGATGTGCCGCAGCAGGAACTGCTGGATTTCCACTACCGCGTGCTGGATTACAAGTTCGAGAAGGACCTCGCCGATCTGCCGAAGTACGGTTTTTCCGCGGATTATGTGTATCGCGAGGCCAAGCGCGCGCGGGAGGCATTGAACGGCACGAAGACGCTGTTGTGGCCGGGGATCGACATCGATATTCCCACGAATGTGGCGTCGAGCAAGTCCACTCCCGATGGCACGCGCCAAGCAGTGTTGGCGGCGTTCAAAGCGGGCGCCGACGGCGTGCTGCTTTCCCGTAAGTACTCGGAGATCCGCCTGCCAAACTTACGTGGGGCCGGCGCCGCGATCAAAGAACTGGGCTTGGCGTAACAAATTGGCGCCTCGAAAGCCCTTCGCCGCCAGCGATAGTGTGCACGCCCGACAAGCGCCCCGATGAGTCGGGGCGTGGCCGGCGCACGAGTGCCAAGGCACGAGCGCCCGCGCCACCGTCTCATTGCCCAAATACCTGCACCTCCGCCAGGCTCAGGTTATTCGTGCCCGTTAACTGGATCCGAACATAGCGCCCTGGCGCGCCGACCGAGATCGATGTGGAGGGATTCGGCGCAGTAATCTGATGGCTCGCAAAGGTCCCGGCACGGAAAGCCAGCGTAGCCGGGGTGTCCGTCGCCAGGAACGGCGTGTTGGAGACGAACACCCAATAGTCGTTCAGCCGCTGGGCGCAACAGTCCGTCCGATTCCATACCACCACAGAACTCACGTTGGCCGTCGCACCGAGGTCCACCTGCCACCATGCCGCTGGATCGGCATTGGTCGCCGTCACCGATCCATCAAAGAAAGCGCCATCGGTGTTTCCATCCACCGCCACGCCGGCGCTTGGCGTCCCCGGCAGTGTGCTGCTCTGTGACGCCGTTTTACTGAGCGCCAGATTGCCGTTCGCGGGATTCCCCGATGCGCCGAACACCTGGACTTCGGCCAGGCTCAAGTAGCCCGTCCCGCTGAGTTGCACGCGCACGTAGCGACCTGTTGCGTTGACAAGGATGGTGGAAGACGGATTGGGCGCGGTTGTCAGGTGACTTGCGAATGTCCCAGACCGGAACTGCAGCGTAGCCGGAGTATCCGTCGCGAGGAAGGGCGTGTCGGAGACGAACACCCAGTAGTCGCCGAGGCGCGACGCGCAGCAATCTGTGCGATTCCAAACCACTACCGAGCCGACGGTCGTCGAAGCACCGAGATCCACCTGCCACCAGGCGGACGGATCGAGGTTGGTCGCGGTCACCGATCCATCGAAGAACGCGCCGTCGGTATTGCCGTCCGCAGCAGCCGAGGCAGTCGGTGTTCCGGGAAGCGTGCTGCTTTGCGTCGCCGTTTTTCCCTGCGCCAGATCGGTGGAACTGCCGCCGCCGGCCCTGGTAATCTGCACTTCCGCGAGGCTCAGATAGTTTGCGCTGGAGAGTTGCACGCGAACGTACCGGCCTGTCGCGTTCACAGAAATCGTGGTGGATGGATTCGGAGCGGTCGTCTGATGGCTCGCGAAGGTCCCGGAGCGGAACTGTAGTGTTGCGGGCGTGTCCGCCGCCAGGAACGGCGTGTCGGAGACAAATACCCAGTAATCACTCAATCGGGATCCGCAACAGTCGGTGCGGTTCCAGACGGTGATCACACTGATCGTGGCGGAAGCGCCCAAGTCTACCTGCCACCACGGATTGGCCTCCAGATTCGTGGCTGTGACGGAGCCGTCGAAGAACGAGCCGTCGGTGTTACCGTCAATCGCGACGCTGGCTGACGGTGTTCCCGGCAGCGTGCTGCTTTGCGCGGCCACCATGGCGCCGGTCCCGCCCGAAGCGCCGAACACCTGTACCTCGGCGAGGCTGAGGTATCCGGCGCTGCTGAGTTGGACGCGCACGTACCGGCCTTGTGCCGAGTTGGTGATACTGGCGGACGGATTGGGCGCGGTAGTCTGGTGACTGCTGAAGGTTCCCGCGCGGAATTGCAGGGTGGCCGGCGTGTCCGTGGCGAGGAACGGCGTGTCGGAGACGAACACCCAATAGTCGCCCAGGCGGGAGCCGCAGCAGTCCGTGCGATTCCAGATCGTGATCTTGCTGATCGCGGTAGATGCGCCGAGATCGACTTGCCACCATGGGTTTGAATCGAGGTTCGTTGCCGTGACCGAGCCGTCGAAGAACGCGCCGTCGGTGTTGCCGTCCGCTGCGGCGCTGGCAGGCGGGGTTCCCGGCAGGGTGCTGCTCTGCGATGCCGGCTGGCCTTGGGCCAGGTCTCCATTGGTAGCTTGCGCCACGTTGGTCAGGGAGAACGAAGCCGTGAGCCCGCCCGTCGCCGCGACGACTGTGTAGCTGCCGGCGATGCCGTTGGCTGTGGCGGTCACGCTGGCCACGCCGGAGACGTTGGTTTGGGCCGTCGAACTCGAGAGCCCGGCGCTGGCGCCGCTGGAAGGCGCCGTAAACGTGACCGTCTGGTTGCTCACAGGGTTGCCCGACGCGTCCGTGACGGTTACTTGCAGGGGGGCCGGGAATGGCGCGCCGACCCGGACGCTTTGCGGCGTGCCTCCCGAGGCAGCGAGATTCGCTGCGCCGCCAGAACTCGACCCGCCCGTCACGATGAAGACGGTTCCGGCACGGCTCGCGGACAAGTCGGCGTTCGGCTGGTCACTGGCGGCCCCCGAATCGCTGCCCACTTCGCAGATGCTGGACCCGCATGCCGTCGGCGCTACCGTCACAACGACCTGAACGCTTCCCCCAGGCGGAAGATTGCCCACGTTCACCATCCCCTGATCGCCGGACATGGTGCAACTGCCCATGCTCGTCTGACAACTCGTCATCATGCCGCCCGTGAATTTGCTGCCGATCGTCACGCCGGTCGCCATGTTGTCCTGCGTGTCGTTCGCGACCTGGGTGGTAACCATCACTTTCGGGCCGACGACCAACGCGGTCTTCGCGTGATCGGAAAACAGCGACTGGCTGGAAGTGACGACCTGCACCGTGCTGGTCGCGCGCAGGTTCACCAGGCTCTGCGGCACGGAGAAGTCCCGATATCGCGGTACGGGAGCGGTGGCACTCGCCACGCTCACCGTGCTCACCGGGCCGAGACTGGCTGATATCTGGACTTGGCTCAGGTTTTGGGCGGACGGATTCTGCAGCATCAAGGCGAAGGTGTCGTTTTCGAACTGTGTGGGGTCGGCGGACAACACCACCCACGTTGCGGTCGCCACCCCTCCCGACACGACCAGCTGTTGATAGGAGCCCGGCGCTCCCGCCACCGCCGATCCGCCCAAGCCGTTGGCGTCTGCCGAGAACAACTGCGCCCGTGTGCCTTCGTTGGGGAACAGGGGCGCCAACACCTGTACTCCGGCGGGCACGCCGCTGATGACCATCCGCAGTCGCGTCGCGTTGCTGCCGGCCTGGAAGGCCGCGATGCCAGCTTCCTGGTACTGCAGCGGAATGATGGTCTGGGTACCGCTTCCGGTTGCCGCCATCCTTTGGAAGGTGAAGGTCGGTGCGGCAAAGGCCAGGGTCTGCGACGCGTTCACCACTGGGACCGGCACGGTCGAGCTCACAGTGACCACTCCCGTTACCGGGATCGATTGCAGGCTCGCTGCCGTGCCCAACAGGCTGGCGTCGGCGCGCACGTTGGTGATGCGGACCTGCACCGCGCCCGCGGCAGGCGCGAGCGGGACTGCCAACCAGGTGAGGGTGTTGTATCCGGAAACCAGACCCGCCTGAGACGCGCCGTTCACCACCAGGCTGGCGTCCGTGACGCCATTGGTGAGGGCGTTCGTCACGTTGGTATTGAGTGTGAAGGAGATGTCCGCGGTTAGAGGCGAGGTTAACCCGGTGCAACTCAGAAGCAGGTCCCCCATCACTTCTGTCCGGCCTTCAATGGCCACGTTGGTGGCAGCCGGAACACTGGCCGTGCAGGTCAATGGCGACGACCCCGATTCTGTCACCGCATAAGGCAAGCCGGCGATGGTGAGGCTGCCCACTCGCAGCGCACTCGTCGGGTTCGGTTGTACCGCATAGCTCACCATGCCATTGCCGGATCCGCTGGCGCCGCCCGTAATGGTCACGAATGAGCTGTTGCTTTGGGCTGTCCACGAGCATCCGGCCGGAGCTTGGACGGACGCCGTCCCCATGCCGCCCGCGGACGTGAAAGACTGGCTGGCCTGGGCAAGCGCAAAGCTGCACGCCGTGCCCGCCTGCACCACCGTGAAGGACTGCCCGGCCACGGTGATGCTTCCGGCGCGCCCGGAGCCGGACGAGTTCGGCAGCACCGTGTAGCTCACCGGCGAGCCGGAACCGTTCACGACGATGAACGACGGGTTATTCGAGACCGCCGTAAAGCCGCAGTTGGAATTGGAAGCTCCGACATTGATCAGGGCGGTTCCCCCGGCGGCGGCGAACGAAGCGCTCGACGGCGTCAGCCCGAACACGCATCCATTCAACTGATTCACCGTGAACGGCAGGCCGGCGATGGTGAGACCCGTAGAGCGAGCCGTGGTCCCCGAGTTCGCCTGCACGCTGTAAGTCACGGTACCGTTGCCGGAGCCGCTTGCGCCGCTGGTGATGGAGACGAAACTGCCGGACGGGCTCGAGGCGGTGTAGATGCAGCCGGCGGGGGCCGTCACCTGGACGCTGCCGGTGGACGCGGCCGCTCCCACGGATGCCGAACCCGCCGACAGGCTGAAGGTGCAGGAGGGAGGATTCGTTCCGCCCGAAGAGGTCACTGTGACGCTGGCCGGCGAAGAGTTGCTGGTAGCGTAGTTCGTGGACCCGCCGTACGAGGCGGTCAGGCTGTGGTTCCCGACAGACAGGCTGCTGGTGGTGAAGATGGCGGCGCCACCAGTCAACGGGGAGTTGGCGAGCAACGAGCTGCCGTCGAAGAAACTGATGGTGCCGGTCGCCGCGGCGGGCGATACGGTCGCGGTGAGAGTGACTGGCTGTCCAGCCGTGACGTTGGTCGGCGATGCGGTCAACGATGTGAAAGTAGGTTGGGGAGTGGTAGTACCCGGATTTACCGTCTCCTGCACGGCTACTGAGGTGGCGCCTTTGAGGTTTCCATCTCCCGAGTAGGAAGCCGTCAGGCTGTGATTGCCCGGCTGCAGGAAGGGATTGGTCGAGATCACCAAATAAGCCGCGCCGCCAGACACAACCGCCGTGCCCAGAGAATTCGATCCATCGAAGAAGGTTACGTTTCCGGTGGCCGTCGATGGTGTGATCATCGCTGTCAAAGAAACGGCCGATCCGTACGTGACAGGGCTGGGCTGAACGGAAAGAGACACGATGGGTGTCGCGCGGTTCACGGTCTGGTTTACTGTCTGCGAGGTGCTGGACGAATAGCTCGTGTTGCCGTTGAACGAGGCCGACAGGCTGTGGATGCCGACGGCCAGCCCATTGATCTGCACGCTCGCCGACCCGTTGCTCAGCGGGAAGGGGGAGCCTTGGATCACCGCCCCATCCGCCAGGAACGATACCGTTCCGGTGGCCGAGGAGGGATTTACCGTGGCGGTCGCAATGACCGGCTGGCCATAGTCCGATGGATTGGGCGCCGTATTCAGGAAAGTTTGGGTTTGCGTCTGCGGCTGATTGATGATCACTTGAGCAGTTCCCGAGCTCTGAGCGTAGGTCGAGTCGCCGTTGTAGTTGGCGGTTATGGTATAGGTTCCAGGCCCGCCAAAAGTCGCCCCGACGCTCGCCGAGCCATTGCTCAGGTTGACAGTGCTGATGGTGGTGGACCCCGCTGAGAAGGTCACTGTCCCGGTCGCGGCAGAGGGTGTCACCATGGCAGTCAGCGTCACGGTTTGCTGCACGTTCGCCTGGCTCGGCGACGGCGTCACCAATACCGAGGTCTGCACTTTGTTGACGACCTGGGTCACTATGTTGCCGCACTGATAGGTGTCAATCAGATTGACACACCCTTGTAGCTGGTGGCTCCCCGCACTGAGGGTGGATATCGTAGTAGAACCCACGCTGCCGCCGCCGTGTAGCGTGGAGGTGGTCTGAACCGTCGCGACGACCACGTTGGTACCGAGGTCCTCGATCGGGATCATGGTGCCAACCCCCGTGGTGGCTGAAGCGGTAATCAGGACGGATTGACCAACGACCGAAGGATTAGGCGTGGTCTGTATGGTCTGCCCGAAGGAAAACTGCGCCGCAACGCCCATCAGGGCGAGCAGGAAAGGTGTCCGAGATCTCATGGTGTCTCCGAGTGCTGCGCCTCATCCTGTTTGGCGACGTCGCGAGGCTACATTTCATGCGGAGTCGGAGACTGCTACGCTGCACCGGGCTGACCTGACTTCAGTACTGACAGTACTCTCCTGAGGCCGCTACCATGCGGGCAACCCGTTTGCCGACACTCATCCCCTGCGCTATACTGCCCCAAGTCCGTGCGCGAATCTCCGAGGATTCGGCTTTTTGCGCAGATCATCTTACCAAAATGGCTCCTGGAGAGTCCTTAGAGGGTGATTAGAGAATTCTCAAGAAAATCTCAAAGACCCCCATGCCGCTGCATCCAAACCAGATTTACGAATTCGGTCCGTTTCAGGTGAGCGTGGCGGAGCGGGTCGTGAGGCGTCATGGCGAGATTGTCCCGCTCACCCCCAAGTGCTTCGATACGTTGTTGGTACTGGTTCAGAATGCCGGTAGTGTGGTAGAAAAAGGTAAACTGATCGAGGCCGTCTGGCCGAACACCTTCGTGGAAGAAGGGAATCTCTCTCAGAACGTATTTAACCTCCGAAAAGCTCTTGGCGAGACCCCCACCGGCGGACAGTACATCCAGACCATTCCGAAGCGAGGCTATCGGCTCGACTGCACGGCGGAGATCGTCTCGACCGGCGCGCAAAAGGTTCCGGTCTCGCAGGCGGCGCTTTTCCAACCGGACAGCCGCCGCCTCGACTTTCGGTTCGTCCCATTGGCAGTCGCCGGAGTCCTGGTAGCCGCCGCTACGCTCATCGCCGCCCGCCTGCTTTGGCCGCCTTCGGAGCGCCAGGTTTCTCAGGTCCGGCTCACGCCGATCGCGGTAGCCAATCCTGTGGCCTACGGAATCGTCTCGCCAGACGGCAAGCACATCGCATATGTTGCGGACCAGGAAATGGTCGGACAGAGTCTGTGGGTCCGCGAGACGGATGGAGTGGGTCCCGGCGTGCGGCTTACGAATCCCCTTCCGGGCCACTTTTGGGGCGTTAATTATTCGCCCAACGGAGACTCCTTATACTACACGTTTGAGGACGACTTACACCCGGTCGGCGGCACTCTCTTTCGGATAAGCGCTTCGGGAGGCGAAGCGGAGAGGCTCATGACCGGCGGCGGAGTCCCGGTGTTCTCTCCAGATGGCAGCCGCGTCGTATTCAGCCGGCGCGACATCTCCGGCCGCGCACAGTTGATCACGGCTACATCGCGGCTGTCCGAAACCAAAGTCATCGCCACCAGCGATGCGGCCTATCCTTTCAATAACGTGCAATGGGCCGCCGATGGTAAGAGCATCTACTACGTAGAGGGGGTCCGTAATTTCCGCGGAAGCGCCTGGTCCACATTCGAGCTACCGGCCACGGGCGGACCCGCAAAGCTCGTTACCGGGCCGCTGCCGAATCCGATGCGATCGGTATACTGGCTGACACGATCCGACATCCTGGCGTTGATCCCGGATGACGACTCGGGGGTCTCGCAGATCTGGCACCTTCGGGAGGGCAGCCCGGCCCTCCGGCTCACCAGCGATACAGCCGACTACACGATGTTCAGTCTTACTGCAGATGCCCGCACACTGCTTGCGAACAAACAGGAGACCCAAGACAGCATCTGGACCGTCCCAACGCAGGGAGTGAGCCGCCGAGAGCCCGTTGAGATGTCTCTGCCGGCAGGAAGTTATAACACTCCGGTCTGGACTCCCGATGGGCGCGTGGTATATGTCGGAGACTCCAACCTGTGGCTCGCCTCGTCCGATGGCCTGGAACGGAAGCCCCTGATTCCGGAACGGGTATTCGCCAGCGAGCCGGCTGTTTCAACCGATGGCCGTTCCATCGTGTTCGTTTTGAAACGCCGGGGCTCAGTGAACCTCTGGCGTACCGGCATAGACGGCGGCGGCATCCGGCAAGTGACCACCGGGCGGCTCGACTGGCACCCTGCGCTCTCTCCGGACGGCAAGTGGGTCGCCTATGCATCCGAGGTGAACGGACACTGGGGCATCTGGAAGGCGCCGCTCGACAGGCTCGGACCTCCCGTCAAGCTGGTGGATTCGGGATGGGAGAGCCCGATCATTTCACCAGACGCTAAGCTCATCGCGTTTCCCGATTGTGCCGTAGCCAACCCGCGGATCCAGGTCCGGTCTTTCGACGATGGATCGCCGGCAGGAGAGGTGACGCCTCCTCCGGATTTCTCCAACCTTCGATGGAGCCGGGATGGCAAGGCGCTGACCTTTCTCTCTCATGCGGATCGATCGGCGCAGCTTTGGAGTCAGCCGATCGCCGGTGGTGCGCCGGCGCGCATCGGAGAACCGCTCCCGAATGATGTGCGACAACTCGACTGGTCCGCGGACGGCAGCCACATTGTCTATCTCCGGCGTGAAATCAAGGTGGAGTTGGTCCTGATGACCAATTTCCGCTGATCCCTACTTCGTCTTGTCAACCGCCACTTCGCCGTTCTTCATCACCCAGCGGACCTTTTGAATCGCGACATCGATGCTGGCCAGCGGATCGCCTTCCACCGCCACGATGTCCGCCAGGTAGCCGGGGCGGATCGACCCGAGGCTCTGCGCCATCCCCATCAATTCGGCGGCGGAGGTAGTGGCGGTGCCCAGCGCCTGTTCCGGCGTCATTCCCGCCTTGATGAACCAGCCGAGCTCGCGGGTGTTCTCGCCGAACATCGTGTAGACCGCGTCCGAGCCCATGGCGAATCGCACCCCGGCCGAAAACGCCTTGCGCGCTGTTTCCAGGTTCCGTTGAATGTAGGCGTTCAGATCGTCCACCGCCTTGGGCGGATAGTTCAACTTTCGGTAGTTATCGACGTAATAGCGATTATGATCGATGGTTGGAACATAGAAGATTTTGCGGCGCGCCATCTCCGCGATGGTGGCATCATCCATGTCCGTAGCGTGCTCGATGGAATCGGCGCCGGCGCGGACAGCATCGCGCGCGCCGTCGGGGCCGTAGGTGTGGATCGCGATCTTCTTTCCCAGAGCATGGGCGGCCTTCACCGCAGCCTCCATCTCGTCGAACGTAAAGGTCTGGAACCCTGTGACGTCCCGGCCCGAGCCCGTCGAGCCGTACATCTTGATCCAATCGGCGCCGGCGCCCACCTGCTGGCGCACCACCTTCATCACCTCCGCCGGACCATCCGCGGTGTTCGGCGTAGCGTTGCGCCCGCGCGTGATCTGCAGCCCGTACCCCGCAACGAACATGCGAGGCCCTGGCATCTTGCCGTCATTGATGAGATCGCGCATGGCGATGTCGGCGTAGTCGACGGCGCCCAGGTCGCGCACGGTGGTGACGCCGGTCTCGAGCGTCTTGCGCGCGTTGTCCTGCGCCAGGAAGACCACCGCCGCGCCGCGTCCCGCCTGGCTGACGCGATTGTCGAGGACGTAGGTCATGTGGGTGTGGACATCGATGAGGCCGGGGATGGCGGTGTAGCGTGAGAGATCGACGACCGTTCCGGTGCAGGCTCCGACGCTCTGGATCTTGTCTCCCTGGATGGTGACGCAGGCGTCTTTCCAGACTTTGGATCCATCCCAGATGGCGCCGAAACGGTAGGTTGCGGCGGTGGAGGGGACGGAGGAAAGCAATGCCAGGGCAGTCAGAAAGCGCATGCTTTAGCTTGCCATGTTTTGGAAGGCTTTCGGTCAGCGCTTCTGGGCGGCAAGACGGGCGACGAACGCGGCGTGCTCGGGAGAAGCGAGGCCCTGATTCAAAACCGCATGCATGCGTACCTGGTCACGGCTCCAGAGGGCGATGGGATCGAGCCACAGTCCGGGAAAGCAGCGGGACCGCAGGGTACCGTCGGCGTCCGGATCGATCGGTTGGAAAATGCCCGCGGTTCGCTGGTGCCAGATGATCCTCTTCTGGCTCGCAACCACTACCAGGTACTCGTGCACGCCCATTCGCTCGTACAACCTCAACTTGATACCCAAATCGCGGGCGCGGCTGGAAAGAGCGACTTCCACGATCAGTTCCGGAACGCCTGCGTAATATTCACCCTCCACGGTGGATTGGCCGCCGTACTCGGGCAAGACGAGTAACGCGAGGTCCGGCTGGGGGACATCGCGGTGGCCCATAACCCAGGTGGCCTCGAGACCGCCCCAGCATCCTGGCGTGTTCGCAGTGTAGATGCCGAGGCACGTGCTCAGCGGGAAATGTAGGTTAGAGTGCTTTTGGCTGAGTGGCGATGGCATGTACACGATTCCGTCGATCAGCTCCGCGTGCTTGAGGTCGGGCATCGCTTCCCAGCGGCGCAGGAACTCCTCGCTCGTCAAGCGGTCGCCGTCCTGCAGCGGCGGAGGGGATGCTGGAGTGGCCAACGGCATCGGATTGGACTCCTGGAAGTCAACTTCAGTGTAACAGGGCAGGGATTTGGCGACTGGCAGCGGCTACTGGCATAGGCAGCAGACGGACTTTTCCGCTACTCGGGCCTGGCTTTCGCGTTGCCTGTATACCACGCCGCCTGTTCGCGCGCCAATGCCAGGGCAGCCGGATGGCGAACACAGACGAACTACAATCAACTGTGTATGGACCGACGCAGTTTTCTCGCCACTGCCGGCGCCGCCGGCGTGCTCCTCGCTGCACCGCAGTCGGAGCCCGAGTCCGGCTTCAACCGCCTCTTCGACAGCCGTTCTCTCGATGGGTGGAGTGTGCAGGAAGGGGCCGAGCGCGCGTTCTATGTGGATTCGGGCGAGATTGTCGTGCATGAAAGCGCCGGCTACCCCACGTGGCTGCGGTCGGCTCACCAGTATGAGAATTTCGATTTCCGCGGCGAGTTCTTTGTCAAAGGCTGGTGCGACTCCGGCATCTACGTTCACGCGCCCGAGCACGGCCGTCCCATGTGGTGCGGCATGGAGATCCACATCTTCCACCAGATGGATCAGCAACCAGCGCCGGAATCGATGGGTGCGATCTACCCGATCGTCGCGCCGCGCACAGTCAACGTCAGGAACCAGGGCGAGTGGAACACGTTTCGCATTTTGATGGACTGGCCGCGCCTCCAGGTATGGACCAACAGCGAAATGGTCCAGGATCTCGATGTCGAAACCATCCCCGAGCTGCGGCACCGGCTCCGCAGTGGTTATCTGGGCCTCCAGTCGTTGAGCTACCCGATCCGCTTCCGCAATCTGCGAGTACGCGAATTGCCATCGAAGATATCATGGACTCCGCTCTACGAGATACCGGCCGACGTCGCGAAGTGGCACGTCTCCGACGGCAAGCCGAATTTCCAAGCGCTCGGCGGCATCCTCTACAGCGACGGCAACGGCCACTTCGCGACCGCCGAAAAGTACCGCGATTTCGAGTTGCAAATGTATGTGCGGCACGCACTGCACCACAACGGCGGCGTGCTGTTTCGCACGGCGGGCACCGGGTCGCGGGGCCGGCACTATGAGATACAGCTTCACGATGTGGAGGGTGCGCACTATCCCACCGGGTCGCTGTACTCTGTCAAACGCGGCTCTTACCCACGGATCGCGGCGGGTGAGTGGTGGCCATTTCAACTTCGCGTGAAAGACGCGGCCTGCCTGGTACGGATCAACGGGGAGACCGTATTGGAGTACGACAGGCTCGCTAATCTCGACGAAGGCCCGATTGAGTTGCAAGCGCACGATCCAGGCCGGTGGACAGAGTACAAGCACATTCTGGTGCGGAGGATTTGAGGCGACAGCCGCGAAAACAATCTTCGCGGCACCGACACCATGGACATCCAACGAGCGCTCCGATGAGCCGGGGCGCGTCCTTCGGGCCCGGAAGGACTACGAGCCGCAAAAAGAAAAACGCCGAGTGCCGGGCTGTATCGGCCGGTCACTCGGCGTGATGGTATTGCGCGATTCTATTCCGCGAGCGACTCTTCGCCGGTCTCTTCCGGAAGACCGCCGGCGTACTGCAGGCGGGTCTCCTCGTCGTAACCGGGAATCTGGTCGAGAGGCGCTTCGGCCACAGGCTCCTCCACCACGTCCTCGCCCGCGATCTTCACCTGGCGGTAATACTCCATCCCGGTGCCGGCCGGAACCAGCCGGCCCATGATCACGTTCTCCTTCAGGCCGCGCAGATAGTCCACCTTGCCGTTGATGGCGGCTTCGGTGAGTACGCGCGTGGTCTCCTGGAAGGAGGCCGCGGAGATGAACGAATCGGTGGAGAGCGACGCTTTCGTGATACCCAGGAGCATCGCCTTGCCTTGAGCCGGATGGCCGCCCGCTTCGATCACCTTCTGGTTTTCCGCACGGAACTTGAATTTGTCCACCACCTCTTCGGGCAGGAATTCCGTGTCGCCGATGTCTTCGACCTTCACCCAGCGCATCATCTGGCGCGAAATCACTTCCAGGTGCTTGTCGTTGATGTTCACGCCCTGCAGCCGGTAGACCTCCTGAATCTCGTTGACCAGGTACTTCTGCAGTTCCTTTTCGCCGAGCACATCCAGAATGTCGTGCGGATTGCGGGGACCGTCCATGAGCGGCTCGCCGGCCTTCACCCGCTCGCCCTCCTGAACGTTGATGTGGACGCCGCGCGGCAGCGAGTATTCGCGCTTCTCGCCGCTCTCGCCTTCCACGTAGATCTTGCGCTGGCCCTTGGAGACCTCGCCGTACTTCACCACGCCGTTGATCTCCGCGATGATGGCCGTCTCGCGCGGCTTGCGCGCCTCGAACAGCTCCACCACGCGCGGAAGACCGCCGGTGATGTCCTTGGTCTTGGTGGTCTCGCGCGGGATCTTCGCGACCACGTCGCCCGCGTGGACTTCTTCGCCGTCGCGGACCATGAGGTGCGCGTGGGTGGGCATGAGGTACTTCTTGGCTTCCGAACGGGAGCCGCCGGCGCCCTCGGGACGCACGACCACCTGGGGCTGCCGCTTCTCGTCCGGAGAATCGGTGACCACCAGCTGCGACATGCCGGTGACTTCGTCCACCTGCTCCTGCAGCGTCATGCCGTCGATCAGGTCTTTGAAGTGCACCACGCCCGAGATTTCCGTCAGGATCGAGAAGGTATAGGGATCCCACTCGAGCAGAATCTGGTTGCTGCGTACGGGAGCGCCGTCCTCGACCATCACGCGGGCGCCGTACACCACCGGGTAGCGTTCCTTTTCACGACCCTTGTCGTCCACCACCGCCATGATGCCGTTGCGGTTCATGGCGATGATTTCACCGGTCTTGCTGCGGACCGTCTGGATGCCGATGTAGCGCGCGAAGCCGTCGGACTTGGCGTCCTGCGTGGATTGCTCGCTGACGCGCGTCGCCGTTCCGCCGATGTGGAAGGTGCGCATGGTCAACTGGGTTCCGGGTTCGCCGATGGACTGCGCCGCGATCACACCGACCGCTTCGCCGCGCTCCACCAGCCGGCCCGTCGCGAGGTTGCGGCCGTAGCACGCCACGCACACGCCGCGCTTCGATTCGCAGGTCAGCACCGAGCGGATCTTCACGCGCTCGATACCGGCTGCCTGAATCGCCGCCGCCAGGTCTTCGGTGATCTCCTGGTTGACGCCGACGATCACGTTGCCTTCGTAGTCCTTCTGATCTTCGAGCGCCACGCGGCCCACGATGCGGTCGCGCAAGGGCTCGATGATTTCGCCGGATTCGATGATGGGTTCGACGTAAATGCCTTCGGTGGTCCCGCAGTCCTGCTCGCTGATGATCACATCCTGCGCCACGTCTACCAGGCGGCGCGTCAAGTAGCCCGAATCCGCAGTCTTCAACGCGGTGTCGGCCAGACCCTTGCGGGCGCCGTGCGTGGAGATGAAGTACTGCAGCACGTTGAGGCCTTCGCGGAAGTTCGCGGTGATGGGGGTCTCGATGATCTCGCCCGAGGGCTTGGCCATCAGCCCGCGCATACCGGAGAGCTGGCGGATCTGCTGTTTCGATCCGCGGGCCCCGGAGTCGGCCATGATATAAATCGGGTTGAGGTAGCGGCCGGTGCGGTCGTCTTCCTCCATCGATTTGAACATCTCGTCGGAGACCTTCTCGGTGACCTTCGACCAGATTTCGATGATCTTGTTGTAGCGCTCGCCGTGGGTGATGGCGCCGTCCTGATACTGGCTTTCGACGTTCACCACTTCGCGCTCGGCCTCGGCCACCAGGCCCTTCTTCTCGCCGGGCACCACCATGTCGTCGATGCCGATGGAGATGCCGGCGCGGGTCGCGTACAGGAACCCGAGCGACTTGATCTCGTCAAGCATCTGCACGGTGGTCTGCAAACCGAACTTCAGGTAGCAGTACTGCACCAGCGCGGAGAGGCCCTTCTTCTTCAGGAGGCCGTTGATGAACGGCATATCGCGCGGCAGGGCGTCGTTCAGGATCACGCGGCCGACGGTGGTCTCCATGTACTGCTTGGTGAACTCGATCGGCTCGGTATGAATCACGTTCTGGTTGTCGAACGCGTGCACCAGGTCGATGACCCTGCCGGTGTAGCGCAGCTTGATCGGGGACAGCGTCTCCACTTCGCCCATTTCGAGCGCAATCAGTACGTCATCGGTGGAGGCGAAGGTGCGGCCTTCCCCCTTGGCGCCGGGGCGCGCCTTGGTCAGGTAGTAACAGCCCAGCACCATGTCCTGGGTGGGAACGGCAATCGGGCCGCCGTGCGCCGGAGACAAGATGTTGTTGGCCGAGAGCATCAGGGTGGATGCTTCGATCTGCGCTTCGGGCGAAAGCGGGATGTGGACGGCCATCTGGTCGCCGTCGAAATCGGCGTTGAA